>CAVKZS010000050.1:0-22707 GCA_963660925.1 Eubacterium sp. CAG:38 | reverse complement strand
GAGATGCACCTGTCCATCCTGATCGAGACCATGCGCCGCGAAGGTTACGAGCTGCAGGTCTCTCCCCCGCACGTTTTGACCAAGGTCATCGACGGCAAGACCTACGAGCCTATGGAGCACGTCGTCATCGACGTCCCGACCCAGTATCAGGGTGCTGTCATGACCGGTCTGGGCCAGCGCAAGGCACAGCTGCAGCAGATGGAGTCTCTGGGCGACACCCGTGTCCGCCTCGAGTTCCGGATGCCCAGCCGTGGTCTGTTCGGCTATCGCAACCAGTTCCTGACCGATACCCACGGTGAGGGCGTCATCAACCAGATCTTCGACGGCTACGACGTCTGGGCTGGCATGATTGCCAACCGCTCCACCGGTTCTCTGGTCAGCTTTGAGACCGGCGAGGCCGTCACCTATGGTCTGTTCAACGCGCAGCAGCGCGGCACCCTGCTGGTCGGCCCCGGCGAGAAGGTCTACGAGGGCATGGTCATCGGTTACACCGCTTCCGGCGAGGATGTCGATGTCAACGTCTGCAAGACCAAGCATCTGACCAACACCCGTGCTTCCGGCTCCGACGACGCCCTGCGTCTGGTCCCCATCAGCAAGCTGAGCCTCGAGGGTTGCCTTGAGTTCCTTGCTCCGGACGAGCTGCTGGAAGTCACCCCGGAGAGCCTGCGTATCCGCAAGCAGATCCTGAACCACGACCAGCGCATGAAGGCTAAGAGCAAGCTGAAGTAAGCTGATTCAAGGTTTTCTATAAGACACAACGACCCCGGCATTGCAGGTTTCTGCAACGCCGGGGTTTTCTGTTGTCCCGATATTCCAATACACAAAACGAGCCTGCCGGAAACACCGACAGGCTCAATTTACATGATACTTTAAATCTTATCAGATGCCCTTGGCGGCGTTCTGACCGGCCAGACGGCCAAAGGTCGCGCTGCGGCCGGCAGCGGCACCGGCCATCAGGCAGGGATAGCTGCCCGAGAAGTAGTTGCCACTCATGTCGCCGATGACATACAGGCCCGGGATGGCCTTGTAGTCGTGGTCAATGGCGTGCATATCGTCGTCGATCTGGATGCCGTCCATGGTGCAGATCAGGTAGCCGCCCGCCTGACGGACACCGTAGAAGGGGGCCTCGCTCAGAGTCGAGAGACGATAGCTCTCCTTGTCGAAGTCCTCATCCTCGCCCTTGGCGGCCAGCTCGTTGTAACGCTCGACGGTTGCCGTAAAGGTCTCTTCCGGCAGGCCCAGCTTCTCGGCCAGCTCCTCGATGGTGTCAGCCTCGACGATGTAGCCCTGATCCTGCAGGTCTGCATTCAGCATCTGCACATAGCCCATATCGAACACCGGGTTCGTGCCGTTCACATGGGGGTACAGGCGGCTGCAGCCGTGGGTCGCAAACTGCTTGCAGTCGTCGGGATACTTGCTGTCCCAGATGGTGCAGTAGGTGTGGTAGGGCTGGCTGGCAGCGGCGTGCAGGATCATATCATAGGGCTGATACTCGTTCATGAAACGCTCGCCATTCAGGTTGACCTTCAGGAACGGCTGGCTGCCCATCCAGAACAGGGCACCGTCGCTGGCCTTGCCGTACTCGCCGGTCTGGTCGGGCTTGATGGCACCGCGGTCGAAGATCATCGAGGTGTGGGTGGTGTCCATGATGGCACCGGCCCACAGGCAGGCCTTGATGCCGTCGCCTTTGGCACCGGGCTTGGAATAGTTGATGCAGGTCTGCTCCACGCTCTGGGGCTGCAGGGCGTTCATCATGGTGTCGTTTCCGCTGTAACCGCCGCAAGCCAGAATGACGCCCTTGGAAGCATTGTAGCGGACATAATCGCCGTCGGCATTCTTGGCGATGAGGCCGGTCACGCGGTCGTCCTTCTTCTCCAGCTTGACCATGGTGATCTCGTACTGAACTTCCAGCCCGTCTGCCTCGGCGTGCTTGAGCACGGCGTCCATGGTCAGCTGCTCGCTGTATTCCTCGCCGTACTGGGTGCTGTGGCCGACGTCCAGAACCTCATAGTTGTCGTTATCATGCTTTTCGTCGATCTCATGGCGGAAGTCGATGCCGCTCTCAGCCAGCACATCGGTGAACCAGTCCATGGTCTCGCCACTGCGGTCAGCCCAGACCTGTGCCAGACTGCGGCGGGTGTAGCCCTGACTCCAGTTGCAGAGGTAGCGCACGGCGTCCTTCTTGCGGACGTCGTCACCGTCCTCCTGCTGCTGCTTGGAGCCGCAGGCGGCCAGCGTGTCGCGGATGCCGCTGGCCATATCGTGATTGAACTTCTCGATCAGGATGGTCTTGGCACCGGCTTCGGCAGCGGCGGCAGCGGCAAACGTACCCGAAGAACCAGCTCCGACGACCAGAACCTCGCACTCAACGGTGCTCTTGATGTCGCTCTCGGCCACTTCCGGCTCCTCGCCCAGCCAATCGGCGTTGCCTGCATCCTCGTCCAGCGGCTGTTCCGCCGGGCTGATGACGCCGCCGCTGGCCTGCTGGATGCAGTCGGCCACTGCGTTCTGCACGGCCTTGCTGGTAACGGTCGCACCCGTCACACCGTCGATCTGGCTGGTCTGGGCGTTCATGACCTGCTCGATCAGCTTATCCTTGGCAGCCTGACCGATGCTGGCGGTCTCACCGGACAGATCCAGCTCGACCTTGGTGATGCTGTTGGCATCAAAGGTAACGGTTGCAGTGATCTCCGACATTCCTTTCGCCGAAGAGGTATAAGTGCCGGGCGTATAGATGCCGGCAGCACTGCCGGAGCTGGCCGGTGCGCTGCTGGCAGCAGACTCACAGGCCGTCAGTGCGCCTGCCGTCACACCGCTCATTGCGGCAGCCGCCGCGATTTTCAGAAATCCTTTGCGCGAGATCTTTTCCATGATGCTTTCTTCCTTTTCTTCTTGTTGTATTCCTTCATTTTTTTGTTTGCGCTTTGTTAAAAGTATCACATTTACATTTTTCTGAAAAGGAGTTATAATATCCTTATTGGTGACAAGAAAAATTTGCGTTTTGGGAGGATGCCATGACGATCCAACAGCTGCAGTATTTTCTGGCCGTCTGCGAGGACCTGAATTTCACCCGTTCCGCCGAGCGGCTGTATCTGAGCCGGCAGGCCCTCCGGATGAGCATTGCCGCGCTTGAAAAAGAGCTGTGCGGTGCCCTGTTCCAGAACACCCACAACCACCTTACCCTCACCGAGAAGGGCGAGCGGTTCCGGGCGCAGGCGGCTCCTGTGGTGGCGCAGTTCGAGCAGCTGTGTGCGCAGGCCTATCAGGAGATTCAAGCCGAGCCGCTCCGGTTCGGCGTCAGCGTCGCGCTGGTTCCGGATTATCTGCCTATGCTGGGCGATGAGCTGGAACTCTTCCGGAAAAAGTACCCGGGCATCCCCCTCGAGATGCGCTCCCTCTCCAACGACGCGGTACTGAACCAGCTGGAAACCGGTGCGCTGGACGCCGGCCTCATCATGGATCTGGGCGGCATCGTGCCCGGCCTGCGGCGGACGGCCCTGACCGCCCACACCGCCTCTGTCCTCGTCTCCCGGGGCAGTCCGTTTTGGGACCGGGACAGCATCTCTCCCCAAGAATTGGACGGCCTGCCGTTCCTGATCCCCGGGCTGCGGCCGGAGCCGTTCGCCCCGCTCTGGGATGCCTTCCGGGAAAGTGATACCCACCCCAAGATCGAGATCGGCGAGCAGTTCTATCAGGTCCGCTATCTGGTGCAGGAGCAGGGGTATTCCTCCCTTGACCGTCTCGAGGGATTCGCCATCCATGAGACCGACCCCATCCGGGACATTGCACTGGAAGGTCTCCCCTCCATCTGCGCGGCCTTCCTGCAGCCGGAACAGCCCAAAAACAACTGCACCGACCTGCTGCGGGAGCATCTGCAGCAGCGGTTGAAAGGCTATCGCCTTTAAACAACGAAAAGCATCCGAGAACCTCTCCCAAAAAGAGACGGTCTCGGATGCTTTTTTGCGTTTTGGGTTAATTTCCCGCGTAGGCACTGCCGGGCGTCCATGCGTTGTCGGCAGCGTATTTTGCGTGGTTGCGCAGATAAGTGACCCATGCGCCGTAGCCGTTGCCCGCCGAGAGGTGCACGCCGTCCGGGGCCGCAAGGACTTCTTTCAGATTGCCCTCGCCGTCGGCCAGCGTCTCCCACAGATCGAGGTAAACGCAGCCCTTGGAGGCCGCCAGCTGTGCCAGCTGCTCATTCACTGGGCGGACGATGTCGCTGGCAAGGCCGGGCTTTTCGGCTGCAGCCTCCGGACGCACCGGCGGAATGGACTGGACATAGATCGTGCAGCCGGGCAGGGCCTCTTTCAGCAGATCCAGCATCTGGCCGTAATAGGCGAGGAAGCGGTCTGCCGCGCCCACGGTGGTCAAAGTGTTGGTACCCAGCAGGATATAAAGCTTTTTCGGCTGAGCGGCGGTCAGGACGTCCATGGCGATCTCCTCGCCCCGGATGCTGCTCTTGACCGCACTGCGGTTGACGATGGCATCCGGGCCAACGCCGGTGTAGCCGCAGATGAGTGCCCCGCCGAGGTTGATGCTGTAATCCGAGAAGCCCACGGTCAGGCTGTCGCCGAGGAAGGCCGCATCCGCAAAGTAGCTCAGGTCCACCTGCCCGCAGCTGGGCTGGCGGATCACGCTGCTGTCATAAGCTTTCACGGCATAGGCTCCGGCGGTCTGCCGGGCCGGGCCGAACTGTTCCAGCGTGACGGCTGCCGCGTCGGTGTTCCCGTCCGGCGTTGCGGCGGCGTCACCGCCTGCCGCCGAATCTGCATTGTCCGCCGTGTTTCCCTGCATGGGAAGCGGTGCGAGAATGTTCTGCGCCGTGCCAACGGCAACGTCATTCTGCTCTTCCCCGGCCTTCTGACCGTTTTCGAGGATGGCCGTGATCGCCAGCGACAGCACCAGAATGGCGACGACCACCCCGGCGAAGCGGAGCTTTCCGCCGACGCTGCCGTGGCGCGACCGCCCCCGCGAAGCATGATACTCGTGTGAAATTCCCATAGAACCTCTCCCGTCCGATCCTGATTTTAAAGGCAGTATGCCCGTTCTCTGCTCGAAAATCCGCAAAATCCGGTCTTGCACCGGGTTTTTGCTGTGCAGGACTCATTGTAACATAAAATTTTTGCCTGTGCAACCAATTAGGGCTTGCATACAACAGCCAAAACAGGTACAATAGAGGTGCAGGTATTTGCACACTTTACTCGAAGTGCTTGCACATCCTGTATGTTTTTTGTGCTACTTGCAGCCGTTTTTGTTTGCCGTCTGGTCGTTGTGCGCAGTGCAGGGCGCGTCGGCCGCTGAAAAAAGACCGGTGCGGACCCGGCTTGCAGGAAGTGAAATTTTGTCGAAATGATACGAAGGAGGTTCTCATGGCCAAAAATGTGATCATCGGCCAGAGCGGCGGCCCGACCGCCGTCATCAATTCCAGCCTCGCAGGTGTCTACAAGGCCGCGTGCAGTCTGGGTGCCAACAAGGTCTACGGCATGAAGTACGGCATCGAGGGTCTGCTCAAAGAAGAGCTGATCGAGCTGAACATCCTGCTGGACGACCGGATGAGCATCGAGTTGCTCAAGCGCACCCCGTCCAGCTATCTGGGCAGCTGCCGCTACAAGCTCCCGGAACCCGAGAAGGATTCCACCCCGTATGTCAAGCTGTTCACCCTGTTTGACAAGTACGATGTCTGCGCCGTGTTCTACATCGGTGGCAACGACTCGATGGACACCATCGCCAAGCTTTCCCGCTATGGCGCACAGGTGGGCAGCAGCGTCCGGTTCATCGGCGTGCCCAAGACCATCGACAACGACCTCTGCCTGACCGATCATACCCCCGGTTACGGCTCGGCCGCCAAGTACATTGCCACCATCCTGAAAGAGGTCATCCGGGATTCCTCGGTCTACAACCTCCGCAGCGTCACGGTGGCCGAGATCATGGGCCGTCATGCCGGCTGGCTGGCCGGTGCTGCCTGTCTTGCCGGCGGCGATGACTGCGAAGGCCCTGATCTCATCCTGCTGCCCGAAGTCCCCTTCGATCCGGACAAGTTCCTTGCCCGGGTGGACGAGCTGCAGCGCACCAAGCCCAACGTCATCATCGCAGCCAGCGAGGGCGTCAAGACCGCTGATGGCACCTACCTGTGCGATCTGGTCTCCACTGCCGGCCAGCTGGATGCCTTCGGCCACAAGGCCATTCTCAGCGGCACCAGCCGCTATCTGTCCGACCTCATCCACGACAAGCTGAACTGCAAGAGCCGCGCCATCGAGTTCTCGACCCTGCAGCGTTGCGCCAGCCATCTGGCCAGCCGCACCGATGTGAACGAGGCCTACGCCGTGGGCGGTGCAGCCGCTGCCGCCGCCTTTGCCGGTGAGACCGGCCGGATGATCGCCCTCAAGCGGCTGTCCGAGTATCCGTACCAGTGCGTCACCGAGTCGGTGGACGTCCAGCGGGTGGCCAACCTTGAGAAGAAGGTGCCGCTGGATTGGATCAGCCCCGACGGAATGCAGGTCACGGCCGCCTTTGAGGAGTACGCCCGCCCGCTGATCCTCGACGAGGTGACCCCCGTCTACGTCAACGGCACCCCGCGGCACATTCATCTGTAAGTTTCCCCCGCATCCCCTTCCGCACGTCTGTTTTCGTGCTTCCTGCACGATTATGATAAAGCCGAAACAGAAAACAACAAAAAGGAGAAATCATCATGGGTAAAAATGCAATCGTTGGTCAGTCTGGCGGCCCGACTTCCGTCATCAATGCAAGTCTGGCAGGTGTGTTCGAGAGCTGCAAGAGCCGCGGCGCGGACGTTGTATACGGTATGTGCAACGGCGTCGCCGGTCTGCTGGAGGAGCGGGTCGTGGATCTGTCCACCCTGCTGACCGATGACCTCGACATCGAACTGCTCAAGCGCACCCCGTCCAGCTTCCTCGGCAGCTGCCGTTACAAGCTCCCGGATTGGCACACTGACGAGGCTGTCTACCAGAAGCTCTTCGCCATCCTCGAGAAGCTGAACATCGGCTACTTCTTCTACATCGGCGGCAACGACTCGATGGACACCATCGGCAAGCTGGCCGACTACGGTGCCCGGATCGACAGCGACATCCGCTTCATGGGCGTGCCCAAGACCATCGACAACGATCTGATGGTCACCGACCACACCCCCGGCTACGGCTCTGCTGCCAAGTACATCGGCGTCGTCATGAAGGAGATCATCCGCGATGCCACGGTGTACGGCACCAAGTATGTCACCGTCGTCGAGATCATGGGCCGCAACGCCGGCTGGCTGACCGCCGCCGCTGCCCTCGCCAAGGGCGATGACTGCGAGGGCGTGGATATGATCTGCCTGCCCGAGGTGCCCTTCAATGTGGATCACTTCATCGAGAAAGTCCGTGTCATGCAGGAAAAGAAGCCCAGCATCGTCATTGCTGTCTCCGAAGGCGTCAAGCTGGAGGATGGCCGCTATGTCTGCGAGCTGGCCGACGATGTGCACGCAGTGGACGCCTTCGGCCACAAGGCCCTGACCGGTACGGCCCGCTTCCTCGCCAACACGGTCGCCCGCAATCTGGACACCAAGACCCGCTGCATCGAGCTTTCGACCCTGCAGCGTTGCGCCGGCCACCTGACCAGCCGCACCGACATCACCGAGGCCTATCAGGTCGGCGGTGCCGCAGCCAAGGCTGCCTTTGAAGGCGTCACCGGCCAGATGGTCGCCCTGAAGCGCATCTCCAACAGCCCGTATCAGTGCACTACCGAGCTGCACCCCATCAGTGAGGTCGCAAACCTCGAGAAGAAGGTGCCCCTGAGCTGGATGAACGAGAATCACACCCAGATGACCGAGGAGTTCCTCGATTACGCCCGCCCGCTCATTCAGGCCGAGCTTACCCCGCTCTATATCGCAGGTCTGCCCCACCACATCTACATGAAGAATAAAAAGTAATTTTTCCTTTTTGAAGGTCTGTTAAAAGCTGAACTCCCCCGCTGTGCATTTGTGTTGCATGGCGGGGGAGTTTTTTGTTTGTACAATGCGGCATCTATCATCCAGAAGCGCATTTTTATTCAATGTTTTTCCCTCAGGCGATCCGCTAGGCGAGACAGCAGAGCCACATCCTCTTCGTCAAGCCCCGAAACATTCACGGTCGCAAGACGTTCAACACCCAGCAAGTAATCCGTAGAAACTGAAAAAATTCTGGCCAGCTCTACCAGATTGGGCGGTGACGGCATCGAAAGCCCCTGCTCCCACGAATTGATCCCGTTGCGTGTCATATTCATCTTCCGGGCCAGCTCTGCCTGCGTCCACCCTCGTACCTCGCGCAGCTCTTTGATTCGCTCTGCCGTCATCATATCACCTCTTTTATGTCAAGTATAGCTTACTTTTTAGGTATATCTTTATCTTTTTGGCTCTAATACTTGACATTGTGTCAAGAGTGTGTTAACTTTGTGATAAGACAATTTACTCACCAAGGAGGTTATATCATGAAACGTATTTTTTGCTCTTCACTTGCCGCAGTTGTTCTAACTGCTTCCCTACTTTCTGGTTGCGGCAGTGCCCCCTCTTCCTCGATTGCATCCTCTGCCTCTAGCCCGGCCTCGAGTGTTTCCAGCGTCAGTTCTTCTTCCGCAACACCGGCATCTTCCAGCGAGGCATCCAGTATTTCCTCTTCCATTTCCAGCAGTTCTTCCCAGCCTGAACCCGAAAAACCCGCTTACAGTAAGGTGGAAGTCGTAGATTGTTCTTTTGACAAAAACACTTATGTCACAGTGTCTACGATTACAATCACTGTCGGTGGCTATGTCCACAGCAGTGAGAGCAAAACAACACATTATGAAATTGTTTCCAAGGTCACCTTGAAAAATACCGGCACTTTGGATCGCACTGTGAATGAATCTAATTTTGCTGTTCTTTGGGATGGCTCTCCGCTCGAAATTGATGAACTGCGTTGCAATGGCTCTAGTTCTTCCTATAATACAACTCTCAAAGCAGGGGAAACTGCAACATACACCCTTGAAGTTCCCATCACTGAAGAGCAGTACAATGACTGGGCTTCCCAGCACATTATCACCCTGACAAATATGTTTAAAGAAGCCGATTCCGCAAATGAGACCTACACCGTTTATCAATACCTTACTTCTACTGGAGCTGTTTCTCTCAAGAAATAACGAGCCTTCATCATCCTTTTAAGATCATATCAGCTTATTAAGTTCTGAACCACTAAAAGGAGAACTCCGCATCGGGTACATATCATACCCTTTGCGGAGTTCTTTTTATCTGTCGTCGTACTGCCCACGGCAGGAAATGGTAAGCCCAATGCTTTCAGCAGCCGCATTAGTCCTCCTCGATCAGCTCATGCTCTGCAAAATGTGCCTTGCCGTCTTTCACATCCTGCATGATATTCTCGAGATACCGCATATTCGATGCCGAATAAAACGGCTCTGCGCTCAATTCAAAGGGGATTCGCTTTTCCCGTGCGCAGGCTTTCAGAAATACGGTGATCGCCGTATTCATGCTCAGCCCGATCTCGTTGAAAGTCTGTTCTGCACCGCGTTTCACGGCATCGTCCACCCGGACACTGATCTGTGCCATGTTCAGCACCTCCTGTCTTTGTTATTCTCATTATAGCACAAATGACAGCACCTTGCAATCATAGTGCTGTCATTTACAAAGCAAAAGCTCCCGGTACAGTTTCAACGCTGTACCGGGAGCTTTGTTGTTTTATATTGGTTTCGTTTACACCGTTGCCATCTCGTGGGAGAGGTTTGGTGCGCCGCCGGCGAGCTGCTCAGCGGTGAGGGGCTTGGCGTCAACGGCGGAGGGGTTATTCAGCCGCTCCTTGGCGACGGCCAGCATCAGCTTGATGCGGTTCTCCTGATTGACCTTGGTGGCACTGGGGTCATAGTCGATGGGGGTGATGTTTGCCGCCGGGTAGAGGGCGCGGATCTTATTGACCATGCCCTTGCCGACGATGTGGTTGGGCAGACAGCCGAAGGGCTGGGCGCAGACGATGTTGCCGTAGCCGCCCTGCACCAGCTCGATCATCTCGGCGGTCAGCAGCCAGCCCTCGCCCATCTTGGCTCCCAGCGAGATGACGCCGCGGGGCTTCTCGATCAGTTCCTTGAAGGGGCCGGGTGCATAGAAGCCGGCGTCCGAAGTGGCTTTCAGCATGGCACGCTCCACGCTGTCCAGCCAGTTGAGCAGCTGGTCGGTGCCCAGCTTGATGCCCAGCGCACCGCCGTAGAGGACGTGATCCTCGCCCATGTTGAAGATGCAGTACTGGACAAAGCCCATCAGACCCGGGAAATTGACCTCGCAATCCTGACTCTCGAGGAATTTCTGCAGGTCGTTGTTACCCAACGGGCTGTATTTGACGTAGATCTCGCCGACCACGCCGACCTTGACCTTCGGCACACGGGTGACGGGGATCTTGGCGAAGTCTTTGGCGATGAGGGGGAAGGTATGCTTCATCTCGCGGGAGGTGAAGCCCTTGCCGGCCAGCAGAACGCGGCCCAGACGCTCGACCCAGAGATCCACCATCTTGTCAGCGGCACCCTTTTCGTTCTCGTAAGGAGCTACCTGATTGCGGAGGGCGCAGAGCAGATCGCCGTAGAACACGCAGGCGATGGCGCGGCGTGCCAGCGGCAGGGTCATCTGGAAGCCGCTGTCCTTCTCGAGGCCCGAGAAGTTCAGGCTGGCGACCGGGATCTGCGGATAGCCCGCCTTGACCAGTGCCTTGCGGAGCAGGTGGATGTAGTTGGACGCACGGCAGCCGCCGCCGGTCTGGGTGATGAGCAGGGCTGTATGTTCGAGGTCGTACTTGCCGCTGTTCAGCGCGTCGAGGAACTGGCCGATGACCAGCAGAGCCGGGTAGCAGGTGTCGTTGTGGACATATTTCAGGCCCAGCTGGGCCACTGCGCTGCCGCAGTTGCCGAGGATCTCGCACTTGTAGCCGTCGTAGCGCAGCGCGTATTCCAGCAGACGGAACTGGGTGATGGCCATATTGGGGATGAGGATGGTGTGGGTCTTCTTCATCTCCGGGGTAAATTTCGGGTAAGTGTATTCCATGGATTACTCCCCTTTCCGGTCCTCATCGCGCTCGTCCAGAGCCGCAAAGAGGCTGCGCAGACGGATGTTGACTGCGCCAAGGTTGGTGATCTCGTCGATCTTGAGCTGGGTGTAGAGCTTGCCGCCCTCCTGCAGGATCTCGCGGGTCTCGTCGGTGGTAATGGCATCGACGCCGCAGCCGAAGGAGACCAACTGTACCAGATCCATATCCTTCTGGGTGGTGCAGTACTTGGCCGCTGCATACAGGCGGCTGTGGTAGGTCCACTGGTTCAGGACGCTGGTCGGGAACTTCTGCACCCGGTTGGAGATGCTGTCCTCGGTGACGACGGCCGCGCCGTGGCGGGTGATCAGGTGGTCGATGCCGTGGTTGACCTCGGGGTCAACGTGATACGGACGGCCGGCCAGCACGATGATCCGCTTGCCCTGCCGGCGGGCCTCGTCGATGATCTCGCTGCCCTTGACCCGGATCTTGGCCATGTGTGCCTCGTACTCGGCAAAGGCGGCATCGGTAGCCTCCTGTACTTCCTTCTCGGAGATGCCGCTGAAGTACTTGGGCAGGATCTCCTTCGCCATCTTCTTGACGAAATCCTTCGGGCGATGGATGCCGACATAATCGTAGATGAACTTCTTGCCTTCCAGCTCGGGGCAGTTGCCGGCCAGAACCTCGGGATAGTAGGCGACCACCGGGCAGTTGTAATGGTTATCGCCCAGACCCTCGTCGATGTTATAGGTCAGGCAGGGATAGAAGATCGCGTCCAGATTCAGCTGGCTCAGGGCCTTGATGTGGCCGTGGCTGAGCTTCGCCGGGAAGCAGGCCGTATCGCTGGGGATGGTGGCCTGACCGGACAGGTACAGACCGCGGCTGGACACCGGGCTGGTGTGGACCGCAAAGCCCAGTTTCGTCCAGAAGGTGTACCAGAAGGGCAGCAGCTCATAGAAACCGAGGCAGAGCGGGATGCCGATGGAACCGCGCTTGCCGGGCACCGGCTTGTAGCTGGCGAGAAGCTGCTGCTTGTAGGCGTAGAGATTGAGGCTGTTGTCCTCACTCTTGCCGGTCACGGGCTTATCGCAGCGGTTGCCGGAGATGAACTTGCGGCCGTCGGCGAAGGTATTGACGGTGAGCTGGCAATGGTTGCCGCAGCCGCCGCACTTGACGCTGACCACCTTCTGGTCGAAGCTTTCCAGCTCCTTCTGGTCCATCATGTGGGAGACGGTCTGGCCGTTCTTGTGGCTCTGGCGCAGGCCGTAGAGGGCTGCACCGTAGGCACCCATCAGGCCAGCGATGTCGGGACGGATGACGTCCACGCCCATTTCCTTCTCGAAGGCACGGAGAACGGCCTCATTGTAGAAGGTGCCGCCCTGCACGACGATCTTCCGGCCCAGCTCTTCGGGGCTGGAAGCACGGATGACCTTGTACAGCGCATTCTTGACGACGCTGATGGACAGGCCGGCCGAGATGTTCTCGATGCTGGCACCGTCTTTCTGTGCCTGCTTGACCGAGCTGTTCATGAACACGGTGCAGCGGCTGCCGAGATCCACCGGACGGTCTGCGAACAGGCCCAGTGCAGCGAAATCCTTGACGTCGTAGCCCAAGGCCTGTGCAAATGTCTGGAGGAAGCTGCCGCAGCCGGAGGAGCAGGCTTCGTTCAGGAAGATGTTGCTGATGGCACCATCTTCGATCTTGAAGCATTTCATATCCTGACCGCCGATGTCGATGATGAAATCGACGTCCGGCATGAAGTATTTGGCAGCGGTGAAGTGGGCCACCGTTTCGACCAGACCGTAATCACAGCGGAAGGCGTTCTTGACCAGCTCTTCGCCGTAGCCGGTGGTGGTCACACTGGCCACCTGCAGACCCGGATGCTCTTTATAGATCTTGAGCAGCTGCTCCCGGATCAGGGGCAGCGGGTTGCCGAGGTTGGGCTGATAGTTGGTGTAGAGGATCTGGCTCTTTTCGTCCACGACCACCAGTTTGACGGTGGTGGAACCGGAGTCGATGCCGATATGGACCGGGCCGCACTGTGCACCGAACGCCACGCGGGGCACGCTGTGGGACATATGCCGGGCGTGGAACGCCTCATACTCTTCCTTGCTGGCAAAGAGCGGCGGCTCGCTGGCATAGGTCGCAGTGGCGGCATACTCGTCCAGCTGCTTGGCGACCTCGGAAAGATTGAACTCCTGATCGGCGTAGATGGCCGCACCCAGTGCGACGTAGAGCAGGCTGTTCTCCGGGCAGGTGCCGGTGACGCCCAACGCCTCGTCGAAGCTCTTGCGCAGGACGGTGCTGAAGGTCAGCGGGCCGCCCAGATACAGGATATTGCCCTTGATGGGGCGGCCCTGTGCCAGACCTGCGATGGTCTGGTTGACCACGGCCTTATAGATGCTGGCGGCGATGTCCTCGGTGCGCGCGCCCTGATTGATGAGGGGCTGCACGTCGCTCTTGGCGAAGACACCGCAGCGGGATGCGATGGTGTAAGTACGCTGTGCCTGCTCTGCGGCCTTGTTCATCTCGTCCGCGCTCATCTTCAGCAGGGTCGCCATCTGGTCGATGAAGGCACCGGTGCCGCCGGCGCAGCTGCCGTTCATCCGGACTTCGGTGCCGTTGGTCAGGAAGAGGATCTTTGCATCCTCGCCGCCCAGCTCAATGACACAATCCGTTGCGGGGACGAACTTCTTGACGGCCACGCGGGTCGAGAACACTTCCTGCACAAAGGGCACGCCGCAGCTGTCGGCCAGACCCATGCCGGCCGAGCCGGAAATGCTCAGCAGAGCTTTCTTACCATGCAGCTGCTCGTCGTCGATCCGGCGCAGAAGCTCCTGTGCCTTTTCCAGAATATGGCTGTAATGCCGTTCGTATGTCGAATATACAAGGGTATCGTTTTCATCCAGCACGACGCACTTGATGGTCGTACTGCCGATGTCAAGACCTACTCTCACGTTGTTTTTCCTCCCTGATGGGTTTTCACCGGGACAACCCCCGGTGCGGATTTTCTGACAAAAACTCTCACGAAAATTTGTTTGTTAGCGAATCATTTTGTCGATTCGCATACAAATATATTATAGACCAAATTGCGTGCACAATCAATGGTATCCTCTATTTTACAACGCAAAATCAGGTTTTTCCGCTCTAATTCTTAAACATTTTGTGAATTTCGCAATCTTTTTGTTTGTGTTTTTCAATTTTCAGTAAAGATTCTTTGCCTGCGGCGTTTTTCCTCCCGCAAAACACAGAAAGCCCGCCGCACCGGTGCAGCTTTCTGCATCGGCACAGCGGGCCGAATGATTGAAGTGTTGCGTTATTGGTTTTCCGGCAGTTCCGGCGGGCAGAGCAGCCGCAGCTCCCGGCGCAGTAGCCAGAGCAGGCGGGCGTGTTCGGGTTCTCCGGCGGCGTTCAACTCCACGATGTCGGGCGGTTCCACCGCCTGTGCAGGCATCCGGATCACGGCCACTGCCCCGCCGCCGGGCCTGTCGGTGAGGGAAAACTCCCACCCGGCATCCGCGCAGTAGGCCCGGCAAAGGCGCAGGCCCATCTTGGCCCCGCCCAGAAACCGGCGGTGGTTCTCCTGCCAGTGCTCCGGCGCGGGCAGACCGCAGCCATTGTCGGCGATGGTCAGCGTGTAACCCTCCCCTTCGGGCCGAAGGGTCAACTCCACCTTGGCGTTCCGGGAGCCGGAACAGGCCCGCAGTGCATTGGAGAGCAGATGCAGGAGCACCTGTTCGGTCCGGTCCGGGTCCGCCATGACCGGTGCCTGTTTCAGGCCGGAATGTTCCACCCGCAGCGTCACGCCCATCTGCCGGAAGAGCGGCTCTTCCAGCGTTTCGACAGCTCCCAGCAGGCGGCAGAGATCCAGCGGGCGGAACCGCTGTTCCCGGGGGCGTGCGGTGCCGCCGGAAACTTCCCACAACCGCATCATCCCGGCCAAGGCCCGTTCCAGCCGGACCGTCTCGACTTCGATATCCGACAACGCCAGCTCTGTCCGCTCGTCGCCCGTACCGGAAAGGTGCATCTGCAAGTATTCCCGGTTCTGGTCGATCAGGCTCAGGGAGTGGGTGCAGACGGCTTCAAATTCTTGGGCCGGAAGATCGGAAAAATCAGGCAGCTCCGGCGTCTGCATTTCCTGCGCACAATCCTTCATGTTGCCTGCTCCTTTCCGCTGCACGTCTGCGCTGTATTTTCAGGGGTTCTGTGGGAAACAAAAAGATCAAAGGTCCTGTTCGACTGCCCGCTTGAGGGCATAGATCAGCTTGCCGGTGGTCACTTTCGTCTCATCCAGATGATATTTTTCCTTGAACGTCCTCCACGCCACCGGCTGGCGGGTCTCAAGGCTGTCGATCAGCCGCCGCAGGCCGCTGTTGACAGCGGCGACGGTCATATTGTGCTGTTCGGCGATCTGCTGCAGGATCTCTTTGCGGATTGCCAGACGGTTGGACGAACCGCAGGCGATGCAGACCGCCTGCGTGAGGTAAGTACAATTGGCATCCGGCTGCTGGATGTGCCACCGGTCGTAATACTTTTTGCAGAGCTGCTCCACCGGCCGGGTCGGGCTGCCGGGCACATTCTGCAGCTGATCCAGCAGATCCCGCAAGCTGGTCTGGCGGATCAGGTAGCAGGGGCCGTCCGGGTTCCGGTTGACCGAGGCGCGGTCTTTCAGCCCTTCGTCCATCAGGAGAAAATACGGCCGCTCCCGCGTCCGGCCCGCCCGCCCCAGAAACTCCATGGCGGACATATCTTCCAGCTGGCTGCCCAGCACCACAATGTCGAAGTGTTCTCCCTGCAGCAATGCCGCCAGAAGCTCTCCGCCGCTGCGGAATCCATAACAGCTCAGCCCTGCACTTTGTTCCTCAAGATAATGGCTCCATACCCGAAGCTGCCGCAGATCATAGCTGGCCAAAGCGATCCGCAGTCCCGCAGCGTTCTGCCCGTTGGTCACCCGCGCTCCCCTCCTCGTTTTCTTTTCGTTGTTATCGTTTATCAACTTAATAAATTAAGTTTCCGACGCCGTTCCCTTATTTTTTGCTTCTATTGTATAAAGTCATCGGAAAAGATTCAACCGAAAAGTTGTGTCGAAAAGTGTCGCAGGCGGGCGCACTGACGCCTTGGTTTGCGCCCGCGAACGAGCGGTGCAATTTCTCCGTGCGGGCTTCTGTGATTAGAATACCATTGCTCCGGCCAAAAAGCAAGCGGCAAACCGTCCTTTCCCCATTTTTCCAACGCCGGACAGCCGCGGCGATTTTGAGAGGATCAGCGCGGATTTTTATGGAAAAGGCCATGGTTTGTTCACATTCGTCTGATATACTACACTGGATATTTTATGACAACCAGCGGACCAGAAAGGCAGAGCCTATGCTTCAACTCAAGGAAATCCACAAGGAATACAAAACCGGCGACCTTGTTCAGACAGCCCTGAACAAAGTCAGTCTCAATCTGCGCGACAACGAATTTGTTGCCATCCTCGGCCCCAGCGGTTCCGGCAAGACCACCCTGCTGAACATCATCGGCGGCCTCGACCGGTACGACAGCGGCGATCTGATCATCAACGGCATCTCCACCAAGAAATACACCGACCGCGACTGGGACTCCTACCGCAACCACACCATCGGCTTTGTGTTCCAGAGCTACAATCTGATCCCCCACCAGACGGTGCTGGCAAACGTCGAACTGGCGTTGACCATCTCGGGCGTGTCGGGTGCCGAGCGGAAACGCCGCGCCACCGAAGCGTTGCAGAAAGTGGGCCTCGGCAACCAGCTGCACAAACACCCCACCGAGATGTCCGGCGGCCAGATGCAGCGCGTCGCCATCGCCCGCGCCCTCGTCAACAACCCGGACATCCTGCTGGCCGACGAGCCCACCGGCGCACTGGACAGCGACACCAGCATTCAGGTCATGGAACTGCTGAAAGAGGTCGCCAAGGACCGACTGGTGGTCATGGTCACCCACAACCCTGAGCTGGCCGAACGGTACGCCACCCGCATCGTCAACCTGAAAGACGGCGTGATCCTCTCCGACACCATGCCCTACCAGCCGGACACCACCCAGCTGGCTCCGGCCGTCCACAAGAACATGGGCCGCTCGTCCATGTCGTGGCTGACCTCGCTGGCGTTGAGCTTCAACAACCTGAAAACCAAAAAGGCCCGCACCCTGCTCACCGCCTTTGCCGGTTCCATCGGCATCATCGGCATCGCGCTCATCATCTCGCTGTCCACCGGTGTCAACGACTACATCGACGATATGGAGCGTTCGACCCTGAGCGAGTACCCTTTGCAGATCATGAGCAGCGGCATGGACTTCACCTCCCTGCTGGGCAGCAATTCCGGCAGCACCGGCGGTTCGTCCGCATCCAGCAGTGCCGCCAGCTCGGGCAGCACCGAAGAAAGTGAAATGATCCCGGTGCGGCAGCTGATCGGCCAGATGGTCTCGGGCATCACCTCCAACGACCTGAAGTCCTTCAAGACCTATCTCGAAAGCGGCGACTGCACCATCGCCGAGGATACCACCTCCATCGAGTATTCCTATAATGTAATGCCCCAGATCTTCCGGGAGAATGCCGACGGCACCATCCGGCAGGTCAACCCGGACTCCTCCCTCTCCTCGCTGGGCATCAGCTCTTCGTCTTCCACCAACAGCATCATGTCCTCCATGATGAACACCAGCGTTTTCTACCAGCTGCCGGCCAGCAGCGAGCTGTACAGCTCCCAGTATCAGGTCAGGGCCGGACGCTGGCCCGAACGCTACAACGAGTGCGTGGTGGTTCTGGGAGCCGACGGCAGCGTGACCGACTACGCCCTCTACGCTATGGGTCTGCGGGACAACGCCGAGCTGGACAAGATGATCCAGCAGTTCGCCCAGAACCAGAACGTCACCGTCCCGGACGATTTCCACACCTATTCCGTGGATGACTTCCTCGGCCTGACCTTCAAGCTGGTGGATGCCGCCGACTGCTATGTCTACGACGACACTTATAACGTCTGGAAGAGCAAGACCGACGATACCGATTATATGAAGAAGCTTGTGGCGGGCAGCACCGACCTGACCGTGGTCGGCATCGTCCAGCCTGATCCCGAGTCCTCCGCCGCCATGCTGTCGTCCGGCATCGCCTACCCCGCTTCCCTGACCCAGCACGTCATCGAGCAGGCCAAGAAGAGCGAGATCGTCAAAGAGCAGATGGCCACCCCCTCCGTCAACGTCCTGACCGGCGAGGAATTCGGCTCCGACGATGCCCTCTCTGCCTTCGATCTGGCTTCCCTCTTCACCATCGACACCGATATGCTCCAGAACGCCTTCCAGTTCGATGCCAGCGCGCTGAACTTCGACCTCAGCGGCGCGTTCGACATGACCGGCGATTCTTTTGATCTGTCCACCGTGCTGGACCCGGACAGCTTTGACCTGAACTTCGACGACCTCGGCGATCTGGGTGAAATGCCCGAAATGGATCTGAGCGAAGCGTTTTCCGGCCTCGACCTCTCCATCTCTTCCGACGCGCTGGAGGGGCTGATGAGCAAGGTCTTTGACGGCTACAAGAACTACGTCATCGGCAACGGCATCCTGAATCTCGATAAGATCAGCTTCTCGGCCTACCTCAAGAGCGAGCAGTTCCAGCAGCTGATGGCCGACTCGATGCAGGATCTGGTGGACACCGACGCCATCAGCGCACAGGTCTCGGCCGCGATGCAGCAAGCCATGCAGACCGTGATGGAAAGCTATTCTTCCCAGATCACCACCGCCCTGCAGACCCAGATCAGCACGGCCATGGAAACTGCCATGAGCACGATGATGACCCAGATGAGCGGCAATATCCAGTCCGCCCTCGAGGAAAACATCGCCAAGCTCAGCAGCCAGATGGAAAACGCACTCAAGATCGACGCAAAAGCCTTCCAGAACGCCATCCAGATCAATATGAGCGAGGACGACCTGACTGAACTGATGAAGTCCTCGATGCTCTCTTCCTCCGCCACCTACGACAGCAACCTCCAGAACTTCGGCTATGCCGATCTGGATTCGCCCAGCCAGATCAACATTTATCCCACCGACTTTGACCACAAGGCCAGCGTGGTGGCAAAGCTGGACGCCTACAACGACAATATGTCGGCACAAGGAGCCGATGAAAAGGTGATCCACTACACCGACCTCGTAGGCACCCTGATGACCTCTGTGACCGAGATCATCAACATGATCAGCAATATGCTGGTGGCCTTCGTCTCCATCTCGCTGGTGGTCTCCTCCATCATGATCGGCGTCATCACCTATATCAGCGTCCTCGAACGCCGCAAGGAGATCGGCATCCTCCGCGCCATCGGTGCTTCCAAGCGAAACGTCTCGGAGGTGTTCAACGCCGAGACCTTCATCATCGGCCTGTGCTCCGGCGTGATGGGCATCGTGCTCAGCGAGATCCTGCTGATCCCGGGCAATATGCTCATCCGCAAGGTTTCCGGCAGTGCCAGCGTCACGGCCGTGCTCCCCATCGGAGCCGCCGCCGTGCTGATCCTGCTGGCGACCGTGCTGACCATTTTGGGCGGCTTCATCCCGGCCAAGAGCGCGTCCAAGTGCGACCCGGTCAAGGCCCTGCGGTCTGAATAAGTTCTCTCTTGCCTCTCACTCTGGGAGAGGTGGCACGGCGAAAGCCGTGACGGAGAGGGCAAGCCCGCTGACACCCTCTCAGTCGCCTCCGGCGACAGCTCTCCCAAAGGGAGAGCCAAGAATGCTGAATGATTCCCGGCAGAGCCCCGTTTCCGGACGGAGTTTTGCCGGGATTTTTGTTTGCTTTTCCGGGTGCATTTTCTGGCAGGAAATGGGGAAATCGTTACAAAAGGGTACGGTCGTTTCGGGAGGATTTGACTTGTACCGGGAATTCCCGGGAGTAGCGATTTGTTTTGATTTTCACTCAAATCAACCTGCACAAACCCGCCCGGCTTTCTTAGGCAATAGTGCCAAAAGTGTTCTTCACTTATTGATTTTTTGTGCAAATCATGCCATAATAAAGTCACTGGAAACGTTCCCGACACCGTTCCCGATAATATGACCGAAAGTGAGAGATGTAAAATGCCGAACATGACCATCAAGGACATTGCCCGGATCAGCGGCTGTTCCGTCAGCACCATCTCCCGGGTCATCAACGACCGGCCGGACGTCCGCCCCGAGACCAAGGAGCACGTTCTGCGGATCATGCGGGAATCGGGGTTCGTTCCCAACACCAACGCACGCCAGCTCAAGATCCAGCAGTCCCGCAGTCTGGTCTTTGTGGTCAAAGGCACCCGGAACATCTTCTTCTCGGATTTTCTGGTCCAGCTGCAGCGGGCCGCCACCCTGTACGGGTACAACGGCATCGTCTCCTATCTGGACGAGAACGCCAACGAGATCGACGCAGCCGAGAAGATCCTGCGGGAGATCAAGCCCAAAGGCATGATCTTTCTGGGCGGCAGCGTCACCAACTTCCAGAAAGGGTTCGGTAACATCACCGTTCCTTCGGTGCTGGCAACGCTGGTCTCCGACGAACTGGATTTTCCCAACCTGTCCATGGTGGGCGTGGACGACCGGGCTTCGGCCCACACCGCCGTCGCACACCTAATCGCACAGGGACACCGGAAGATCGCTGTTCTGGGCGGCCCGGCCACCAGCTATCCCAGCCGGATGCGGCGGCTCGGCGCACAGGATGCCATGGAGGAAGCCGGACTCCGGTTCGACGACAACCTGTTTGGCCTGTCCAACTACGATTTCGAGTCTGCCTACCACGCTATGAACGGTCTGCTGGCCAAGCGTGCCGAGTTTACTGCCCTGTTCGCCATGAGCGATGTGATCGCGTTCGGTGCCATCCGCGCACTGGTCAGTGCCGGGTTCCGTGTCCCGGAAGATGTCTCGGTGATCGGCTTCGACGGCATCACGATGTCCCGCTACTGCGTGCCGGTGATGACCACCATCGTCCAGCCCAGCGAACAGATCGCGCTGCAAAGCATCGAGCTGCTGGTGCGGCAGATCGAGCACGGAGCACCGGCCCAGACTGTGACCCTGCAGCCTGAACTGCAGCAGGGCGAAAGCGTCCGTCCCTGCCGCAGCAATGCTTAAGTCTTACTTCCGTCTGCACAGACGGCAGCAATAAATCGAATCTTTTTATAATGAAGAAGGAGAACAATTATGAAAAAGATGATCTCTCGTCGTAATTTCCTGAAGGCCGCCGGCGTTTCCGCTGCTGCTCTGGGTCTGGCTGCCTGCGGCGGCTCTTCCAGCAGCTCCACCGCTGCTTCCTCTGCTGCAGCAAGCTCCACTGCCGCTTCTGCTGCTCCCACCGCTGCCGGCAAGGTCTACTACCTGAACTTCAAGCCCGAGCAGGATCAGGCATGGCAGGATCTGGCCAAGGCTTACACCGATGAGACCGGCGTGCCCGTGACCGTCGTGACCGCTGCTTCCGGCCAGTACGAGACCACCCTGATGAGCGAGATGGAGAAGAGCGAAGCTCCCACCCTGTTTCAGGTCAACGGCCCCGTCGGTCTGGCCAACTGGAAGGATTACTGCTACGATCTGTCCGGCAGCCAGCTGTATGGCGAGCTGACCAGCGACTCCTTCGCTCTGAAGGACGGCGACGCTGTGCAGGGCATTGCATACGTCATCGAGACCTACGGCATCATCTACAACAAAGAGCTGCTGGAGGCTGCCGGCTATACGCAGGACGACATCAAGGGCTTTGACGATCTGAAGAAGGTTGCCGACGACATTCAGGCCCGCAAGGACGAGCTGGGCGTGGATGGTGCCTTCACCTCCGCCGGCATGGATGGTTCTTCCGACTGGCGTTTCAAGACCCATCTGGCAAACCTGCCCATCTACTATGAGTACAAGGCAGACGGCATCGGCTCCACCGACGCCATCAAGGGCACCTACCTCGACAACTACAAGCAGATCTGGGATCTGTACATCACCGACTCCACCTGCGACCCGAAGCTGCTGGCTTCCAAGACCGGCAACGATGCTGTGGCTGAGTTCGTCGATAAGAAGGCTGTCTTCTATCAGAACGGCACTTGGGCATACAGCGATGTCTCTTCTCTGGGCGACGACAACCTCGGTATGCTGCCCATCTACATCGGTGTGGACGGCGAGGAGAATCAGGGTCTGTGCACCGGTTCTGAGAACTACTGGTGCGTGAACAACACCGCTTCCGACGAGGACATTCAGGCTACTCTGGACTTCCTGTACTGGTGTGTCTCTTCCGACAAGGGCACTTCTGCAATGGCAGATGACATGGGCTTTGTCATCCCCTTCAAGAAGGCGAAGGATTCCACCAACCCGCTGATCGCCATTGCAAACGAGTATGTGGCCGACGGCAAGACCAGTGTGGACTGGTGCTTCTCCACCATGCCTTCCGAGGAGTGGAAGAACGGTGTTGGTTCTGCCCTGACCGCTTATGCAGCAGGCACCGGCGACTGGAACGGCGTCGTCACCGCCTTCGTCGATGGCTGGGCCAAGGAGTACAAGCTGGCCAACGGCTGATCCTGACTTCCGGTAACACAAAGAATTGAATGGGAGGCGGGCGAATGGTTCGCCCGCCTCCTTTATGATGTCAGGAGGTATATCATGCAAAAAGCCATCAGCAAATACTGGCCGGTGTTCGTTCTGCCTACGCTGATTGCGTTCATCATCGGCTTCATCTGGCCCTTTATCTGGGGCATTTACCTGTCCTTCC
>CAVKZS010000049.1:0-5512 GCA_963660925.1 Eubacterium sp. CAG:38 | reverse complement strand
AGAATTTTACCAAGGCAGCGCGGGTGCTGGGCAACAACCAGCCCAACATCACCCACTCGATGAACCGGCTGGAAAGCCAGCTGAACTGCGTGCTCTTCATCCGCTCCAACCGGGGCGTGACCCTGACGCCGGAAGGCGAGATGCTCTATTCCCGCATTGCGTCGGCGGCAGTGCAGATCCAAGACGCCGAAGAAGAGCTGAGTTCCAGTGCAACGTTGGAACACGGCTCCATCAGCATCAGCGCGACCGAGACGGCCCTGAACATTTATCTGTCCGAAAAGCTGCGGGATTTCCACACCGAGTATCCCGGCATTCGGCTGCGGATCTCGAACCACTCCACCCCGCAGGCGGTGCAGGCCGTCAAGAACGGCGAGGTGGATTTTGCGGTCATCTCGACGCCGGCGGAGGTGGATTCCGGCCTGAAAATGGTGGAGCTGAAGCCGTTTTATGAAGTTCTGGTGGGCGGAAAGACCTTCACCGCTCTGGCGAGCCAGAGCCTGACGTTGAAAGAACTGAGCAGCTACCCGCTCATCTCCCTGAGCGAGGAGAGCATGACCCGCAGCTTCTACCGGCAGTTCTTCCTCGACCACGACGCCGTGCTGAAGCCGGACACCGAGGCCGCGACCACCGACCAGATGCTCACGCTGGTCAAGAGCGAATTGGGCCTTGCCTTTGTGCCGGAACCCATGGCAAAAGAGCTGCTGGCCCGGGGCGAGATCGTCCCGCTTCACCTGCAGGAGATCATCCCCTCCCGCAGCATCTGTCTGGTCTACGACCACCACCGCCCCCTGAATACGGCGGCGCGGAAGTTCCAGCAGATGCTGGGAAAAGCAGACCCAGCGGCTGCGGCAGCTCCGAAGGCGGCCCAAAGCAGTTCTTTCATATCCCAATAAAATGCCCTCGATACGAAACGGATATTTCACATCGCAGCCCGCAGACCTTATAATAACGGATGGAAATTCAGAGAAAGAGGGCTTGCCCAATGGCAACGATATTTCCACGCGAAGAAAAAGCAGAGGCACTGTTCAGCGAGATCCTGAAAAATCCCGAGGCCTGCCGCCGTTTGATGAGCACCTTCAATGAGTCGCTGGATATGGCGGATGTGCTGGACGCACCGGAACTGAACGCACAGCAATTCACGGCCGCACTGTTCAATGCCTATGAAAACAAAGATCTGTCGGCCTTCCTCATGGCGATCTGCCAGCATAGTATGTTCGATCTGCTGCGGAACGCAGCGTTGATCCCCTTCAAATTCAACGCAGACGGCCAGCCGAACCCGGTCATCCTGACCGATGACGAGGGGCTGCTGCGGCCAGACAACAAATTTGCGGTCAGCAAAAAGGAATACGACCGGTTCATCCGGGTCTTTTCCAAACAGGCGCGGGTCAAGATGGACCTCGCCACCGGATACTGCAAGTACCACGGCTACGAAGAAGACAGCATGAATGTGGTGGAGTACCACTACAACCAGCATTTGGGTTTGCTGCTGATCTACGAGCTGCCGGATACCGTCAAGCAGAAAGTGACCGAAGCCGAAGCCTACTCCACCGTCTGGGACATCCAGATGAAACTGCAGCACGCGCTGCCCCGCTCTGTGGTCTACTACGGACAGGATTCGCTGGAGGACGGCGGCACCCACTACGACGAGCTGGGCGTGTTCCTGCCGCTGGAGCACTTTTCTGACCGGTTGGAACGCCACATTGAAACTGCCACCAAGATCGTCTACGGGGAATAAGCCTTTCCCGCAGACGAGTTCCTGTTTCATGATCTCATTCTCAGCAAAACAAAATGCAGAGAGCCGGATTTGGTTCTCTGCATTTTGTTTTGTAGAGGGAGAGATAACAACTGCACCTTTATGTGCAATAGCGGAACGTACGGTCGGTGATGATCCGGGCAAAGATGAGGCCCATCGGCAGTGCCACGATCATCAGGATGGCATCGGCAAACCATGTGGCGGAGTCCGTCAGGGACATGATGCCGAGGTTGTAGATGGCCCGGTAAAAGTACAGCCCCGGCACCATGATGACGATGGACGGAACGGTAACGGAAATGCGGGGATAGCCGGCGGCACTCTTCAGGCAGGAAGCCAGCAGCCCGGCCAGCAGCGACCCCAGAAATGCGGCCACAGCGGGCGGGAAGCCCGCTAGACTGACCAGCTCGAGCCGGAAGGTATTGGTCACGGCACCGATCAGAGCGGCGCAGACGGCCAGATTCCGGGGGCTGTTGAACATCAGCGAGAAGCCGAACACACCGCCGAAGCTTGCCAGCAGCCGGAACAGGATCTCTTCCGGCACGGTCAGGCTCAATGCCGGGAACTGCACCGGCTGCAGATGCAGCAGCAGGGCCATGATCCAAGCGGTCATGGTAGCCACGAGGATGATGATCAGGGCATAGGCGAGTCGTTCCAGACCCGAGCGCATATCCAGCTTGGCGAGGTCGATGCCGCTGGTGATGAAGGGAAAGCCCGGAACGATGAAGAGCATCGAGCAGATGTAGCCCGCCTCGTGCTGTGCGGAGACGGAAAAGAGCACGACCGCCGCTTTCAGCAGCAGGGCATAAACCAGACTGGCCGAACAGACCGAAGCCGTGATGCCCAGAAACAGGGTGAAATGATGCTTGGTCAGCTTGCACCGCACAAAGTTGCCGACGCCCGCCCCGCAGAATGCAAACAGCATTTCAATGGGGCCGCCGCCCAGCAGAAACGTGAAGCAGCCGCAGGCCAGTGCCGCCGCAAAGCCCAGCGCGACCGGCGAATACAGGCCGTGGATGCGCTCGATCTCGTCGAGGTGGCTGTGCAGCTCCTCGCCGGTCATGAACTTGCCCTCTCGGTCAAAGTCGTTGACGAAATGTTCCAGCCGATTCAGCCGGGAGGTATTCACGCCCGTGTTGGTCAGACAGAGCGACTGGGAGTAACACTGGTCGCCGTCAAAACAGGTGAACTCGATGGACAGCAGGCCGATGTCCGCCGTCGTGGTGACGCCCAGCTCCCGCGAGAGGGTGTTCATGGAGCTTCGGACGCGCCATGCACCGGTGCCGCATTCCAGCAGCATCAGCCCGGTGCGGCCGATGACGGACGCCTTTTCCACAAGGCCGGCCTCTGTGATGGGGATGCCCTTGCTGGCCGACGCGTAGTCGTGCCAGTAGACTTCCATATGATTTTTGATGATCTCACTTTGTCGTTGTCCCATACCCGAAAGCCTCCTTTTTGATATGGGAATGCTGCAGCGTTTCAAGGCTGCGGTGCTATTATAAAAGAAATGACGGGGTGGGTAAAACGTATCTTGCACATACTTGCGATACCGGTTTGATATCGCAGGGCCCGCGCAGAAGAAAATCGTTGCGTTTCTGCGGATTCTGCGGTAGGATAGAAAAAAAGCAAAGAAAGGAACTGCCATGACCCTCCAACAACTCCGCTACGTTACCGCCGTCGCCGACACTGGCACCATCAGCCGGGCGGCACAGCAGTTTTACATCTCCCAGCCTAGCCTGACCAATGCCATCCGGGAGCTGGAACAGGAGCTTGGCCTGACGATCTTTCACCGCACCAACCGGGGTGTCGCCCTGACCCCGGAAGGAGAGGAATTTCTCGGGTACGCCCGGCAGGTGCTGGCCCAGATGGAGCTGATCGAGGAAAAATACCTCGGTTCCGCCCCGGTCAAACACCAGTTCTGCGTGTCGGCCCAGCACTATTCCTTTGCGGTGGAAGCCTTTGTGGAGCTGCTGAAAACATACGGCGGCGAGGAATACGACTTCCGCATCCGGGAAACGCAGACCTACGAGATCATTGAGGATGTGGCCCGCCTGCGCAGCGAGGTGGGCGTGCTCTACCTCAACCACGACAACGAGACGGTTCTGCGCAAGGTCATCCGGGAGCACGACCTGATTTTTACGCCGCTCTTCACCGCAAAGCCCCATGTGTTTGTCAGTGCGGCCAGCCCCTTGGCGCAGAAAGAAGCCCTGACGCTGGACGACCTGAAGCCCTACCCGCGGCTCTCCTACGAGCAGGGCGAGCACAACGCCTTTTATTTTTCCGAAGAGATTCTCAGCACACTGGACAGCAAAAAGGACATTCTGGTACGGGACCGGGCGACCCTGTTCAACCTGCTGATCGGACTGGACGGTTATACCATCTGCAGCGGTGTCATCAGCGAAGCCCTCAACGGCCCGAACATCCGCGCTGTGCCGCTGCTGGTCAACGACTCCATGGAGATCGGCTATCTGACCCATAAGCAGGTGCAGCCCGGACGATTCGGAAAGTTGTACATTGAAATTCTGAAAAAGTATACCGGGCAGGCATAGCCTAAAGCTATATCAAACGGCCGGTATTCCATATTTTACACAAACCCACTTCTGCGGTATACTGTTGCCATCGAACAATGAACACCGAAAATCAACGTACAGAGAGGGTTTTGAATATGGCAGAGTTGAAATCTCCGTTCCGCTACGACTTCGTGGGCAGCTTCCTGCGCCCCCAGCATCTGAAAGAGGCCCGTGCTCAGTTCAAGGCCGGCGAGATCGACCGCGCCGCCCTGACCGCCGTGGAAAATGAGGAGATCACCCGCCTCATCGAGAAGCAGAAGCGGGCCGGCTATCACGCCATCACCGACGGCGAGTTCCGCCGCAGCTACTGGCATCTGGACTTCATGTGGGGCTTCCACAGCATCGAGGAAGTGGAGCTGGATCACGGCTACTTCTTCCACGGCGAAGAGACCACCCACGGCTCGGTCAAGGTCAGCGGCAAGATCCGCGGCGAGAATCATCCCTTCGTCGAGCACTACAAATTCGTCAAGCAGTTCGAAGATGAGAACTGCATCGCCCGCCAGACCATGCCCGCCCCGGCGCAGCTGTTGGCCGAGCTGTACCGTGAGAACAACGGCAAAGACACCGATGCCGTTTACCCCGACCACGAGCAGCTGCTGCAGGACATCGCCGCCGCTTACCGCACGGTCATCAAGGAGCTGTACGCCGCCGGCTGCCGCAACATCCAGTTCGACGACTGCACTTGGGGCATGATCGGCGACCCGCACTATCAGGAATTCCTCAAGCAGACCAACACCAAGGTCGAGGATGTGGCCGCCGAGTACCTGCGCCTGAACAATCTGGCACTGGAAGACCGCCCCGAGGGTCTGACCATCACCACCCACGTCTGCCGCGGCAACTACCACTCCACGTGGGCCAGTGAAGGCGATTATTTCACCATCGCGCCCTTCCTGCTGGCACAGGAGAATGTGGATGCGTTCTATCTGGAATTCGACGATGCACGTTCCGGCAGCTTTGAGCCGCTGAAGTACGTCGCCGACGGCAAAAAGGTCGTGCTGGGCCTTGTCACCACCAAGTCGCCCCGTCTGGAAGACAAGGAGGCAGTCATTGCCCGCATCCACGAGGCCGAAAAGTACATTCCTCTCGATCGTCTCTGCCTCAGCCCGCAGTGCGGTTTTGCTTCCTGCGAGATCGGCAACAAGCTGACCGAGCTGGAACAGTGGAATAAGCTCAAGCTGGTCAAGGAGATCGC
>CAVKZS010000048.1:0-8625 GCA_963660925.1 Eubacterium sp. CAG:38 | reverse complement strand
TGAGCTGGATGCACTCGGCGGCAGAGTCGGCGCGCTGGTCGAACTGGCCGGGCAGATACTCCACGGCGAAGGACACGCCGTCGGTGGCGGGCAGCTCGCTGTAAGTGCGGTCTACCGGCGGCTCACTGAACACGGTGCTGACGCACTGATTAAAGAGGGCTTCGTCGATGCCCTCCACGTCGTAGCGGTTCAGCAGACGCAGACCGGACAGTTCCTTGATACCCAGCAGGGAGACCAGCTCATTGCGCAGGCCCTCCGCCTCGACGTCAAAGCCGGGTTTCTTTTCAACATAAATACGATATACCATAGGGAAAGACCCTCCTGTAAATTTATTTAACCCTTTTCCGCAATCGCCTTGAGTGCCCGCAGGCCGATATCACTCCGCTTATGCAGCTTCTCGAAGTGGATCTTTTCAGCGGCGGCATACGCCTTGGTCAGAGCACCGGGCAGAGCGGGGGCAGTGGCCGTCACACCCAGCACGCGGCCGCCGGCGGTGACCAGCTGGCCGTCGGCGGTGATGGCTGTGCCGGAGTGATACACGGTGATGTCCGGCTCGCCGGGCAGCTGACCGTCCACCAGACCCAAGATGGGCTTACCCTTCTCGTAGCTGACGGGATAGCCGCCGGATGCCAGAATGACGCAGGCTGCTGCACCGTCCGAGAACTTGACCTCGGTATCGGCCAGCGTGCCCTCGGTGCAGGCGGTCATGACCTTGAGCAGGTCGCTTTCCAGCAGGGGCAGCACCACCTGCGTTTCGGGGTCCCCGAAGCGGCAGTTGTACTCGATCACCTTGGGGCCGTCCGGGGTCAGCATCAGGCCGAAGTAGAGGCAGCCCTTGAAGGGGCAGCCCTCGGCGTTCATGGCGCGGATGGTCGGCAGGAAGATCTTCTCCATGCACTCGGCGGCGATCTCCGGGGTGTAGTAGGGGTTGGGGGCCACGGTGCCCATGCCGCCGGTGTTCAGACCGGTGTCGTGGTCGTTGGCGCGCTTGTGGTCCATCGAAGAGACCATCGGCTTGACCACCTTGCCGTCGGTGAAGCTCAGCACGCTGACCTCGGGGCCGGTGAGGAACTCCTCGACAACGACGTGGTTGCCGGATGCGCCGAACTTCTTGTCCAGCATGATCTCCTTCACGCCGTCCGCGGCCTGCTGCTCGTCCTCGCAGATCAGCACGCCCTTGCCGAGGGCCAGACCGTCGGCCTTGATGACCACCGGGTACTTGTTCTCGGAGCGGATGTAATCCATGACCTTGGCGGGGTCGTTAAAGGTCTCATACTTTGCGGTGGGGATGCCGTATTTCTTCATCAGGTCCTTGGAAAAGACCTTGGAAGCCTCGATGCGGGCCGCGGCCTTGTCCGGGCCGAAGGCCGGGATGCCGACTTCTGCCAGTGCGTCCACCATGCCGAGGGCCAGCGGATCGTCCTGCGCGACGACGACATAATCAAATGCCTCGTTCTTGGCAAAGGCAACCATCTGTTCTACGTCGGTGGCCTTGATGTTCTTGCAGTGGGCGTCATAGCTGATGCCGCCGTTGCCGGGTGCGCACCAGATCTCGCCGCAGTCCGGGCTTTTTTTCAGTGCCTTGATGATGGCGTGCTCGCGGCCGCCGCCGCCAACAACTAAGATTTTCTTGCTCATTTTCTCAATACCCTCCTTGCAACCGACCTTGCCCTCTCAGGCGCATTCGCGCCAGCTCTCCCAAAGGGAGAGCCATTGGCATATCGGTTCAGTAATGCAATCTCGTCCTACGGACTCTTATTCTGCCGGGCCTTGCGGTCTAGGCCAACTGCTTCTGCCGGGTATCGCAAGGCCCATCGCGCATCGGAATACGCAAATTTCTGACCGGCCTGCCAAGGGCTCCCACTCCGGGGGAGCTGGCAATGCGAAGCATTGACTGAGAGGGTTAGTGATGGAACAGCCGGATGCCGCAGAACGCCATGGCGATGCCGTACTTGTTGCAGGTGTCGATGACCTGCTGATCGCGGATGGAGCCGCCGGGCTGGACGATGGCCGTCACACCGGAGCGGCGTGCCCGCTCGATGTTGTCGCCAAAGGGGAAGAACGCATCGGAGCCGAGGCAGACGCCGGTGATCTGGCTCAGGTAGGCTTTCTTTTCCTCTGCGGTCAGGGGTGCAGGCTGCTCGGTGAAGGTCTCGGCCCACACGTCGTCGCCGATCACGTCCTCGGGGGTGTCGCCGATGTAAACATCAATGGCGTTGTCCCGGTTGGGCTTGGACACATCGTCCCGGAAGGGCAGGTTCAGCACCTTGTCCATGTGGCGGAGCTGCCAGTTGTCGGCCTTCTGGCCCGCCAGACGGGTGCAATGGATGCGGCTCTGCTGGCCGGCACCCACACCGATGGTCTGGCCGTGATAGGTGTAGCAGACGCTGTTGGACTGGGTGTATTTCAGGGTGATGAGGGCGATGATAAGGTCACGCTTCTGCTCCTCGGTCACGGTCTTGTTCTCGGTGACGAAGTTGTTCAGCATGGTGTCGGCGTTGATAGCCAGCTCGTTGCGGCCCTGCTCGAAGGTAATGCCGTAGACCTGCTTGTGTTCAACGGGGTTGGGCTTGTAGTTGGGGTCAATGGCGACCACGTTGTAGTTGCCCTTCTTCTTGCCGGCGAGAATCTTCAGGGCTTCCGGCTCATAGCCCGGGGCAATGATGCCGTCGGAGACTTCATGCTGGATCAGCTTTGCGGTGGATACGTCGCAGACCTCGGACAGAGCGATCCAGTCGCCGAAAGAAGACATCCGGTCGGCACCGCGGGCACGGGCATAGGCGCAGGCCAGCGGGGACAGCTCAAAGTCGGGGGCGATGTGGTACATCTTCCGCTCCACATCGGTCAGGGGCAGGCCCAGAGCCGCGCCTGCCGGAGAGACGTGCTTGAAGGAAGCCGCTGCGGGCAGGCCGCAGGCAGTTTTCAGCTCTTTGACCAGCTGGATGGAGTTGAGCGCATCCAGAAAGTTGATGTAGCCGGGTTTTCCGTTCAGGACGGTCACCGGCAGGTCGGAGCCGTCTTCCATATAAATGCGGCTGGGCTTCTGGTTGGGGTTGCAGCCGTACTTCAATGCCAGTTCGTTCATTCCGCGTCCTCCTTATTCTTCGTCAAAGCCCTTCATGGCTTCCAGTTCCTCGGGCAGCAGCTCCGGCTCTTCGGGGTCGTCCAGATCGCTGCACACCGCGTCGTATTTGTTGAAGATCATGTCGCCGCTCTCACCGGTCTCGAGGTCGATGACCCGGGCGAACAGGCTGACCTTGTTGTCCATGTTCAGGCTGCTCCACAGGCCGGTGGCAAAATCGCCGATGGTGCGGGGGCAGGCAAACCGCAGCGGCTCGCCCTCAAAGCTGGGGATGGGGTCGCCGTTGTGCTTGTAGGTGCTGATGAAGTGGCCCTCGCCGGCGACAGGCTGGGGGTAATCGAAGAAATACCGCTGGACGCTCTCACCGTTGCCGTCGGCCGATTTCAGAATGCTCATCTGGTAGCTGCCGTCAGCATAGACCACCGCCGAAATGCGGGGGGTGTAGTTGGGGCCGTCCGGCTCAAAGGTCCGGGTGCGGAGGGCATCGGCGAAGCTCTTGCCCTGACTCATCAGATCGTAAATGGTGTCGGTCTGGTCGCCGTTGGTCACGATGTGGGTCTTGCCGAGGGTCAGCACCGGGTTGTAAATGATGAGGCTGGGGTCCTCCAGCTTGGCAGGGTCAGCGGCGATGGTGCACAGACCGCCGCGCTCGGGCACCGGGTCAAAGACGCGGTTGCGGCTGTTCTCGCTGCGGCCCATGATGAAATAGGCGATAAACATCTGACGGCCATCGGGTGCCTTGGCGACGGCAATGCCGCGGCCCGGGTATTCGTTGGAAGCCAGATACTCGTTCAGGTTGATCTTTTCCATGTTGTTCTCCGTTTCTGCGCTTGCCTCCCCTAGCAGGGGAGGTGGCAATGCGAAGCATTGACGGAGAGGTTTTACTGCTGCACGCAGCGTTTTCACTTATCCAACCTCTCAGTCTCGCTATCGCTCGACAGCTCCCCTTGTAGGGGAGCCTTATTTCGCTTCTCCACTGCACACCATAGCGACAGCTCTGGGCAGCAGCTTCCACTCGGCCTGTTCCATGACACGCTTCTGCAGCACCTCAGGCGTGTCGCCGGGCAGGATGTCTACGGCTTTCTGCAGCAGGATGGGGCCGCCGTCGCACTCTTCGTTGACGAAGTGAACCGTCGCGCCGGTCACCTTGCAGCCCCGGGCCAGTGCCGCTTCATGGGGGCGCAGACCGTACATTCCCGGCCCGCAGAAGGACGGAATCAGGGCGGGGTGCACGTTCAGGATGCGGCGGGGATAGGCCGCGATGACGCTGGGGCCAAGCACCGACAGGAAACCGGCCAGCACCACAAGGTCGATGCTGTGAGTTTTCAACACATCCAGCAGGGCGGCGTCGAAATCTTCGCTCTTGCCGTAATCCTTCCGGCGGACGACCACGCCCTCCACGCCGGCTTTGGCGGCACGTTCCAGCGCGTAGACGCCGGGCTTGGAGGCGACCACCAGTTTGATCTTTCCGTTGGGGTTCTCGCCCCGTGCTTCACTGTCCAGCAGGGCCTGCAGATTCGTGCCGCCGCCGGAAACTAACACTGCAATGTTCAGCACAGCTCTACACCCTCGCCTTCTGCGATCACGCCCAGACGGTAAGCTTCCGGCTCGCCGTTGGCGTGCAGGATCTCCAGAGCCTTGTCTGCCTGCTCTGCGGGAACGGTCAGCACCATGCCGACGCCCATGTTGAAGGTGTTGAACATATCGTGCTCGGAGATGCTGCCGGTCTTCTGCATCAGGTGGAAGAGGGCCGGGGTGCGGACATCCTCTTTCTGGATGCGGGCGCAGCAGCCCTTTTTCAGGCTGCGGGGGATATTCTCATAGAAGCCGCCGCCGGTGATGTGGGAGATGCCGCGGACATCGACCTCTTCCAGAACCTTGAGGACGGGCTTGACGTAGATCTTGGTGGGAGCCAGCAGAGCCTCGCCCAGCGTCTTGCCGCCCAGCTCTGCGGGTGCGGTCTTGAGGACGTCGGGGTTGCCGTCGATGTCGAAGATCTTGCGCACCAGCGAGAAACCATTGGAGTGGACGCCGGTGGAGGGCAGGGCGAGAATGACGTCGCCGGGGATCATGCTGTCGTTTTTCAGGATCTTCTCCTTATCGACCACGCCCACGGTGAAACCGGCCAGATCGTATTCGTCTTCCGGCATCATGCCCGGGTGCTCGGCCGTCTCGCCGCCCACCAGAGAGCAGTCGGCCTGCACGCAGCCCTCGGCCACGCCCTTGACAATCTCGGCGATCTTCTCGGGGACGTTCCGGCCGCAGGCGATATAATCAAGGAAGACCAGCGGCTTGGCACCGGCGCAGATGACGTCGTTGACGCACATGGCCACGCAGTCGATGCCGATGGTGTCGTGCTTGTCGAGGATCATAGCAAGTTTCAGTTTGGTGCCCACGCCGTCGGTGCCGGAGATCAGGACGGGGTGCTGGATGCCGGTGCAGTCCAGCTCAAACAGGCCGCCAAAGCCGCCCAGACCGCCGATGCAGTGCTCGTTCATGGTGCGGGCGACATACTGTTTCATCAGTTCCACGGAGCGATAGCCGGCGGTGATATCCACACCTGCGGCTGCGTAACTTTCGGAATAGCTCTTTTCCATCTTGATTACTCTCCTAACTTTTTCTCACCCTTGGGGCGGTCGTTCAGGTGGCGTTCGTGAATATCGGTCGAAAGCACTTCGTCCGGCTTCACGGCGTATTCGCCGGTGAAGCAGGCCGTGCAGAAACCACAATTGGCACCCTTTGCCAGTTGGACAACGTGCTCGGTGGACAGGTAGCCCAGCGTATCCGCGCCGATGATCTCGTTGATCTGATCCACGGTGCGGCCGGTGGCGACCAGAAGCTTCTGGTCGGGAATGTCGGTGCCGAAGTAGCAGGGATATTTGAAAGGCGGGGCCGAGACGCGGAAGTGGACTTCCTTGGCACCGGCGTCCCGCAGCAGGTTGATGATGCGGGCGGAGGTGGTGCCGCGCACGATAGAGTCATCCACCAGAACGACCCGCTTGCCCCGCACCGTACTGGACACCACGTTCAGCTTGATGCGGACGCTGTTTTCGCGCTGCTTCTGGCTGCCCTGAATGAAGGTGCGGCCAATGTATTTGTTCTTGATGAAGCCAATGCCGTAGGGGATGCCGCTCTCCTCGGAGTAGCCGAGGGCGGCGTCCAGACCGGAATCCGGCACGCCGATGACCACATCCGCCTCGATGGGATGCTCCTGTGCGAGGAAGCGGCCGGCCTGCTTGCGGGCCTCGTGGACGGAACAGCCCTCAATGATGCTGTCCGGGCGGGAGAAATAGATATACTCGAACACGCACATCTGGGACTTCTTGGTGCCGCAATGGTTCTTGATGCTCCGCAGGCCCTCTTTGCGGGAGTCGGCGATGACGATCTCGCCCGGCTCCACATCCCGCAGCAGGGTCGCACCGGCGGCGTCCAATGCGCAGCTCTCGCTGGCAAAGACATAGCCGCCGCCGGGCAGGGTGCCGATGCAGAGGGGCCGGTAGCCGCGGGGGTCGCGGACGGCGATCAGCTTGGTGGAGGACATGATGACGAGGCTGTACGCACCCTCCAGCTGGTCCATCGTCTCGCTGATGGCGGCTTCGATGCTGCCGGTCTTGAGCCGGTAGCGGGTAATGAGGTAGCAGATGACCTCGGTATCGGAAGAGCCGTGGAAGATGGCTCCCTCGTTTTCCAGTTCGGTGCGCAGCTCAATGGCGTTGGTCAGGTTTCCGTTGTGGCAGAGGGCCATGGTGCCGCGGCCATGCCGGACGATCATGGGCTGGGCGTTGGCGCGGGTGCGGCTGCCGGCGGTGGCATACCGGACATGACCGGTGGCCATCCGTGCGCCGGGCTTGGAGAGCGCGCCGAGGACCGCCGGCGTAAAGACCTCATTGACAAGGCCCAGATCCCGGTGGCCGTGGATCACACCGTCGTCGTTGACGGCGATGCCGCAGCTCTCCTGCCCGCGGTGCTGCAAAGAATACAGGGCCGAATACGCGGCAGCGGCCACATCCTCGGTCCCGGCGCGGTCGTAGATGCCGAACACGCCGCACTCTTCGTGAAGCGGATATGCAAAATCAGACATTACAGTTCCTCAATTTCCTTCTGAAGTTTCTCTTCTTTCGCGGCGATCTGCTCGGCCATTGCAACACGCTCGGCAGCCAGACGTTCCGCCAGAGCATCGTCGCCAAGGGCAAGGATCTCGGCGGCCAGCCATGCAGCATTCTTCGCGCCGTTCAGGGCCACCGTTGCCACCGGGATGCCGCTGGGCATCTGGACGGTGGCCAGCAGTGCGTCCAGACCATCCATCGCGCCGCCCTTCATCGGGATGCCGATGACCGGTAGGGTGGTGTTGGCCGCAAATGCACCGGCCAGATGCGCTGCCATGCCCGCCGCGCAGAGGATGACGCCGAAGCCGTTGGCCCGGGCACTCTTGGCAAATTCGGCGGCTTCCGCCGGGGTGCGGTGTGCCGACAGGATGTGGGCCTCAAACGGGATGTCCAACGCTTTCAGCTGGGCGCAGGCCCCCTTGACCACCGGCCAATCGCTGTCCGAGCCCATGATCACTGCAACTTTACGAATCATCGAAATCCAACCTCTCTTCCTTTTGAACCGATCCAAACAAAAAAGGCTGTGATGCAGTTACACCACGGCCTTGCTGTTTCAATTTGGATAGAACGCGATCCGGCAGGAAGCCGCACGCAGCCCCTGACGACCGCATCCGTGCATCTGGCGCATGGTGCCGAGCAGCAAATTCTGCATTCCGTTTCCCTCCGCTCACCGGTTTTTTCCACGTTCTCATTCCATGGCGGATCGCTACCCCGAAACGGGGTTTCGTCCGCCTGCTACATACAGTGTACGGCAAAAAAATCGCTTTGCAAAGAGCGTTTCGGCAATTTCTCCCTTGTGTTCTCAACCCGCCAAAAAACTTTCAAAAGTTTTGTGCAGTTTCGACATTCATTTTCTTTTTTAGTATGACTTATTTGTGCGACTAACTTATTTTAAAAAATGATTTTGGCCGTCGCCGCGCGGGCTGCCTTTATGAGGTCGGCCGGTGCGCAGCAGATCTGGGTGCCGATCCGCCCGGCTGAGACATAGACCTTTTCCTGCGTCAGCACGCTCTCATCAAATACGGTGGTATACTGTTTTTTCATTCCCACCGGGCTGCAGCCGCCCCGGATGTAGCCGGTGACTTTGTTGATGTCGGCCACATGGATCATGGCGACGCTCTTCTCCCCCACACTGCGGGCGGCGGCTTTCAGATCCAGCTCCGCCGCCACCGGGATGACGAACACAAAGTAATTTTTGCTGGCTCCCTGCGTCACCAGCGTCTTGTAGACGCAGGCCGGGTCCTCGCCGATGCTCTTGGCGACGGTCACACCATCCACAGCGACGCCCTCTTCATGGGGATATTCCCGCGACGTATACGCGATCTTTGCGCGGTCCAGCATCCGCATGGCGTTTGTTTTGGCTTCTTTTCCCATAGTATCAACCTCTCCATTAGTTTTTGTGTATAATCACCAGAGAGAACGTACTAACGCATCTTT
>CAVKZS010000047.1:0-33953 GCA_963660925.1 Eubacterium sp. CAG:38 | reverse complement strand
TTGGAATGGAATATGGCTGGCTGCTATATCCGGTTCCATATTTATTGTAATAGGAGAATTCCATGATGGATTTCAACAGTGTAAACGGAAAAGTAGCGATCGTGACCGGCGCAAGCCGCGGCATTGGCCGGGCCATTGCGGAATGTTTTGGTGAGAACGGTATGAAGGTTGTCTGTGCAGCCCGCAGCGCGGAGCAGGGACAGGCCGTAGCGGACGGTATCCGTGCCAAGGGCGGTGATGCCATTTTCATCCAGACCGATTACAGCAAGGCTTCTGCCATCAAGGAACTGGTGGAGAAAACGGTGGAGCATTACGGCAAGCTGGATGGCATCGTCAGCAATGCCGGCATCGGGATGGGCGGCACTCCCCTGCACGAGTACGAGGTAGAAGATTACGAGAAAATCTTTGCGCTAAACAGCGAGGGTGTTTTTGCCGGGATGAAATACGGCGCAGAAGCCATTCTGAAAAGCCACAGCGAGGGCGGCTTCCTCATCAATGTGGCATCGGTGGCCGGCCTTGTTCCCCAGCGCGGACAGGCATTGTACAGCGCAACAAAGTTCGGCGTGGTCGGCATGACCCGTGCGGCGGCACTGGATTATGCCGCCTACGGCATCACGGTCAACGCCATCTGCCCCGGCTACACCCGGACCAGCATCTTTGGCGACGCTCCGGCAGCGGCCATGGATTTCTTTGCTTCTGACTGCCCGGCCAAGCGGATGGGTGACCCGAAAGAGTGTGCTGCACTGGCACTGTTCCTTGCCAGCGACATGGCACGGTACATCACCGGTGCATCCATTCCGGTGGACGGTGCATTGTCCGCTGGGCATCAGAGTGTCAGCAGTTGGAAGCACCCGGAAATCCTGACGGACGCATTGGACAATTTGTAACATCTCGGATCGTTGCTCTGAAAAAGGTGGTCGTTATGAAAAACGGCTGCCTTTTTCATTTCGGAAAACGGCAAATTGTGATATACTAAAGATACTAGGAAAAAGAGGTGCTGTGGATGGATATTTTTCAGAATATGAATTTGTTCTCCGAACTGGTTCAGTGCGGCGGAAACATCTATACATGGTGCTATAATGCAGATGGCACGCTCCTGCGCAGCAACTGCCCCGACGAAGTATTCCTTTCCGGCGTGTTTGACCTTCTGGGCTGCAAACAGCGGATGCTGGAACATGGCCGGAATCATAATATCCCTGTCACATTGGGGACGGCCATCGGCCTTTTATGGGGTGCAGCGTTCGAAAAGGAAAACGACCAGCTGAAACGGGCGTGGGTCATCGGACCGGTGTTTTATCAGAACGTGACCCTGCGCGGCGTGGAGGAAGGCTTCAAAAGCTATCTCAAGCTGGAAGTCAGCGTTGCATGGACGATTCAATTTTATGAAGTTCTGAAAAAAGTTCCGGTACTGCAAAGCACCATCCTGAACCGCTATCTTCTGATGATGCACTATTGCCTGACCGGGCAGCGGTTGGAACTGAGCAGTGTGAACAGTTCAGCTTTGCCCGAAGCACGATTAAAGAAAGAATCACCCTATCGGGACCGGCATAAACTCTGGATGGCCGAACAGGGAATGTTGCAAATGGTTCGCACCGGTGACCTGAATTATAAACAAGCACTTTCTACCAGTATGAGCATGAGTGCGGGCGTTCCGGTGCAGAGCAGCGATGTTTTGCGGCAGAGCAAGACGTCCGTTATCGTGTTTACCTCTCTTGTTTGCAGGGCAGCCATTGAAGGCGGCCTTTCGCCGGAAGAAGCGTATTCACTGGGCGATAATTATATCCAGTCCGCTGAATCGGCGCAATCGCTGGACGAGCTTTCTCCCTTGGCGATGATGATGTATGACGATTTTATCCAGCGAGTGCATAAGCACCGGACAAATCCGAACCTCAGCCCGCAGATTCAGAAATGCGTGGACTACATCGAGATGAATCTGGATAAGAAAATCGTAGCGGCAGACCTCGCCACGCTGGTAGGCTATACCGAATATTACCTGACGCATAAATTCAAGGAAGAAACTGGCCTGAGCGTAACAAATTATACCAAGTTTGCAAAAATCGAACGTGCAAAAGTTCTGCTGAAAAGCACTGAACTGAGTGTGCACGAGATCTCGGAGCAACTTGGATTTGTCACACGGAATTATTTCAGCCGGGTCTTTCAGGAAGTGACCGGAAAGACCCCGATGGAGTTTCGGGAAAATTAAAGCACATAGAACTATGTCTGATTTTGCAAAAATGCTCTGAAGGGTAAATGCACTGGCGGCACTGGTACGATTGGCTACAAGATTGATGAGGATAACGACACATTTTTCCCTGCATTTTTCGGACAAATTCATTGACATCCGGCGTCCTTCATACTATACTCCCTTCAAAGAGGTGTTTTGTTATGAAGAGGTTTCGTTTTCTTGCCGTCGTTCTGGCGTTGTGTCTCTGTCTGTGCGGGGTAGTGCCTTCTGCGGCGGCCGCCGACAAAGACCCGGATGCCTATTATCCCATTGCGTATTCTCAGACCGCAACGCTTCAGCTGGGCGACCGTGTTTACATCACCGGCACGCCGAACTACGACGCCTACACCAGCAACGAATCCACAACGCTCCTTGCCGTGGACACCGCCGAGGGCACTTGGTTCGTTGCCATCGGCCCGGTCAGCGTGGACGCGTTCAAGGCGGGTGTTCCTTCCGGTGAGATCACGCTGCTGGGCATTTACGCCGGGACCATGAACACCAACGGGATGCCGATTCTGGACATCCAGCAAGGGTTCTATGGCCGCTATGAAGATCAATACGGCCCCTATGGTCCGTATGGCACTTATGCCACCGTCCGGACCTTTGTGACCACCAGCACGTCGGATGTCCTCGCCGCTGGGCAGAAGGTGCTCGACCAGAAGGCCGCAGAAGCACAGGCTGCGGCAGAGGCCGAAGCCGCCCGGAAAGCGCAGGAAGAAGCCGAAAAAGCCGCCGAAGCCGCTGCGTGGCAAAAGACCGGCAAAATGGTCTGGATCCCCACCCGGGGCGGGCATTGCTACCACACCAATCCGCATTGCAGCGGCATGATCGACCCGGAAAAAGTCGATTTCGGGTATGCCAAGTACCTCGGCTACCGCGATTGCTCCAAGTGCTGAACAAACAATAAAAGCCGCTGGCGTCCCTTTTCCGGATGCCAGCGGCTTTGCTGTTTCTTCGGTTACTTCCATCCTCTAGCGGTGGGGTCCAGCATTTCAGCGGCGGAATAGACCAGTGCGTTGCAGATGGCGGCGGCGACATTGCTGCCGCCTTTGCGCCCCATGGCGACGATAGCCGGCACACCGTGAGCTTCACAGACCGCAAAGAGATGCTCCTTGCTCTCCACGACGTTCACAAAGCCCACCGGCACACCGATGACCAGCGCAGGCTGCAGCCCGGCATCGATCTCGTCGGCGATGGTCAGCAGGGCCGTGGGTGCGTTGCCAACGGCCAGCACCGCGCCGGGATGCTCTGCCGCCGCCCGGTGCATCGAGGCGACCGCCCGGGTGGTGCCGGTTTCTTTGGCGATGGCGGCTACTTCCGGATCCGCCATATAGCAGACCGCACTGCCGCCCAGCTTGGCGAGGCCGGGCTTGGTGATGCCTGCCAACGCCATGTTGGTATCGGTGACGATGGGCGTTCCGGCCCGGAGAGCGGCCACACCTGCGGCCACCGCACCGGGCGTAAAGCGCAGATTCTTCGCGTAGTCGAAGTCCGCCGTGGTGTGGATGACCCGCTTGACGACAGCGGCCGTCTCCGGCGGCGGGGTCAGGCCCAGTTCGGCCAGCTCCGCCGTGATGATAGATAGGCTCGTCCGTTCGATGTCGGCGGGCAGATGATGCTGCGGCGTCATACGCTCTCCCCTTTCTGCATTCCCATAGCGCGGTAAACGGCGTCCATATCCAGCGCGTCCCGCACGCCATCGGCCAGCGCATCAAACTGCTGCTGGCGGTATTCTTCCATCGGGATCAGGGCCGCACCCGCCGGGTCGATGCCCTTCCGCCGGCACAGCTCTGCGGTCAGTTTCTCGGTCAGCTCCCCGGTGTCGAACAGGCCGTGCAGGTAGGTGCCGTACACATTTTCCTGCACACATCCCTCGGGCTGACCGTCCGCCAGCGTGCAGAAGGCTTTCCCTTCCACCTTCGTCCGCCCGGTGTGGATCTCATAGCCTTCCAGCTTGGCCCCGGAGAAAGGTTCAGCGGTTACATCGGCGGTCTGCTGCGTGCGGCGTTTCTGCTCGGTAAAGACGGTCTTGGTCGGCAGCAGGCCCAGCCCGCGCAAGGTCTGCGGGTGGCCGCTCTCACTGCCCTCGGGGTCGTCCAGCACCTCGCCCAACATCTGATAGCCGCCGCAGACGCCCAGCACCAGCCCACCGGACGCCGCATATTTCAGGATGGCCGCTTCCAGCCCGGACTGCCGCAGCCAGAGCAGATCGTCGATGGTGTTCTTGGTGCCGGGCAGGATCAGCAGATCGGGTGCCCCCAGCTGACGGGCGTTTTGTACATACCGCACACCCAGCAGCAGGTGCTGTTCCAGCGGGATAAAATCGGTAAAATTGGAAACGTGGGGCAGGCGAATGATGGCCGCATCCAAGGGTTTGATTCCCTTCTGCGCGCTCAACCGCTCCGACAGCGAATCCTCGTCCTCGATGTCTACTTTCAGATAAGGCACCACGCCCAGTACCGGCAGGCCGGTCTTTTCTTCCAGCATTGCAAGGCCCGGGCGCAGGATCTCGACGTCCCCACGGAATTTATTGATGATAAGACCTTTGATCCGTGCCCGCTCGTCCGGTTCCAGAAGTTCCACGGTGCCGTACAGCTGCGCAAACACACCGCCCCGGTCGATGTCGCCGGCCAGCAATACCGGTGCGTTCACCAGCTTTGCAAGCCCCATGTTGACGATATCATCCGATTTCAGGTTGATCTCCGCCGGGCTTCCGGCTCCTTCGATCACGATGATGTCCACATCTTCCGCAAGGCTGTCGTAGGCCTTGAGGATATCCGGAATGAGCGATTTTTTCATCTTAAAATAGGCTGCTGCCGGCATCTGGCCCCGGACCTCGCCGTTGACGATGACCTGACTGCCGATGTCGCTGCTGGGCTTGAGCAGGATGGGGTTCATCCGGACATCCGGCTCGATGCCGGCGGCCTGCGCCTGCACCACCTGTGCCCGGCCCATTTCCAGCCCATCCCGGGTGACAAAACTGTTCAAGGCCATGTTCTGGCTCTTGAAAGGGGCCACCCGGTAACCGTCCTGCGCAAAAATGCGGCAGAGGGCCGCGCAGAGCAGGCTTTTGCCCGCACCGCTCATCGTTCCCTGCACCATGATACACTTGGCTTTGCTCATCGAAGCACCTCCTCGAGGGTTTTCAGCAGTTGCGCATTTTCGGGTGCCGTCCGCACCGCGGTACGATACCAGCTGCCGTCCAGTCCCGGATAATTGCCGCAGCTGCGCAGAACGACGCCCTTCTGCCGCAGGGCCTCGCCCAGCGTCTCGGGTGCCCGGAACAGCAGATAGTTTGCCTTTCCGTCCAGCACCCGCAGGCCCAGCGACCGCAGACCCTCAGTCAGGATCGGCCGTTGCTGTGCGATCAATTCCCGCACCTGCGCCACATATTCCGTCTCGTCCAATGCGGCAAGACCCGCCGCCTGCGCAAGGCTGGACACGGCCCACGGCTGGCCCGCCGCCTGCATTTTTGTCAGAAGGTCGGCATCCGAACACAGGCAGTAGCCCAGCCGGACACCCGCCATGCCGTAGAGCTTGGTGAACGCTTTCAGGAGCACAAGATTCTTCTCGCCCAGAAACACTTTTGCCGTCCGCTGTTCCCAGTCCGCCAGAAACTCAAGGAAACATTCGTCCACCACCAGCACGGCCCCGCATTCCTGACAGCGGGTCAGGATCTTGCGCACCAGCGCGGGTTCGGTCAGCTGGCCGGTGGGATTGTTGGGCTGGCAGAGGAACACAATATCTGTTTCTTCGTCGATGTCCGACATAACGTCTTCAGTCAACACGAAATCCTGCTCTTCCCGCAGAAAGTGCCGCTTGATCTCACAGCCCACCGTCTCCAGCGCGGCAGCATATTCAGCAAAAGTCGGCGCGGGCAGCAGAGCCTTTTTCGGTTTTACCGCCAATGCCAACCGGAAGATCAGGTCCGCCGCACCGTTTCCGCAGAGGATCTGCTCCGCCGGGACGCCCTCGGCTTTGGCGAGTTTCACCCGCAGTTCCCGGCAGAGCGGATCTGGGTAGCGGTCGGCGGTCGGCAGGGCGGCGGTGATGGCCTTTGCCACCCCCTCGGGCAGTCCCAGTGGGCTGACGTTGGCCGAAAAATCCAACGCATCCCGCCCGAACTGCGCTCGGTACCCCGCCCAGTCGCCGCCATGTACTAACAGTTCCATCAAAACTTCTCCTTCCGCACGAGCTGCCCGACACCGCAGGGCTCGGCATTTCGCAATAGAGGCTCAAACTTTTCCGATTTGCCAAGGGCTCCCACTTTGGGGGAGCTGTCGAGCGAATGCGAGACTGAGAGGGCTACAGCATCCGCAGGGCAAGTCCGATCCCCAGCGCAAGCAGGCTCTCCGCGTACATCATCCGGTTGGCCCGCAGGATGTCCTTTGGCTCGATGGGCCGCAACGGGTCGCCGATGGTGGGTTTGTCGTAATATTCGCCGAAATAATAGGCAGGCCCGGCCAGCTGAACGCCCAGTGCACCGGCGCAGGCACTTTCGGTCTGCGCACTGTTGGGGCTGGCATGGTTGCGCCGGTCCCGCCGCCAGATCTTCCACGCACCGGCGGCGTTGTTTCCGGTCAGAGCTGCCGCCGCGCACCAGAGCAGGCCCGCCAAGCGGCTCGGAAGATAGTTCGCCGCATCGTCCAGTTTTGCCGGAATGCGCCCAAAGTACAGATACTTCTCGTTCTTGTAGCCCAGCATACTGTCCATTGTGTTGATGGCCTTGTAGGTCAGAGCCAGCGGTGCCCCGCCGATCAGCATATAGCACAGCGGCGCGATCACGCCGTCGCTGGCATTTTCAGCTACCGTCTCCACCGCCGCCTTGGTCACACCCTCGGCGGTCAAGTTCTGGGTGTCGCGCCCCACGATCCGGCTCACGGCTTTGCGTGCCGCGGGCAGGTCGGGTTTGATGAGTTCCTTGTAAACGTTCCGGCTTTCTTGCGCCAGCCCCTTGGCCGCCAAAGCCTGCCCGCACCAGAACATCTGAACCTCCAGTCCCAAAACCGGATGGATCTTTGCGGCGGCAAAGCAGACCAGACTGGTCAGCAGAAAAGTCCCCACCGGCAGGGTGAACGCCACGATGCCGCCGCCCAGCAGTTCGCCCTGCGGCGTTTTGGGCAGGCGGGCACGGAGCCGCTTTTCCAGCGCGGAGATGGCTTTTCCCATCAAAATCACCGGGTGGGGCAGCCACGCCGGGTCGCCGAAGATGCTGTCCAGCACAAAGCCGCCCAGTACCGCCGCCCCAATCATCCCGATCCCTGCGCTCATTCGGTTTCCTCCTCTGTATATTGCACGGTCTCCACGAGGTAAAGTGCCCGTTTTTCGGCCCAGTCGCGGGCATCTAGAACGAACCCGCCCGCGTTGGGGCCGCACCATTCATAGTATTGCTTCTTCGGCAGAGCGTAGCGTTCCATCACCGACATCTGGGTGCCGCCGTGGGCTAAGATCACCAGCCGCTCTTCCCCGTTGGCCAAGGCGTTGTCTGCCAGCTCTGAAAAGGCCGCGCACACCCGGGCCGAAAAATCTGCCTTGCACTCCCCGCCCGGGCAAGGAGCCTCACAGTTCGAGTCCACCCATGCGCGGTACTCCGGGTCGTGCTCCATCTCAATATAATTCCGGCCCTCAAAGTGCCCGAAATCCATCTCCTGAAGCCCCGCCACCGGCACAAGCTCTGCCTGCGGGAAGAGCACTTCGGCCGTCTGCCGGGTGCGCTTGAGCGGCGTGATGTAGACCCGCGCCGGGTCAAAATCCGTCCGGCGCAGCTGCGCAATGCCTTCCGGCGAAAGCGGGATGTCTCTCCTGCCCTGATAGCGTTTTTCGGCGTTGTAGGCCGTCAGCCCGTGACGCAACAAGTAGATCAGCATTCCGGCAGTTCTCCTTTCAGCACGGTTGGGATGCCGCAGAACATCTGCACCACGCAGTCGGCCCGTGCCGCCAGCAGGCAGGCCAGACGGCCCGCCGCTTCCCGCGCGGCCCGCTGTCCGGCATCCATCGGCACCACGCCGCCGCCCACTTCGGTGGCGATCACGACCGCATATTCGGCGGCGAGTTTGTCCGCCAGTTTGTCCAGCTCCGGCGCATCAGCCGCCAGCTCCTGCACATCGGCGATCTGCCGGCCCGGAAGTTTCTGCGCAAAGGTGTGTTTGCCGCTGTACAGCGGCCCGGTGATAAAGATCATAACAGCCCTCCCCACTGGCAGGCTGCGAGAGCCGCCAGCATCCAGATCTCGGCTTTCTGCAAGAACCATCCGGCCAGATCGCCGGTGATGCCGCCAAATTGCCTCTCAGAAACCGCGTGATACCGTGCTAATATGGCCAACGCCGCCAGCACCAACGCCCAGCCGCCCAGTGCCAGCATCCCGCCCGAAAGCAGAACCGCCAGCACCAGCAGAACGCGCTTGACCGTCTGCCGGTCCGCCGCCGATGCAAATGTATGCGCAAGGCCGGTGTTCTTCGCCATGGGAAATGCCGCCACCGCAAAGCCGGAGAGGGTGCGTTCCAGCACAAGGGCCAGCGTCCAGAGCAGGCCGATCTTCGGGGCAAACTCCACACAGGTGCAGAGCGCGAAATAACCCACAAAATAACTGCACAGCCGGATCACCGCAAACGCCCCGCAGTGCGGGTCTTTCAGGATCTCCAGCTTCTTCTCGCGGTCGCCGTAGCTGGACAATGCGTCGCAGGTGTCGGCATAGCCGTCCAGATGGATGCCGCCTGTGATCCAGACCGGGATCAGGCAGAAGCCCGCCGCCTTTGCCAGCGCGGGCAGAGGCAATGCCCCGCAGACACACCACAGCCCGCCGATGACCCCGCCGATCAGCGGGAAGGCGCACATGGCGTACCGCATATTTTTTTCATTCCACGCAAACTGCGGCACCGGGATCGCCGAAAACATGGCGAACGCCACCGCAATGGTCTGGAATACGATCATAATGCTTCTCCTTTGTAATAGACCGGGATGCCGCAGACCACCCGGACCACCGCATCCGCCCGGGCTGCAAGGCCGTTATTCACCCGTGCCAGAGCAACCAAGTAACGGTCGGTGTCTCCGGCATAGTCGGCCCCGCCGCTGAACACCTCGTTTGACACAACGATGACCTCTTCGCACTGGGTCAGCAGGTGCTCGACTCCGGCCAGAATTGCCTGCGCGGTCTGCTCCCCGGCCCCGTTCGGGTCATACAGCTCGTTGGCGGTCAGGTTGCCAAGGTCTTCCAGCAGAGCCACACCCCTTTGCGGCAGAGCGACCTGCCCAAGATGCAGCGGGCATTCCACCGTTTCAAATTGCTTTGCCGCCCGCATTTTCCGATGCTTTTCGACCCGGGCGGCGCACTCGTCGTCCCAGACCATCATGGTCGCCAGATAATAGCGCGGCAATGTGCTTTTCAGCACCAGACTCTCGGCGTACTCGCTTTTTCCGCTGGCCGCACCGCCCAGCACCAGCGTCAGCATTGGGGGGTGTACGGCGCAATGCCGCCCTCCGTAAAGGAATAACAATGGTTGTAGACGGCCAAGGCCATATCCCACAGCGGGATGGATGCCACCGCCCCGGTGCCCTCGCCGAGGTGCAGGCCCGCCGTCAGAAGCGGAGCCTTTCCCAGCGCGTCCAGCACCAGCTTGGCTGCCGGTTCGGTGGAGCAATGGCTGGCGAATACGGCCTTTTCCGCCGCCGGGCAGAGCCGCACGGCGCAGAGAGCCGCTACCCCGCTGATGAAACCGTCCATCAGCACCGGCACTCCTTCCAGCGCACCGCCGAGGAAGATGCCGCACAGCCCGGCGATATCAAAGCCGCCCAGCTTCGCCAGCACATCCAGCGGGTCGGCGGCATCCGGCTGGTTCACTGCAATGCCTTTCCGGATGGCGTCGATCTTCCGGGCAAGTCCTGCGTTCGAAAGCCCGGCCCCCCGTCCGGTCATAATTTCCACCGGTTGGCCCAGCAAAACCGACGCCACTGCGCTGGAAGTCGTCGTATTTCCGATTCCCATTTCTCCGGTGGCAAGCAGTGTATAACCCTGTTCTTTCTGCTTTTGAACCAGCGCAATGCCCTTTGCAATAGCTTCCACGGCCTGTTCCCGGGTCATGGCCGGACCTTCGGTGAAGTCGGCAGTCCCGGCAGCGATGCGGCAGTTCCGCACGCCCGGCACCGGGTCGCCCGCGATGCCCATATCCACGGGCAGAACGTCACAGTGGGCCGTTTTTGCCATCTGGCAAACACTCGTCCGCCGGGCGGCAAGGTTTTCGGCCACCGCCCGGGTCACGCTCTGGTCAGTCTGGCTGACACCCTGCGCCACCACGCCGTTGTCCGCGCAGAGCACCAATACCGCCCGGCGGGAGAAGTCCAGCTGCGCCGAGCCGGTCAGGGCCGCAGCATCTTCCAGCATCGTTTCCAGCCGGCCCAATCCGCCCAAGGGTTTGGCAAGGCTGGCCCAGTGCGCATGGGCGGCGGCGCGGGCTGATTCGTCCGGCGGAGTGATTTTTGACAGCAGTGTGCGCAATTCAGATTCGGTCATGGTCGTTTTCCTTTTGTTGTTCATATCGTTCTGCCGCCGCGACGAATCGCTCCGGCAGGGGCGTGCCCGCCCAGTACAAATGCGGGAACCCCGCATAGAAATGCTCGTTTGCAATGCCGCAGAGCCAACTTTTCCCGTTGGCTTTGCGGGCAGTAAAATCGGTGCCGTTCGCCGTGGAATCCCAGTGGTGGAACTCGTGAACCGGCAGGGTCTCCCCCGCCCGGAAGAGCATACTGTCGGCTTTTGCCGTCAGTTCCGCATAGCCGAACCGCACCAGCCGCCCGACCTTGAAGCCCTCGCCCGGCAGAACGCCCGCCATCGGGAAACTCCGGCCCTCGGCGTCCTCGAGCGACTGCCCCAGATAGAGGAAGCCGCCGCATTCAGCCACAGTCGGCAGGCCGGTCTCCACAGCGGTGCGGATCGCCGCCCGCATGGTTTCGTTCCGGCTCAGGGCTTCGGCGTACAGTTCCGGATAGCCGCCCGGCAGGTACAGCCCGCCGATGTGTTCCGGCAAAGCCTCGTCTTTCAGCGGGCTGAAAAACGCCAGTTCTGCGCCCGCCGCCTGCAATGTTTCCAGTGTCTCAGCGTAGGTAAAGCAGAACGCTTCGTCCTGCGCCACAGCGATCCGGGTCACCGGCTTTTTCTGTGGCGTTTCCAGTGACGCAGGAACCGGTGTATTGAACAATTGCTCAAACCGTTCCCAGTCCAGCGTTTGTTCCAGCGCGTCCGTTAAAATGTCGATTTTTTGCTGCAAACCGCCAATTTCGGCGGCCGTTTTCAGTCCCAGATGGCGGCTTTCAATGGCGGCTTCCGGCAGATGCGGCAAATACCCCACCACCGGCAGGCCGGTCTCCTGTTCCAGCATCGGGGCCAGCAGCTTGTACAAATGCAGTGAACAATTGTTGAGCAGAATGCCCGCAAGGTGGCTCGGCGTCCGGAACTGGTTCAGCCCGTTCACCTGCGCTGCCAGCGTCAGACTGGCCCCTTTGGGTTCCAGCACCAGCAGCACCGGCAGGCCAAGAGTATCCGCCGCCTGCCATGCACTGGCCCGGTCGCTGATGCCGCCCAGCCCATCGTAAAAGCCCATAGCTCCTTCGCAGACCGCCGCGCCACGGCCTGCCGCACCGGACGCATAGAGCCGCCGCACCGTCTCCGGCCCCGAGAAAAAGAGGTCGAGGTTGTGGCTGGCAACGCCCAGCACGGCCCGGTGGAACATCGGGTCAATGTAGTCCGGACCGCACTTGAACGCGCAGGGTTCCAGTCCCTGCCGCTTGAGCAGGGCCAGCAGTGCGCAGGTCAGGGCCGTTTTTCCGCTGCCCGAGCGGGGGGCCGCGATGAGAAGTTGGATCATTTGCGTTCTCCTGTAATGAGGAAGATCGGATTGTTGGCGGTCAGCAGATGGAGCCTGCCCGCGGGCCGGGTGCGGCTGACCGCGATCTGGGCCACCTCCGCCGACAGGCCGTGGGCCGTCAGCGCGGCAATGGCCGCACTCAGAGTTTCCAATGCAATGGCCGAAATGCAGATCCGGGCGTTGGGGTTCTTGGCAAGCACGGTATCCACCACCGCCGCCATGCCGCCCTTGGTGCCGCCGATGAACACGGCATCCGGCGCGGGCAGGGCTTCCAACGCCTGCGGTGCCCGGCCCTCCACTAAAATCAGATTGTGTACCGCAAATTTCTCCCGGTTCTTCCGGATCAGCTCGCAGGCATCCGGCTCACATTCCACCGCATACACCCGGCCGCGGGGTGCGACAAGGGCCAGCTCCACGCTGACACTTCCCGTCCCTGCGCCCACGTCCCACAGCGTTTCCTCCGGCCGCACGCCCAGCTTGGCGAGGGCGGCGGCGCGGATCTCCTGTTTGGTCATCGGCACCTCACCCCGGATAAACGCTTCGTCCGGGAGTCCCGGCGTCCGGCGGTTCGGCACCGGCACAGCCTCCACCAGCAGGACGCTCAGCGAAGCAAAACTCCGCCCGGCGATTTCCGCCGCCGTGCCCTGCGTAATCTTCTGCACCGCCGTGCCGAGGTTTTCGCCCACGGTCACAGCGTTTTCCCCCAAGCCCGCCTGCACGAGGGCCGTGCAGAGGGTTGCAGGCGTCTCCGTGCCGCCGGTCAGGAAGAATACCGGTCGGCCCGCACTGCATTCCGCCACCGGATCACAGGCACAGCCGTGGGCGGAGACCAGCTTCCAATCCTGCCACGGCCGTCCCAGTGCGGCGGCCAACAGCTGCACGCTGGAAAGCCCCGGTAGAACCACTGCCTGTTCGCCCTGTGCCCGGAGCTGTTCCAGCAGGCCAGCTGCCCCGGAATAAAACCCGGTGTCGCCACTGTACAGAACCACCGGCGTTTCTGCCTTGGTTTCCGTGATATAAGCAAGAATTTCGTCAGCTTTGTAGAGGGCTTTCCGGTGTTCGGTGCATCCTGCGGGCAGCTGTTCCAGCAGCCGTTTTGCCCCGAGGATCCGATCTGCCTGCCGCAACGCCGTAAGGCCCTGTGTTGTCAGGGTTTCGGGCGTGCCTGCGCCCATTCCAACCAATGTGATCATGCCAGCATCTCCTTGCACCGGTGCAGAATTTCTTCTGCCGTTTCTCCCCGTTCGGCCGGGCGGCGGATCACTACCAGCTGTACGCCGCAGGCCTGTGCCGCCTGCACTTTTTCGGCAAATCCACCCGCCGCACCGCCGTCTTTTGTGACCATGAATTGGATGTGGAATTGCTGCATCAGGGCCACGTTCAATTCATACGAGAACGGCCCCTGCATCGCAATGATATTTTTGTGGGGAATGTCTGCCTTTTCGCAGGCTGTGATCCCCTCCACCGTCGGCAGGACCCGCGGGAACAGCCGGTTCGGGTCGATGCCCGCAAAGACGGTCAGCTCCTTTGCGCCGGTCGCCAGCAAGATATTCCCCTCGGTTTGCGCGAGAAACTCCGCCGCCTGCATTGCTGTCTCAAAAACGGCACTTCCGGCAGGCAGCGGGCTTGCCGGGCGGAGCAGGCGGTGGTACTCCACCCCTGCCTGTACGCAGGCTGCACGGATATTTTTCGTCGCTTCTACGGCGTAAGGATGGGTCGCATCCACGCAGAGATCTGCACTTTGCAGCAATGCAGCCATTGAGTCCGGTTCCAGCCGCCCGCAGTGGACGGTGACACCCGCCATCTCTCCCTGCTCTTCGGCCCCCAGCGGAGTCGCCACACTAACAACCACTTCAGCCCCCAGCCCGGCCAGCTGCTTGGAGAACACGCGGCCCTCGGTGGTGCCGCTGAATACTACTGCTCTCATGCCCGGTACCCCCGCGGCGTGACCATCTTCCCGCGCAGTTCCCGGGTGGCCGAGTTGCCGATATAGACCGTCGTGAACATATCCACCGGCGTCGTTTCCAGCTGGGCGAGGGTCATCACGCAGCTCTCCTGCCCGGCACGGCCAATGTTCCGCACGATGCCGCAAACTGTCTCGGGCGATTTGCCGTTTTGGAGCAGGATGCGCACCGCCTTCGCCAGATAATCCGGCCGGCCCTTGGAGGAGGGATTGTACAATGCCACGCAGAAATCGCCCATGGCCGCGCACGCCAGCCGCTTCTCGATGACCTCCCACGGGGTCAGCCGGTCGGACAACGAAATGACGGAGAAATCGTGGGCCAGCGGCGCGCCCAGCACGGCCTCGCCGCTCAGGGCCGCGGTCAGCCCGGGCACCACCTCCACGGTGACCTCCGGGTATTCCTCGGCCAGCTCCAGCAAGGGGCTTGCCATGCCGTATACACCCGCATCGCCCGAGCAGACCAGCGCAACCGGCCTGCCCGCCTGCGCCGTCTCCAACGCCCAGCGGCACCGGTCGATTTCCTTGGTCATACCGGTGGCATAGCACTCCTTTTCCGGATAAAAGGGCCGGACAAGATCCAGATAGACCGTATAGCCGCACAGCACCTCGGCCGATGCTAAGGCACTCTGCGCCTGTGCGGTCAAAAAGTTCGGGTCGCCCGGGCCAAGGCCCACAACATAGACGATGTTACGCGATGTTTCCGGCATATCAATTCCTCCAATCGGGCAAATAGGGCATCTGCGCCAGCGCGAAGGTCACCCCTCCGGCGGCATATTTCTTCACACGAAGCGGCCCGCCTGCGGTCAGCACTGCCGCCCGCTCGCAGACGTTGTCCACCCCGGTGACGCTCCGGACAAAGGCCGAGGGCGTAAACTCCCCGGGCGCATTTTTCAGCTGTTCCGCAGAATAAAAGGTCACGTTCCACAAATGGTTTTTACAGAATTCCAGCAAGCCCGTCTCGTTCTGTTTCAGGTCGATGCTGGCCGCGGCGGAGATGGCCTGCGGTGCAAGACCGTGCTCGCTGCAAAAAACCGCAAACTCCTGTTCCAGCTGTTCGGCAGGGGTTCCGCGCCGGCACCCGATACCCAGCACGCCGATCTTCGGCACCAGATGCAGGGCCTCTCCCTGCGGGAAAAGGGTCACTGCGAAGTCGGCTTCCGCCTGTGTCCCGGCCATAGTTACGCCAGCCGGTGCCGAACCGGCGATGGGGAAATCCGACCAGCAGGCAACATTTTCCCCGGCCAGCAGTTTTCCGCTGACCAGCTTGATCTTTTCCACCTCGAGGACAGTGCAACGCTGCTTTTTCGCCCACTCGTCCACTGCAAACAGGCCGTTGGCGTCGGTGGCCGTCGTGATGACCGGCACGGCACCGCAGACCGCTGCCAGTTCCCGGGCGAGGTCGTTGGCCCCACCCAAGTGTCCGGACAGGATCGGCACCGCAAAGCGGCCGCACTCGTCCATCACTACTACAGCCGGGTCGGTCGCCTTGCTGCGGCAATGGGGTGCAATGGCACGGACGGCAATTCCAGCAGCTCCCACAAAAATCAGCGCATCGCTCTGTGCAAACTGCTGGGCCGTCCACTCGGCCAGCGGCACACCATTCTTCCCGCAGCGGCTCACCGAACCGGGCAGGACCTCCGCCAGCCGCCCGGCCAGCGCAAGCCCCCGGTCGGTGAAGGCGAGGTAGGCCCGGGTCACTGGTCGGCCCCCTTGCGGAACTCGGTGGTAAAGTTCGGGTCATAGAGTTTGCTGCGCTCGTACTGGGTGCCGAGGAAATCGCCCACCACGATCAGGGCCGTCTTGCTGATGCACGCCTTCCGGGTGCTGTCGGCCAGTGTTCCGACGGTGCAGCGCACGATCTTCTGCTCCGGCCAGCTGGCTTTGTAGACCACCGCCGCCGGAGTCTGCTCCGTGTAAGCCCCCTGCAGCAGAGCCGTCTGCACCTTGTCGATGAGGCCAATGGAAAGGAAAATCACCATCGTTGCGCCGTGGGCGGCAAGGCTGGCCAGCTTTTCCTTTTCGGGCACCGGCGTGCGGCCCTCCATCCGGGTGATGATGACCGTCTGGCTGACCGTCGGCAGGGTGTACTCGGCGTTCAGGGCCGCCGCCGCGCCGCAAAAGCTGGACACGCCCGGCGTATCATCGTATAAAATCCCATCCGCATCCAGTGCATCCATCTGCTCCCGGATGGCCCCGTACAGGCAGGGGTCGCCGGTGTGGAGCCGCACGGTGGTCTTGCCCTGCGCTTCCATCCCGCGCATGACGCCGAGCACCTGTTCCAGCGTCATCTCCGCACTATTGTAAATCGCGCAATCCGGCTTTGCCAACCCCAGCAGGGCCGGGTTGACCAGACTGCCTGCATAAATGATGCAGTCCGCCGTCTGCAAAAAGGCCGCACCCCGCTGGGTGATGAGGTCGGGGGCACCCGGCCCGGCTCCCACAAAATGGATCATGTGATCACTCCTTTACCAGTATTGTCGCAAAATATCCGGCATCCTGCGCCGGATCAAACCCGGCCAGCGTCGGATAGACTTTTTCGTTGGGTAAACCGCAGTTGCAGACCATCGCGCTCTGGGCCAGCAGATCCTTTTTCCGCAGGCATTCCAGCGTCTCGGCCAGCTGACGGCCGGTTTTCATCAGGATCTTGGCACCCGGTGCGTCCAAGACTGCATCCGCATGGCGGCCCGGCGCGATCGAAAGCGGCTGCTCCATTCCACCGGTCAGGCTTTGGTCCAGCCGGGCGGCAACAGCACAGAAACTCGGCACGCCCGCGATTCGGGCGGTCGCATAGCCCTCCGCTTTCAGCAATTCCTCGAGATAGCTGTAAGTGGAATAGATCGACACATCGCCCAGATTGAGCATGGCCACATCCTGCCCGGCGTCGAGATACGTCTTTACCGCGTCCGCTGCCGCCGCATGAGACGCCTGTAAAACGGCCGGGTCCCGGCTCATCGCAAACCGCAGGGGCAGGATAGTTTTCCCTTCGAGATCCACCGCACCCCGGGCAATGTCCAACGCCAGCATTCCGCCGCTGGAAGTCTGCGGCACGGCCAGCACCGGGCACTTCCGGATGCAGCGCACCGCTTTCAGGGTCAGCAGTTCCGGGTCGCCCGGACCAACACTGACGCCGTAAAAAGTCCCTTGTTTCACTCCGCCCATCGCTTCAACAATTCCTCCGCCTTTTTTGTCTGCCCCAGCGGGCCGTGCTGGTTTGAGAAGAGCACCGCACCGATCTCAAAATTGTCCGCCGCCCGGCGTTCCAGATGGAGCTGGATGGCCGCGAGCAGGCTTTCGAGCACGGGCCGGCGCAGGTTTGCCCCGTCCAGAATCTCCAGACAGGCGTCAGTGGTGGCGGCGTCCATCAGGGCGGCACAAGTCTCCCGGCTGGCCCCGCAGAGGGCCGCATGGGTGCAGAACAGCTCCGTCCGGCAGTCCGCCGTGTGGGAGTGGGTGTTCATGATGCCTCCGGCCAGCTTGACCAGCTTGCCCACATGACCCACCAGCAGCACTTCCTCAAACTGTGCCGTTGCCGCCATATCCAGCGTATCTCCGATGAAGTTCGAGGTCTTGACCACCGGGATCTTGGCAAACTCCGGGTAGGTCTCGTGCAGATAATCGAGGCCGTAGTTGCCCGGCGCAAGGATGAGCCGCCGGGGGGTGCCCGCCCGCAGGCTGGCCTGATTCATTTCCAGCTGGATGGTATCAAGGATGGCCTGCTGGCTCATGGGCTCCACGATGCCGCTGGTACCGAGGACGGACAGGCCGCCCTCCACCCCGATGTGCGGGTTGAAGGTCCGCTTGGCCATCTCTTCCCCGCCCTCGATGGAGATGGTCACCGCAAAGCCGCCCGGATAGGCGGCATTTTCGGCCTCCTTGCGCAGGGCTTCCGTGATCATCTGGCGCGGCACATGGTTGATGGCAGCTTCACCCACCGGCTGGTCGAGGCCGGGCTTGGTCACCCGGCCCACGCCCTTGCCGCCCGAGATCCGGATCTCGGTTGTTTCCGGGCACAGTTCTACGGTTGCAACGACAGGCAGACCGGTGGTCACATCCACGTCGTCGCCGCCATCTTTTTCGATGGCACATTCCGCACCCGTCTCGGTTTTGCGGCAGAAGAGCGGTGCCACCTCCACCACGATTCCCTTCGGGGTGCGCAGGGCCACACTCTCCGGTTCTTTGCCCGTCAACAGCAATCGGGCGGCTCCCGCCGCGCCAAGGGCTGCGCAGGTGCCGGTGGTGTATCCGCACCGCAGCAGCTTCTGGCCGCTCCGGATGTAATGCTCAAACTTGGGCTTTTCCGGCTTCGGCTTGCCGAACACGGCTTCGTACTGCTCTTCGCTCAGGCCGTAAAGCTTCCGAATGTTGTCGGGTGCAAAAGCCGCTTTGGGAGTCTGCACCCCGGAAACGCCTTGGGACGAAACGCAGACCACCGCGTCCGAGATCTTCTGTGCCATGTCCAGCTCGTGCAGGCTGACGATGACCGCCAGCTGCTCGTCGTGGGCCAGTTTTTGCAGGATGGTCAGCAGCTCGATCTTGCCCTTCACGTCCAGAAACGACGTCGGCTCGTCCAACAGGATCACTTCCGGCTGCTGGCAGACGGCCCGGGCCAGCAGCACCCGCTGCCGCTGGCCGTCACTGATGCAGTTGAAATCCCGGTCGGCAAGGTCAGCCGCACCCACCCGTTCCAGTGCTACCCGCACCTGCCGCCGATCCTCGTCCGACAAGATGCCCAGCCGCCCGGTATAGGGGATGCGCCCGGCCGAGACGAACTCGAAGCAGGTCGTCAGCTCCATCGGGCGGGTGTGCGGCACCATCAGGGCCATTTTCTGCGCCCGGGCCGGGCCGGAATAACTCGTCAGGTCTTGGCCATCCAGCAGCACGGCCCCGCCCAGCGGAGCCAGCTGCCCCGCCAGCGTTTTGAGCAGGGTGGATTTGCCTGCGCCGTTCGGTCCGATCAGGATCAGGATCTCCCCCCGCCGGACGCCCAGCGCGATCTGTGCTGCCAGCGGCGTTTTGCCGTAACCGATGGCAAGATCTTTTGTTTCGCACGAAAATTCGTTTGTTTTGTCCCTCATCGTTTGCCCTCCTGACGGCGGATCAGCAGCCCGATGACCACCGGTGCGCCAAACACCGCCGTGACCGAACTGATGGACAGCTCCGTGGGCGCGAACAGACTGCGGGCAATCAGGTCACAGAGCAGGCAGAATGCCGCGCCGCCCAAACAGCACCCGGGCAGGACGTAGAGGGGCTTTGCACTGCCGAGCAGCTGCTTGACCAGATGGGGCACCGCGATGCCGACAAAAGAGATCGGCCCGGCAAAGGCGGTCACACAGGCCGCCAGCAGGCTGGACAACAGCACCAGCATCCGGGAAAATCCCTTCACGTCCACGCCCACGCTCCGGGCGTACTGCTCACCCATCTGGTAGGCCGCCATGGGTTTGGAAAGGAGGAACGCCGCCGCCAGCGCGGGCAGAACGATGACCGCCGCGGCCCGGACGTTGCCCCACGTCATGCCCGAAAAGCTGCCCTGCGACCAGTTGTGGAGGTTGACGATGTTGGAATCCTGCGCGAAGGCCACCACGATATCGGTGATGGCCGAGCAGATGTAGCCGATCATGACGCCGCAGATCACCAGAATGCTCATCCGGCTCACCCGGCGCGACACGGCCAGCACAAAGGCCATGGCCGCCAGTGCCCCCGCAAACGCCGCTAAGATCAGGGTCAGCGAGTTGGTCAGCAGCCCCCGGTTCAGAAACACCACCATGGTCAGCGCGACCGCCAGCTTTGCGCCGCTGGAAATGCCCATGACGAAGGGGCCTGCAATGGGGTTGGCAAAAAAGGTCTGAAGCAGATAGCCCGCCGCCGACAGTGCCGCCCCCAGCAGCACCACCATCACCGCCCGCGGCAGCCGCAGCCGGGTGATGATGCCCGCCGCCAGTGCGTCCTGCCCGGAGCCGGTCAGGGCTGACAGCACCGTTTTAGGCGTCAGGGCCACGCTGCCCCAGAACAGGTTGGCTGCGAACAGCACCGCCAGCGCAAATGCCAGCACAGTATAGGAAATTATCAGGCGTTTTTTGCTGGTCATACACGGCTCCTCAGACAACTTTGATGAGAAATTTCAGGGTGCTTTCGTCGGGGTTTTCCTCGGTGAAGATGGTGTGCAGATCCACGATCAAATCAGCCAGCTCCATGCTCTGCTGGAAAAAGCTCTGGTTCGTGCACCAGACATTGCCGTTCTGCACGGCCTTGAAATCTGACAGCAGCGCACACTTGGCGATCAGCTGTTCCCGGCTGGTCACAACGCCCTCGACGGTGCTGTTGTAGATCAGGAAATCCGCATCCTTGGCTCCGGCGTAGAAATCTTCCAGCGGGAGATTCATCGTGGACAGGTTGTTTCCGGCGTCGGTCAGGTCGGCAAACACATAGTCGCCGCCAGCCATCTCGATCATCCGGGCCACATAGTCGCCGCCCTTGCGGACGTTGGCCAAGTTGTTGGCGGTGATGGAGAAAAACGCCGCCGTTTTTCCGGTGGGTTCTTGCTCCAGAATGGGCGAAACACGCTCTACCTGCTGCGCAAATACTTTCTCTGCCGTTTCCTCTTTCCCGAGCAGAATGCCGTACAGCTTGATCCACTCCATCCGGGCCAGCGGGTCGCCCTCATAGCTGGAACGCTCCACCAGCACCGGGATGCCGAACCGTTCCAACTGTTCCTTCACCTCGGGGGTGTGGTAGATCATGGTATTCTCAATGGCAAGACCGCAATCTGCTGCCAAAATTTGCTCATAGTCTGGCGCGCTGTACTTGCCTGCGTAGGCGATCGTTCCCGCCTCCATCGCGGCTTTGGCCTCGTCCAGATACCAGCCCTCGGCCCGGGTGCCGGACAACTTGATGCTGTCCAGCGCATCCAGTGCAATGAACAGATCCATCACCGACGTAGACACGAGATAAATGTCATCCATCGGCTGGCGCAGAACGACCACACCCTCGGGCAGTTCGTCCACTTCGGCGGCATCTTCGGGTGCCACCAGAAACTGGTCTCCCGATTCCGTGATGGTCAGCATCGTGTAACCGCCCTCGTAGCAGTCAGCCGTAAACTGGGTGGCATAGTCCAACGGGTAGGCATGGGAAAAGACCAGCTTCTCCGTGTTGGCCGGGGCGGTCTTGCTGCTGCAGGCGGTCAGGGCAAGGGATGCGGCCGGGAGTGCTTTCAAAAAATTACGACGATTCAGCAAAGTACAACCTCTCAGTCTGCTTCGCAGACAGCTCCCCTAGTAGGGGAGCCTCTGGCGAAAAGATAAAATTCTACGAAATGCCAAGGCCTCCCCTCAGTAGGGGAGGTGGCATCGCGTAAGCGATGACGGAGAGGTTTAGTTCAGCTCAAACGTCAGCGTATACTCGATCTCGTGGGGCGTGCTCATGGCAACAGTATCGGCCGTGACAGAGAGGGCCGTATCCAGTGCGGCCACCGGGATCTCAAAGGTGGAGTTGCCCTCGGTGTTGGTGGGCAGATACTTCTCGCCGTCCACGATCATATAATCGTAGTTGGGGCTGCTCCAGACGATGGTGGCTGTCATCTTGCCGTCGGCCACGGTCAGAGCGGCCGGGCTGTCCACGCTGGCCTTGCCGGAGCCGCCTTCGAGGGTAACATTGCAGGTGTATTCACCATCGGCAGGCACTTCGGTCTCCGCCTTCGGCTCGGCGTTCCGGATGCTCACAGTGTGATCGTACCAAGTGCCCTTGGTACCCAGCAGAGCCAGCGCGAAGTCTTCGTCCACAGCTTCGACCGGGATATCAAAGCCGTACACCTCTTCGGACGTACCGTCGGAGTAGGTCACGGTATCCACGGTGGGGATCAGCCAGTCGGCCTTGTTTGCCTCGGCATCGGCCGCCGCACCCGGGTACAGGTTGACGATCTTCTTGGAGGCCAGACTGACGTGGAAGGTCATCTTGCCGTCTTTCACGGTCAGGGTGCCCTTGCCGTCGCAGGCTTCGTTGGCGTGGAACATACTGCTGTCGGTATCGAAGTCGGCGGTGTACACGCCGTCGGGCAGAGCAGCTTTGCTCTCCGCCTCAGAAGCGGCCTCCGAGACCGCAGACGAAGCCGCCGTCTCCGAACTGCTGGCTGCGGAACTTGCCGCAGAAGAGCTTGCCGAGCCGCCGCAGCCGGTCAGGGCTGCCGCCAGCAGGACGGATGCCACGGAAAGAGAAAGAAACTGTTTGCAGCGCATGAAAAAATACCTCTTATTTTATGAAAACTTGGAAAAGACGGAATAAAATCAAAAATTGCCCGAAAAGATCTCTCCCTTCGGGCAATGGGGTGCTATTGATCAGCCGTTCAGGGAATCAATGGCGGCTTTGGTGTGGTCGATGTAGATCTGCTGGATGTCAGAGATCTCGCCCAGACCAGCGATCTGGGTGTCGATGGAATCAAAGCAGCCGGCTGCCTTGAACTGGCTCAGCCAAGAATCGGCATCGTCGCCGGCCATATCGTTGTTGGCGTGGTCACCGGCAACGACCATCAGCGGGCGAAGCACGACCTTGGTGTAACCAGCGGCCTTGACTGCCTCGATGACGTTCTCGCAGGCGGTCTCCTCCGGCTCGCCCTCCACGGTGCCAATGAACACATTGTCATAGCCGAGGGTCTGCATGGTGGTCTGCATCTGGGAGTAGCTGATCTTTGCGGTGTGGGAAGTGCCGTGGCCCATAAAGACGAAGGCCGTGCCGTCCTGTGCAGCAGCATCCAGACTGTCATAGCCTGCATCCTTCACTGCAGCAGCGGTGATGGCCTTGGCGACAGCTTCCTTATCGGCATTGATGACGGTAGCATCGGCACCGACCTCGCCCAGCAGAGGCTCTGCCACGGCGACGGACTCGAACTTGTCGCGGTACTGATCCAGCATCTCGTTCATCTCGTCGTACTCCGCACCGTGCATCAGGTGGGTGGGCTGGACAACGAGGTTCTTCACGCCGTTGGCCACAGCGCGGTCAAGTGCCTGCTGCATATTGTCGATCTTCTCACCGTCGCGGGCCTGCACATGGTTGATGATGATCTGTGCGGTGAAGGCGCGGCGGACCGACCAATCCGGATAAGCTTCCTGCAGGGCATCCTCGATGCCCTTGATGTCGGCCACACGGCTGTCATTGAAGGAGGTGCCGAAGCTGACGACCAGCAGCTCGTTCTCGCCAATCTCGTCCTCGTTGCGGGGATCGTCCTTGGAAGCATCGCCGGTGTCACGGCCGAAGTACTCGGGGTCTGCGTTCTCGCCCTCGACCATCTCCTTCTGGGTGTCGGTCAGGGCATCCCAAGCGGCCTTTGCCTCTTCGCACTGCGCGTCGGTGTTGTCATTGCGCTCCTGCACATAGATGGCGTCGATCAGGTCGGCCACATTCTTTGCTGCCATTTCGTCTGCCTCCTCGCTGCTCACTTCGCTGGCTGCTGCAGAGCTGGCCGCGCTGGTAGAGCTTGCGGCCGTACTGCTGCTGGATGCACCGCAGCCGGTCATCACACCGGCGCAGAGTGCCAGAGCCGTCAGGACGGCTGCGGTTTTCTGGATGTTGCGTTTTCTCATGATTTGCTTGTCCTTTCCCGTGTTTGAAGATTTCTTGCCGAATCAAAGGGTACAGGAAAGAGAGCCGGAACACAAAAGGGTCCTTCCGTCTGCGAAACGGCAGAACAAAAAGACCCTTTTTGATTCAGGCTTTTTGGTACAACCAATTCCTCGTGATCTGGGGCACAGGCCCCTGTACCAACAGCGGGCAGGTTTCCTGACTGAAAGCTCCACGCCTGCCGCCGCCTTCCCAAAGCATCGCTTCAGTGACCGGTGCTCCTTGCACCTTGGCGGCAGACTCCCTTATCACAGTGACGAGATCGTGCGGGATCTGCACCCGCTTCCCTTTTGACCCTTCTGCACTGCTCCTCACAGCGCGAACGGCACCTGCTGTTTTTGATTCAGTTCGTTGGAAAGTATAGCACACCGCCACGCAAAACGCAACGTGTTTTTCGCATCACTTGTGTTCCCGCAGCTGCTTGTCCTTCTCCAGAAGCGGCTTGAGGTACTGGCCGGTGAAGCTCTCCGGCACGGCGGCCACCTCTTCGGGTGTGCCCTCGGCGACGATCATGCCGCCCGCGCTGCCGCCCTCCGGCCCCAGATCAATGATGTGGTCGGCGCATTTGATGAGATCAAGGTTGTGCTCAATGACGATCACCGTATTGCCCGCATCCACCAGCTTCTGCAGCACCTCGATCAGGCGGTGGACATCCGCGATGTGCAGGCCGGTGGTCGGCTCGTCGAGGATATACACCGTTTTGCCGGTACTGCGGCGGGCCAGCTCGTTCGCCAGCTTGACCCGCTGGGCCTCACCGCCGGAAAGGGTGGTCGCACTCTGGCCGAGGGTCACATAGCCCAGACCCACATCCAGCAGCGTCTGCAGTTTGCGGGCGATCTTGGGCTGGTTGGCAAAGAAGACCACCGCCTCTTCGACGGTCATGTTCAGCACGTCGGAGATGGTCTTTTCTTTATATTTAACTTCCAGCGTCTCCCGGTTGTACCGCGCGCCCTTGCAGACCTCGCAGGGCACATAGACGTCGGGCAGGAAGTGCATCTCGATCTGCAGGATGCCATTGCCCTCGCAGGCTTCGCACCGTCCGCCCTTGACGTTGAAGCTGAACCGGCCCGGCCCGTAGCCCCGCATCTTGGCGTCCTGTGTCTCGGCAAAGACACTCCGGATGTCGTTGAACACACCGGTGTAAGTGGCCGGGTTGGAGCGGGGCGTCCGGCCGATGGGCTGCTGGTCGATGCCGATGACTTTATCGACAAATTCCAGTCCTTCCACGCCGTCGCATTTTCCGGCGCGGGTGCGGGCTCCGTTCAGCTCACAGGCCAGCGTCTTGTACAAGATCTCATTGATGAGGCTGGATTTGCCCGAGCCGGAAATGCCGGTGACGCAGATGAACTCGCCCAGCGGGAAGTTCACGGTGATGTTGCGCAGGTTGTTTTCCCGGGCACCCACCACCCGCAGGAAATTGCCATTGCCTTTCCGCCGGGTCTCGGGTACTTCGATCCGCTTCCGGCCCGAGAGGTAGTCGCCGGTGATGCTCCGCTTGGCCTTGCAGATGTCCTTGACGCTGCCGGCTGCCACGATCTCACCGCCGTGAACGCCTGCACCGGGGCCGACGTCCACGATATAATCCGCGCTCCGCATGGTGTCCTCGTCGTGCTCGACCACGATGACCGTATTGCCGAGGTCGCGGAGGTTTTTCAGCGTGCCAATGAGTTTATCGTTGTCGCGCTGGTGCAGGCCGATGCTGGGTTCGTCCAGTACATACAGCACACCGGACAACGCACTGCCGATCTGGGTGGTCAGCCGGATGCGCTGGCTCTCGCCGCCGGAAAGCGTTCCCGCAGAGCGGGCCAGTGTCAGGTAATCAAGGCCGACGCTCTGCAAAAACTGCAGGCGGTTCTTGATCTCCTTTAGGATCTGCCCGCCGATCTGCTTCTGCTTTTCGGTCAGCTTCGGCTCGTTCTCGGCGATGAAGTTCAGCTCTTCCCGGATGGACATCTCGCAGAAGTCGCTGATGTTCTTATCCCCCACCGTCACGGCAAGGACGACGGGTTTCAGCCGCTTGCCGTGGCAGTCCGGGCACTCGACGCCGGACATGAAGCTGCCGATCTCCTCCTTCATCCACTCGCTGTTGGTCTCCCGGAAGCGGCGTTCGAGGTTCTCGACGATGCCCTCAAAGGTGTTGTAGTAGACGCCGCTGCCGAACTCGTTGGTGCGGTGCATCTCGATCTTTTCCCCGTTGGTGCCGTAGAGCAGAGCGTTGACCGCCTCGGTGCTCATGTCTTTAATGGGCGTATCCAGCGTGAAGCCGTACTTTTTGCCAAGGCCAAGATAGTACATCTCGCTGACGCTTCCCTCGGCATAATACCAGCCGCTGGCTTTGACGGCTCCCTGCCGGATGGAGAGATTGCGGTTGGGGAGGACGCGTTCCTCGTCCACCCGCATGAAAGTGCCGAGGCCGGTGCACTTCTCGCACGCACCCTGCGGGTTGTTGAAGGAGAAGAGCCGGGGCGTCAGCTCCCCGATGGAGACATTGTGCTCCGGGCAGGCGAAGTTCTGGCTGAAGGTCATGCAGTCGCCGCCGATCACATCCACTTCGGCAATGCCGCCGGTCAAGGCAAGAGCCGTTTCCAGCGAGTCGGCCAACCGCCCCCGGATGCCCTTGCGCATGGCAAGGCGGTCCACAACGATCTCCACCGTGTGCTTGATGTTCTTTTCAAGGCTGATCTCTTCATCGAGGTCGTACAGGTTGCCGTCGATCTTCACCCGGGCATAACCGGCGCGGCGGGCGGCATCCAGCTCTTTCTGCTGGGTGCCCTTGCGCTGGCGGACCACCGGGGCCAACACCTGAAACTTAGTGCCCTCTTCCAGTTTCAGCACCGCATCTACCATTTCGTCCACGGTCTGCTGGCTGATGACCCGGCCGCAGACCGGGCAGTGAGGCACGCCGACCCGGGCATACAAAAGACGCAGGTAATCGTAAATTTCGGTGACCGTGCCCACGGTAGAACGCGGGTTATGGCTGGTGGTTTTCTGGTCAATGGAGATGGCCGGCGACAGGCCGGTGATCTCGTCCACATCGGGCTTGTCCATCCTCCCGAGGAACATCCGGGCATAGCTGGACAAGCTTTCGACGTACCGACGCTGACCATCGGCGTAGATGGTATCAAATGCAAGGCTGGACTTGCCCGAGCCGGAAAGTCCGGTCATGACGATCAGTTTTTCCCGCGGGAGGGTCAGGCTCACATTTTTCAGGTTGTGCTCCCGCGCCCCTTTAATGACGATCTTATCGTTTGCCAAAGTGTTTTCTCCCTCTTTTTTGTGTCTGTGAATGGTTCTGTTTCCGCTCTTCCTCGGCCGACGAATCCACGGTGGGGTTCTCGCCCCGGCGCAGACGGTCGATCTGGTCGCGCAGGAAGGCCGCGTGCTCAAATTCCAGCAGCTTGGCGGCCTCTTTCATTTCCTTCGTCAGCCGGTCGATGGCCGCTTCCCGCTCCAGCTTTCCCATCCGGCGGGTGTTCCGCTTGGCGTTTTCGGCCTTGTCGCTGATCTCGATGGAATCCCGGATGGCCTTGACGATGGTTTTCGGCACGATGCCGTGGGCCTCGTTGTAGGCCATCTGGATGGCGCGGCGGCGTTCGGTCTCTGTGATGGCGCGGTCCATGCTGTCGGTGACGACATCGGCGTACATGATGACCAGACCATCTGCATTTCGCGCCGCGCGGCCGATGGTCTGGATCAGGCTGGTCTCACTGCGCAGGAAGCCCTCTTTGTCCGCATCCAGAATGGCCACCAGACTGACTTCGGGCAGGTCAAGGCCCTCGCGCAGGAGGTTGATGCCCACCACCACGTCGATGGAGCCGAGGCGGAGATCTTTGATGATCTCCATCCGCTCAAAGGTGTCCACCTCGTGGTGCATATACTTGACCTTGATGCCTTGTTCGGTGAGGTAATCCGTCAGATCCTCGGCCATTTTCTTGGTCAGGGTGGTCACCAGCACCCGCTCCTGCCGGGCAATGCGGGCGTTGATCTCGCCCAGAAGGTCGGTGACCTGTCCTTCCACCGGGCGCACCGAGATCAGCGGGTCGAGCAGGCCGGTGGGCCGGATCACCTGCTGGGCGATCTGGGTCGAATTCTTCCGCTCGTACTCGCCGGGGGTTGCCGAGACGAAGATCATCTGGTTCAGCTTGGACTCCACTTCCTCAAATTTGAGGGGCCGGTTGTCGAAAGCCGACGGCAGACGGAAGCCGTACTCCACCAGCGTCTTTTTGCGGGCGAAGTCGCCGCCGTACATGGCGCGCACCTGCGGCAGCGTGACGTGGCTCTCGTCCACGAAGAGCAGAAAATCGTCCGGGAAATAATCCAGAAGCGTGGTCGGCATACTGCCCGGCGCACGGCCCGACAGCACCGCCGAATAGTTCTCGATGCCCTTGCAGATGCCCACTTCGGTCAGCATCTCGATGTCGTAATTCGTCCGCTGCTGGATGCGCTGAGCCTCGATCAGCTTGCCCTCCGAGGTGAACTGCTTCACCTGCTGGTCGCACTCGGCGCGGATCTTCTCGATGGCGGCGGCCTTCTTCTCCGCACTGACGATGTAGTGGCTGGCTGGGAAGATGGCAACGTGCTTGACCACGTTCTGCTTTGCGCCCGTCACCGGGTTGAACTCGGTGATCCGGTCGATCTCGTCTCCGAAAAACTCCACCCGGATGGCGAGGTCGCTCATATAAGCAAGATAGATATCTACCGTGTCGCCGTGGACCCGGAACTTATTGCGGATAAAATTGATGTCGTTGCGTTCGTACTGCAGGTTGACCAGACGGCGGCAGAGCTCGTCCCGCTCCATCTCCATGCCGGGCCGCAGGCTGATGACCATGCTGCGGTAGTCGATGGGGTCGCCCAGCGAGTAGATGCAGGAGACCGACGCCACAATGATGACGTCCCGCCGCTCCGACAACGCCGCCGTCGCCGAGTGGCGCAGGCGGTCGATCTCGTCGTTGATAGCACTGTCCTTTTCAATATAGGTGTCCGTGCTGGGGATATAGGCTTCGGGCTGGTAGTAATCGTAGTAGGAGACAAAATACTCCACCGCATTTTCCGGGAAAAACGACCGGAACTCGGTGCAGAGCTGCGCCGCCAGCGTCTTGTTGTGGGCCAGCACCAGCGTGGGCCGGTTGCACTGGGCGATGACGTTTGCCATGGTGAAGGTCTTGCCGCTGCCGGTCACGCCCAGAAGCGTCTGGCACCGGTCGCCCCGGTTGACGCCCTCCACCAGCTCAGCGATGGCCTGTGGCTGGTCGCCGGTGGGTGCATAGGGCGACACCAACTTGAACTTTTCTTCCGGCATGGTCAGCCCCTCCTTTCCGGTTCTTTTCGCAAAGAACCACAAATAGTTGTATCTTTCCTCTAGATTATACCACAACTATTTTATAATGTAAACCATTCTGCTGCATTCAGTAGGGGCGCAGCATCTCGCCGGTGGCAAAATCGTAGAAAGGCAGGCGGTTTTCTTCCCGCATCGAGAAATATTCCGTTTCGGTCAGAATGATGTGATCCCGCAGGTGGACTTTGATCATTCCCAGTGCGCGGACGATGTTCTCCGTCGCCTGAATGTCCTCCCGGGAGGGCAGGGCCATCCCGTTGGGGTGGTTGTGGCAAAGCACAACGGTATCAGTGCCGCCCTTGAGGGCCGCTTCCACGATGTCCTTGATCTCAAGGCTGACTTTGCTGCTGGTGCCCTCCCGGAGCCAGAAGGTCGCCTTGACCCGGCTGCGGCTGTCCAGCACCACCAGCATCGCCCGCTCCCGATCGGCCCCGGCGAATTTCGCCAGCAGGAAGCCCGCCAGCTGGTCGGTGGATTTCACCGCCCTCCCCTCTCCGGTGCGGCTGCGGTGATAGTATCGGCTGACTTCGGGCAGAAGATGCAGCATCCGCGCCGTGGAGGGGCCGACCCCCTCCACCCGGAGCAGGTCTTCTTCGGACGCATCCAGCACCCCGGCAAAGTCCCCGAACCGCTCGATCAGCGCGTGGGCGATGCCGTTGGTGTCCTTCTGAGGGTTGGTGATGTAGAGCAGCACTTCCAGTGCCTCATGGGGAGCCAGCGACTCAAAGCCCTGCTCGGCGACCCTCTGCCGCATCCGCTGGCGGTGCCCCTGATGAATCTTCTTTCCGTCTGCCATAGCCGCTCTCCTTTGGGGTGTATTCTCCTTTTAATAGTACCCCATTTTCGCCAAAAGACAAGGCCCGGCGGAAAATATTCTGCGTTGACTTCGCAAAGCGAGTGGATTATTATAGAGGTATCTTTTTGAATTGAGGAGCGATCCATGAAACAATACACTGCTACCGCCAACGACGAGGGCGTGCGGCTCTCCCGCTTCGTCCAGAGCGTCACCCGCGATTTCCCCACCGGCCTGCTGTACAAGAGCTTCCGCAACAAGCGGATCAAGGTCAACGGCAAGAAGGGTGCTCCCGAGGACCGGATCAAAGCCGGCGATCTGATCGAGCTATACATCAATGACGAGTTTTTTCCGCCCGAGGGAGCCAAGCCCGCGCCCAAAGCCCCCAAAAAGCAACAGAATCAGCCCAAGGTGAACGTCATCTACGAGGATGCGAACATCGCTGTCCTCTACAAACCCACCCACCTGCTCTGCCACAGCGACCGCACCGGCGACGCCAATCTGGTGGACGCTTTCACCCAATATCTGGCCCAGAAAGGCGAGTACGACTCCCACGGGGAAAACCGCTTCAAGCCCGGCATCTGCAACCGGCTGGACCGCGGCACCGAGGGCCTTGTCATCGCGGCCAAGAGCTATGCCGCACTGCGGGATATGAACGAAATCATCCGCACCGACCTGCTCAAGAAGGAATACTACACCATCACCGTCGGCATTCCCCAGAGCGGCCGCTTCACCGCATGGTGGGAGCACGACGAAAAGAACAATAAGGTCAGCATCCACGCCCACCAGTCGCAGGACGAACGCCGGAAGCAAATCATCACCGATGTGGACGTTCTGCGCACCGCAGGCCCCTTCGCCCTCTGTAAAATCGGCCTCATCACCGGACGGACGCACCAAATTCGTGCCCACCTCGCTTACCTCGGCAAGCCGGTGCTGGGCGACATCAAATACGGCAACCGGAAGATGAACGAGCGCACCGGCACCAAAACGCAGGCCCTCTGCGCCGTCCGGATCACCTTCGGCGATATCCCGGCCGAAAACACTCTGCACTATCTCTCCGGCAAAGTCGTCAAGCTGAAAGACCCGCAGATTTTAAAGCAGTTCGACGCATTGGATAAGAGCAAAAATAGCGATGAACAGTAATTTCATTGAAACAGAACGGCTCATTCTCCGCCGTTTAGAAGATTCCGACTTTGACGACTACGCCCAGTATGCCGTGGATGACGAAATGTCCCGGATGATGGGCCGCGCCTTCCTGCACACCGAGGCGGATATCCGGCAAAATTTTCACTTTCTCAAGGACAATGCTCCCCGCTGTTATGGCCTGATTGATAAGTTGACCGGACATTTGATTGGCAATTTGTCGATTTGTTCCCTGCCTCAACCCCTTACTGAATTGGAAATTCTGCGTGGAAAGGCCGGGCAGACCCTTTCTTTCTGCATCTGTCGGGACTACCAACGAAAAGGATTGATGCTGGAAGCCGTCAAAGCTGTTATCGATGAATTATTCAACGTGGAACAGTATGATTTCGTGCAGGGCGGTTGTTTTACATTTAATACTGCTTCGGAAAAGCTTATGCAGAAGCTCGGGTTTCAGCCTTTCACCCAGCTGCATTTTTCAACGCCCGACGGTGAAGTTATTACCAACGAATCGATTTTGTGGAATCCAAAGGAGGTTTCTGTTATGGATCTGAATGTTTATTTCAAAAGCGTCATTGACCAAGACACGGCTTCGGTCGTCCTGTGCGACCTCGACCACACCATTATTTATATGAACCCCGCCGCCATCCGCAATTACGCCAAGCGCGGCGGCGCACAGCTGATCGGCCGCAGCCTGCTCAACTGCCACAACCCCAACTCCAACAATCGCATTCAGGAAGTCGTGGACTGGTTTGCCAAAAGCCCGGAGCACAACATCATTTATACCGCCCACAACGACAAGCAGAATAAAGACAACTATATGGTCGCCCTGCGGGATGCTGACGGCACACTGGTGGGCTACTACGAAAAGCACGAGTTCCGCGATCCCGAAACGATGCAGCGGTACGATTTTACGGAGTGAGCCATGAAACGAATCGACAAAGCCGCTTGGCCGCGGACCGAGTTGTTTGACTTTTTCTCGGCGGTGTCCCACCCGTTTTACAGCGTCACTTTCCGGGTGGACGTCACAAATCTCCATGCCTACGTCCGGAAGCATCACCTGTCCTTCTATTATGCGCTGGGCTGGCTGGTGACAAAGGCGGTAAACAGCGTCGAGATTTCCGCTATGTCCTCCGGGACGGCGAAATCTATCTGCTGGACGAGCGTATCCCCAGCCTGACTGACCTGAAACCCGGCAGTGAGCAGTTCCACATCGTCACGCTCCCCTTCTCCGAGCCGATGGAAACTTTCTGCACCGCCGCACAGGAGAAAAGCCGCCGTCAGACCACCCTGCTGGACCAGAATACCGACGAAACCGACGAACTCATTTATATGTCCTGCACGCCGTGGTTCGACCTGACCGGACTGACCAATGAGCGGGATTTTGACCGGGATGACAACATTCCCCGGATCGCGTGGGGCAAATACACTGCCGACGCTTCCGGCCGCGAGACGCTGGGGATGTCGGTGGAGGTCAACCACCGCTTCATCGACGGCTATCATCTGGGGCAGTTCTATCAGAAGCTCCAACAGAGCATTGACGCACTGGAACCGTAAGGAGGAATCGTATGTATCCTACCCGTGAACAGGCCGAAGCATTGCTGGCCGAGGCCTTGCCCCACAATCCCGGCCCGTGGGGAAACCACAGCCGCACCGCCGCCCACTGTGCGGAAAAGATCGCCGCAGCCGCCGGGCTGGACCCGGACAAAGCATACGTTCTGGGCCTGCTCCACGACATCGGCCGCAGGTTTGGCAAACGGCATCTGGGCCATGTCTCGGACGGCTATTCCTATATGATGTCGCTGGGCTACGACGAGGTGGCCCGTGTCTGTCTGAGCCACAGCTTCAACGACCAGTCCTTGGCCGATTACGTCGGCAGACGGGATACCACTCCCGAAGAGACCGCCCTGATTGAAACCAATCTCGCGGCCATGGTCTACGACGAATACGACCGCCTGATCCAGCTCTGCGACACGCTGGCCGGTGCGGAGGGCGTCATGGACATGGAAGCGCGGATGCTGGATGTCAAACGCCGCTATGGAGACTACCCGCAGAAAAAGTGGGATATCAACATAGCCCTCAAACGGCACTTTGAAGAGCTCGCCGGACAGGATATTTATTCTCTCGTTGAAAAAGATACATACCATCCGGAATAATCTCCACCAAGAAGAACCGCCCCTTCGTGTGCTGTCACACCGAAGAGGCGATTTTTCATAGCCGGATAACTTCTTTACCGTATCAAGATTTCATTGTTTCAAATCTGACAGTGCCCAGACAAAGCTTCCCATAAACAACGCTGCCGCTGCCGCATTCAGAACCCCCATCGTTGCACCAAGGTGCGTCGAAAAATATGGTTCCCACGCATCCTTGAAAAGCTGGATGTTTGTTTTTACGCCTGCCGGAGTATACTTCTCCGGATTTTCTTCTTTCAGCTTCTTCTCTTCCACCGCAATATTTGCAAGATTCACATATTCCAGAACCAGCATTCCGATTCCGCTTGCTGCCACAGCAAACAACGGTGTAATTGTAAGTTCCGTTTTAATCGCACCGCCGCTGGCATATTCCATCTCTTCTGCGGTCAACGTCTGATACGTTTTCGGGTAATTCAACATTGCTTTGCCTCCTCGTTTTTGGTTGTCGAAGGGAGTTTCTATACGTCCATTATAGAGTTTATAACTCCATTTGTCAAGACGCGCACAAAATCACCTTATACTATTTGTGCAAGGTGGTGGTTTTGGTGCGGTACAATGAACGCATCCGGGAGATCCGGGAAGATAATTTTCTGACTCAGCAAAAGGTCGCCGACCTTCTGCACATCGGCCAGCGCACCTACTCCGACTACGAAAGCGGCAAGACCCGCATCCCCATCGACAATCTGCTCATCCTTGCCAAGTTTTACAATGTCTCGATGGATTATATTTCCGGTGCCAGCGACCAGAAAACCGAATATCCTAAAAAGTAAACCGCCCCTTCGTGTGATTGAACAGGTCCGTAAAAAGTAGACAATAGACAAAAAGCCTCCCCGTGTAGGATAA
>CAVKZS010000046.1:0-11927 GCA_963660925.1 Eubacterium sp. CAG:38 | reverse complement strand
AAAGATGCGTTAGTACGTTCTCTCTGGTGATTATACACAAAAACTAATGGAGAGGGTTAAATTATGGAGAAAGAAAAACTGTTTGCTCAGATCAAGGGCGGCCTCATCGTCAGCTGTCAGGCCCTTGAGACCGAACCGCTTTACACCAAGGAGGGCGGCGTGATGCCCCTGATGGCAAAGGCTGCCGCCATGAGCGGCGCGGTCGGCATCCGGGCCAACACCGTGCGGGACATCACCCAGATCAAGGAGGTCGTGGACCTGCCTGTGATCGGCATCATCAAGAAGGACTACCCCGGTACCCCGATGTACATCACCGTCACCATGAAGGAAGTAGACGAGCTGGTGGCCTGCGGTGTGGACATCCTCGCTGTGCAGGGTACGGGAGCACTCCGTCCGGACGGTTCGACCTCTGCCGAGTTCATCCGCGCCATCAAAGCCAAGTATCCCGACCAGCTGTTGATGGCCGACTGCGACAATTTTGAAAATGCCATGGCCTGCGCCGAGGCGGGTGCGGATTTCGTCGGCACCACCATGCGCGGCTATACCCCCGAGACCAAGGGCATCGACGACATCGACTTCGAGTTTGTCCATAAGCTGGCCACCGAGTGCTCGGCCAAGATCATCGCCGAGGGTCATATCCACTATCCCGAGCAGGCGGTCAAAGCTCTGGAAGCCGGTGCCTTCGCACTGGTGGTCGGCGGTGCCATTACCCGCCCGGCCGAGATTACGGCCCGTTTCACTGGGGCCATCAATGCCATGCACAAATAACAGGGCAGGAAAGGGAACTTGCGGATGAAAGAATATTTTGCGATCGACATCGGCGGCACCTCGGTCAAGCTGGGTTTTGTGGACGAAAACGGTACCGTGCTGGCAAAGGCCGAGGAAAGCGTCAACTTTGACGGCTACCAGACCCCGGTCCTGACCACCGTGCTCCGCGCCGCTGAAACGTTTCTGACCGAGCAGGGCAAAAAGCCAGAGGAACTGGCCGGCATCGGCGTCTCGGCCACCGGCCAGATCGACAGCAAGGCAGGCACTGTGGTCGGTACCTGCGGCAACTTCCCGAATTACATCGGCAGCCCCATCAAGGCGGAGCTGGAAGCAAAATTCGGCCTGCCGGTCACGGTCGCCAACGATGCGAATTGTATGTGTCTGGGTGAAGTCTGGGTCGGCGGTGCACAGGGCTATACGGATGTCATCGGTGTGACCCTCGGCACGGGTGTCGGCGGCGGCATCCTGACGGGCGGCCATCTGCTGGAAGGTGCCCGCGGCCTTGGCGGTGAGCTGGGCCACTTCCGCACCCACGCCCTCGACGGTGCGCTCTGCACCTGCGGGGCCACCGGCTGCTGGGAGCATTATGCGGCGACCACCGCGCTGGTGCGGAAAGCGCAGGCCTGCAATGAGGCATGGAACAACGGCCGGGTGATTTTTGAACAGGCTCATGCCGGAAATAGCCGCGTGCTGAAAATTCTGGACGACTGGATCGACGAGATCGCGCAGGGCTTGGCCGGGATGGTGCACATCTTCAACCCGCAGCTCATTCTGATCGGCGGCGGCGTATCGGCCCAGCAGGAACTGCTGATCGACCCGCTGGCGAAGAAAGTCCGTGCTTCGATCATGCCTGCCTTTGCCGAGGGGCTGGAGATCCGCGCGGCTCAGCTCCACAACGACGCCGGTATGGTGGGCGCGGTCTACTATTTCCGGGAAACTTACGAGAAAAACTGAGAGGTGTCTAGGATGAAAAAGCATATTCTCTGTCTGGGTGATTCCAATACCCATGGTTACTGCGCCGACCCGACGGATTGCGCCGACGGCGGCATCCGCTTCAACGAGGACGAGCGGTGGACCTGCCGCCTGCAGACCGCACTGGGCAGCGATTATCTGGTGACGGAAGAGGGACTTTCGGGCCGGACGACCGTCTTTGTGGACCCCATCCACGAGTCGATGGACGCGCTGTCGGTGATCTATCCCATCCTCAAGAGCCATGAGTTCATCGACCTGCTCATCATCATGCTGGGTACCAACGATGTCAAGGAGCGGTTCGCCGCCAACGAGTATGTTATTGGCGCGGGCATGGAGCGTCTGATCCAACGCGCCAAGACCATTGACTGCTGGGGCACCAAGGAACCCAACATTCTGGTGGTGGCTCCGCCCCGCATCGGCGACGGCTTCCACGATGACGTGATGGGCAACGGCTGCGTCGAGCGTTCCCGCGGCGTGGCCGAACAGTTCCGCATCGTGGCCGAACGCAATCATGTGCATTTTCTGAATGCCGCCGATTGCGAGTTCAACCATGTGGACTTCATGCACCTGACCCGTAAGGGCCACGCACAGCTGGCCGAAAAGCTGGCCGCACTGGTGCCTGAAATTTTATAATAGTATGAAAAAATGCGCTGCAATTGCAGCGCATTTTTTCATACCCAAACACTTTCCTACATACAATTTTCTGTAAGGAGGGGAGTGCGATTTGGAAAAGCAGGAGCGTTTGGGACCGAGCGCAGTCTGCCGCGAGATCGGTGCGCGGACAGGCGGCGATGTGCTGATCGGAGTGGTCGGGCCGGTGCGGACCGGGAAAAGCACCTTGATCAAACAATTCATGGAGAAACTGGTGCTGCCGTCCATCACACCGGAAGCGGCCCGGCAGCGGGCGCGGGATGAGCTGCCCCAGTCGGCGGCGGGGCGCACCATCATGACCACTGAGCCGAAGTTCATCCCGGAAAAGGCGGTGCCTTTGGAGCTGGAGGGCGGCGGGGAGTGTCGGGTGCGGCTGATCGACTGCGTGGGCTACATGGTCGAAGGGGTTCTGGGCCACGAAGAAAATGACAAGCCCCGGATGGTGAAAAGCCCGTGGTTTGAAGAGGAAATCCCATTCGACCTTGCGGCGGAGACCGGCACCCGGAAGGTCATCCGGGATCACTCCACCATCGGCATCGTCGTTACCACCGATGGCACCATCAGCGAGATTCCCCGGGAAAACTATCTCTCGGCCGAAAAGCGAGTCATTGCGGAATTGGAAGAGTTGGGGAAGCCCTTTGTGATCCTGCTCAACTCCATCCACCCGGAGGACCCGGAGACGAAAGCACTGGCGGCGTGGATGGAGCAGAGCTATGGGCGGAGCGTCCTGCCCGTGAGCTGCATCGACCTTGACGAAGCGGCCCTGAACGAGATCCTGCGCCGGGTGCTGTATGAGTTCCCGGTGCGGGAGCTGGATTTTGCCCTGCCGCGCTGGGTGACTATGCTGGACCGGGGCCACTGGCTCCAAGACGAAGTCTACACCGCCGCCATGGAGTGTTCGGAGCGGATCGCCCGGATGAAGGATGTGGTCGGGCAGGATCAGGCCGCCGGTGCGGTGCAGATGGCCTGCGATGCCGTGGAGCAGACGGCCCTCAGCGGGATGAACCTCTCGGAGGGGATCGTGCGGATCACGGTGATTTTAAAGCCGGATGTGTTCTATCGGGTGCTCAGCGAGCAGACCGGGCTGGAGATCGGCGACGAGGCGGGTTTGATGCCCTGCATCATCGAGCTGGCCCGGGCCAAGAAGGAATACGAGAAGATTCGCAGTGCGCTGGAACAGGTGGAGGCCACCGGCTACGGCATCGTGATGCCGACCATCGACGAATTGTCGCTGGAAGAGCCGGAGATCGTCCGGCAGGGCGGGCGGTATGGAGTGCGGCTTGAGGCAAGTGCGCCGTCCATCCACATGATGAAAGCCGTCATCCACACTGAGATCAGCCCCATTGTCGGGACCGAAAAGCAGAGCGAGGATCTGGTACAGAGTCTGCTGGGAGACTTCGAGTCTGACCCGGAGAAACTCTGGGAGTCAAACATTTTCGGCAAGAGCCTCCACGAGCTGGTCAACGAGGGCTTGCAGAACAAGCTGCTCCATATGCCGCAGGAGGCCCGCACCCGACTGCAGGAGACGCTGGAAAAGGTCATCAACGACGGCTGCACCGGGTTGATCTGCATTTTGCTGTAAAGTTTGCCCTCTCCGTCATTGCTTCGCAATGCCACCTCCCCCAAAGTGGGAGGCAAGTCTTGGCTCTCCCTTCGGGAGAGCTGTCGAGCGGAGCGAGACTGAGAGGGTGAGGCCGCTGACAAAGAAGCATATACTTTCATTTTCGCAGAAAAGTGCTATAATAACCTCAAAAACAGAGGGAGCGGAAGTACAAATGAAAATCCAAAAAGTTGCGGTGCTGGGAGCCGGAGCGGTCGGCTCTTACATCATCTGGGGCCTTGCCGAAAAAGAGGGCGTCCGGCTGGGCGTGATCGCCGAGGGCGAGCGGGCCGAACGCCTCAAGCGGGACGGCTGTGCCATCAATGGCAAAACCTACCGCCCGGAAGTCTGGACCCCGCAGGAGGCGGCGGACGTGGACTTCCTCGAAGTTTCGCTGAAATATGGTGCGCTGCCCGGTGCGATGGAGTCCATCAAAGCCATTGTGGGCGAGCATACCACCGTGATGAGCCTGATGAACGGTGTGGACAGCGAGGAGCTGATCGGCGCACAGGTGGGCGACGAACATCTGCTGCCGTCCCTTATCAAGGTCGCTTCTCACAAAGAGGCCGACGGCTACCACTTCGACCCGGAAACAACGGTCGGCATCATCTTCGGCGAGTTGAACGCGCCCTATGACAGCGAGCGGGTGAAGGCCGTTGAGGAACTGTTCGCTGGTACGGATATCCACTACCGCGTCACCGACTGCATCCGGGAAGAGATCTGGGGCAAGTTTCGCCTGAACGTCTGCAACAACCTGCCGCAGGCGATTCTGGGCGCGGGCGTGGGCTGCTACCGCGACAGCATCCACATGAAAGCCATCAGCGATGGCCTTCGCCGGGAACTGGAAGCCATTGCCGCTGCGAAGGGCATTGACCTGAGCAAGACAGCGGATTCTTCCGGCCGGGGCAGTGCAGTACCGCCCACTGCCCGGTATTCCACCCTGCAGGACCTCGACGCAGGCCGCCACACCGAAATTGAGATGTTCTCGGGCGCGTTGATCCGGATGGGCAAGGAACTGGGCATTCCCACGCCGTACAATGAGTACACCTACCACATGATCAAGGCTCTTGAGGAAAAGAACGACGGCAAATTCAACTATACCGGCGACGAAGAGCTTACTTGGTCGAAGTAACCCGAATATAAGAAAAGCGTTGGAGCCTTCCTGTGCGGGAAACTCCAACGCTTTTATTATATATATAGAGAGAGAAAGGACCGCTCAATCCCGGACGAAATCGCCCTTGAGTGCGAAGGTGTGATCCATTGGGCCGGAACCATGGCCGAGGTCGAGCATGGCGGACAGACAGCCGGAGATGTAGGCTTTGGCACGCTCCACCGAGGTGTCGAGGTCGTATCCCTTGGCCAGATTGGAAGCGATGGCACTGGACAGGGTGCAGCCGGTACCGTGGGTATTGGGGTTGTTGATCCGGCGGCCCCGGAACCACTTGCCGCTGCCATTGCGCCAGAGCAGGTCGTCGGCGTCATTGATCTGGTGCCCGCCCTTGCAGAGGACGGCACAGCCGTATTGTTCGCTGATCCGTTTTGCGGCGGCTTCCATCCCGGCAGCATCGGTGATGGTCAGGCCGGAAAGGATCTCCGCTTCGGGGATGTTGGGGGTGACGACTTCTGCCATCGGCAGGAGCTTCTGGGTCAGGGCTTGTACGGCGTTGTCCCGCAGCAGCTTGGAACCCGACGTGGCCACCATGACCGGGTCTACCACGATGTGTCTGGCCCCATAAAAATGCAGCCGCTCGGCGATGGTTTCGATCAGCTCTGCCGAGGACACCATGCCGATCTTGACGGCGTCCGGGTAGATGTCGGTGAACACGGCGTCCAGCTGTTCGGCCAGAAATTTGGGCGTTGTCTCAAAGATGTCGGTGACGCCGGTGGTGTTCTGGGCGGTCAGGGCAGTGATAGCACTCATGGCAAATACGCCGTTGGCCGTCATGGTCTTGATGTCGGCCTGAATGCCGGCACCGCCGCTGGAATCGCTGCCGGCAATGGTCAAAGCAGTTTTCATTGCGCAAAACTCCTTACTTTTCCTCTGGCAAGCCAGAGTTGTTTTTTCAAGGCCAGCATACCACAGTCGGGCGGGGTTTGCAAGGCGGCGGGGGGAGAATTGCGCTTTTGGGGTTGCTGTGATACAATGGACTGACATCAAAAAGGGGGCAAAACCATGCAGGAACTTCAGATCGGGCGGGTCTACCGCCATTTCAAGGGCGATTACTATCTGGTGGAAGGGCTGGCCCACGACTCTGAAACAGGGGAGCCGATGGTCATTTACCGCAAGCTTTACGGCGACGGCGGGCTGTGGGTGCGGCCGCTGGCGATGTTCCTGAGCCGGGTGGACAAGGAAAAATACCCGGATGCCGGGCAGGAATACCGCTTTGAATTGCAGGAGATCGCCAGTGCCGCCGGGCATTGAGATTTCCCGGGAAAAGGAAGTGCAAGGGATGAACGAAAAACCGTCCCGTTACGCCCTGCTGGATGAACTGCGGGGGCTGGATCTCATCAGCATGATGTTCTACCACGGAATGTGGGACATTATCTATATTTTTGGCGTCTGGGTCGATTGGTACGCCGATTGGCCCGGGCATCTGTGGCAACAATCCATCTGCTGGATCTTTATTCTGCTGTCCGGGTTCTGCCTGCCCTTTGGCCGGCACAGTTTGAAGCGGGGAGCCACGGTGTTTGGTGCGGGTGCGCTGGTCACAGTGGTGACGCTGCTGTTTATGCCCGAAGATGTGGTCTGGTTCGGCGTGTTGACCCTGCTGGGTTCGGCGATGCTCATCACGGCTCTGCTGGAAAAGTCACTGCGTAAGATCCCGCCTGTGGCCGGGCTGATCGTCAGTTTTGTGCTGTTCGCGCTGACCTATCACACCTCGGCGGGCTGGTGGGGAATCGGGAGCTGGCAGCTGACCCTCCCGGCGGGGCTGTTCCGGAACTACTTGACGGCCTACTTCGGCTTTTATTCCACCGATTATTTTCCGCTGCTGCCGTGGCTGTTTTTGTTCTGGTGCGGCTTCTATCTCCATCATCTGGTGGGGAGGGAGCGGATGGAGCCGCTGCGCCGGTCGGTCTGCGCACCGCTGGGCTGGCTGGGGCGGCATTCGCTGCTGCTGTACCTGCTCCACCAGCCGGTGATCTACGGTGTGCTGACCTTTGTGTTCGGGCTGCTGAGAGGTTGAGTCAGACATGACAAACTATTTTTGCAAAATCGCTTGACAAAGCCGGGGTGCTGTGGTATCCTATCCGTGGTTAGAAAATGCTAACCCACAGAATGCGTCGTAAATTGCTTATGACGCATTTTTAGGGCAGCACAAGTTAGAATATGCTAACCCAAAATGAAATAAGAGAGGTCGATCCTTATGAGCAAAGTAGCAATCGTATTCTGGAGCGCAACCGGCAACACCGAGACCATGGCAAACTGCATCGCAGAGGGTGCAGGTGCCGCTGCAACCATCGTTTCCTGCGGCGATATGACCCCCGCAAAGCTGGGCGAGTTTGATGTTGTTGCATTCGGCTGCCCCGCAATGGGCGCAGAGCAGCTGGAGGAGAGCGAGTTCGAGCCGATGTTCGCTTCTCTGGAAGGCTCTCTGAACGGCAAGAAGGTCGCTCTGTTCGGTTCCTACGGCTGGGGCGACGGCCAGTGGATGCGCGATTGGTGCGAGCGTGCCAAGGAGGACGGTGCTGTCCTGTTCAGCGACGAGGGCCTGATCTGCAATGAGACTCCCGACGACGATACGCAGGCTGCCTGCCGCAAGCTGGGTGCGAATCTGGCTGCATGGTGATCGGCGGACGACTCTTGACAAAATGAGTTTGTCCTGATAAACTGTCCATAATGACCGGCAGGGGCCGGGCAGAAATGCCTGACCGCCTGCCGGTTTTTTGTGTCATTCAGGAGGAACTTATGCCGAACGCAAACCCCAAACTTGAGAAAAAACGCTCCGACGAAAAACTTCTGGTCAGTGAGATGATCGCACTCTACTGCCGCAAGCAGCACCACACCCCGAAAGGACAGCTCTGCCCGGAGTGCCAAGAGCTGCACGATTACGCGCTGGCCCGGATCGACCGCTGCCCGTTCATGGAGACGAAAACCTTCTGTTCAGCCTGCAAGGTCCACTGCTACAAGCCGGAAATGCGGGAGAAGATCCGGGCGGTCATGCGCTGGTCCGGCCCGCGGATGCTGCCCAGCCACCCGATTCTCTCCATCAAGCACGTTGCCGTAACCATCAAGGCCAAGCGGGAAGCAAAGAAATAAATCCCATTGCATAAACCCCGGCGGGCAGGGCAGACTACTCGCAAAGAGGTGATAACAATGGAAAACACAGGTGTTACCTGCGATGTCTGCGAGTGCCGCCACAACATGGACAGCTGCAAATGTGATCTGCCGCAGATCAAGGTGACGGAGCACTGTACCTGCTCTTCACAGCAGGTCGAGACCCCGCACTTCTGCCAGAACTACGAGAAAAAGTAAAACGCACTGACCTCGAGAATGAAAAATCCCTGTCCGGCTCTCAAACGGCCCGGACAGGGATTTTTCCGTGGAATGTTCTTTTTGAATTTCAGCGCAGGGTGACGTTACAGGTGGCGAGGCTGCGCACCAGCGTGCCGACGCTGTCCTTCATCTGGATGCCGGCAAAGCCCAGCTCGAATGCGGTCTGCACGTTCTCCCGCCGGTCGTCGATGAAAACGCACTCGCTGGCCTTGAGGTGGTATTTGTCCAGAAAGGCCCGGTAGATCCCGGCGTCCGGCTTGTTGATGTGGACTTCGCAGGAGGCGACACCGCCGTCGAAGAGCCCCTGAAAATCGCGCTCCATCAGCAGCTCCAGCGTGTCCTCAGGGATGTTGCTCAGGTAGTAGACGCAGTAGCCGTGGGCTTTCAGTTTCCGGGCCAGCTCCTGCATCCGGCGGCGGGGGCGGAGAATGTGCGTCCACTCGTCCAGCACGCCCTGAACCTCAAAGGCGCAGCCCTGTTCCTTGGCACGGGCCAGCATCCGCTGGTTGGCTTCGAAGCGGGTGATCTTTCCGGCGTCCAGAAGCTGCCATTCCTCGCTGCCGAAGGTCAGGTCGTAGACCCGCTCTTCGGTGGCAGCATTGCAGAAGCGGTCCACCAGATATTCTTTTGGGTCGAAGTCCACCATGACGCCGCCCAAGTCAAATACGATATTTTTGTACATTGTTTTGTTCCTCGATCGTGTTCTGAATCTGAGTCTGAGAATGCTGCATCCAGTATAGCACAACTGCGGGCGGAATTTCCACCCGATTTTACCAAATGTGCATCCCGTGCGCTTCCGTGCCATACAATGGAAAGGAAGGGGGCGGAGCTAGTGACGTTTCGGGAACTGTGTGCGAAAGAAGTGGTACAGCTTCAGGAAGGGGTCTGCTTGGGCCGGGCCGATGACCTGGAACTCGACCCCCAAACGGCGGAGATCAAGACGCTGCTCTTGTTCGGCCGCCCGAAGCTGTTCGGGCTGATGGGCCGGGAAGAGACGCTCTGCATCCCGTGGACCGAGATCGAGACCATCGGAGTGGATGCAATCTTGGTCCGGACGGCCCTGCCCGAAGCCGGGTCGCAGACGGCAAAATCGGGTCTGCTGGAACGGCTCCGGAACTGGCTGCGGGGCTGAAATCTCCGCCGCAGGGTCGCTTTTTGCAAAACGGGGCTTGCTTTTGGCGAAAAGTAGATTATAATAAGGAGCCGCAGGCCCTCGCAATGGGAGCGCGGGCCGCGATTTCAAAACATCATTGATATCCGGAAGTGAAAGGAAACTTCTCTATGTTGAAACAACCCAAACGCACGCCGGCACCGCTCCATGCGGCGCGGCTCGTGTTTCCGCCGGTGGCGGCCCTGATCGTTCTGGTCCTGACCGAATGGATCGCGCGGGGCACCCTGAACGCGGATGTTTTCACCCAGTACATCTTCCCGCACGCCGAGGCCTATCTGCTGGCGTGGGGGCTGCTCTTCCTTGTCTGGCTGAGCATCGATTGGCTGACCCGGTTTGCACCGCTGGCCACGCTGCTTATGGCCGTGCTGGGCTGCGCACCGGCTGCGGTCAACTTCTACACCCTGCAGCTCCGCGGCGAGCCGTTTCTGCCGTGGGATCTGACGCAGGTCTCCGAGGCCGCAGGTGTGGCGTCCGCCGCCGGCATCCACATCCAGACCAGCATGATCGTGGCCATTGTGGTGGTGGTGCTGCTGACGGTCGGTTCTTTCTTCCTCTACCGGGGGCGGCAGAAGCTCCACTGGGCCAAGCGGCTGGGCGGCTTTGCGGCCAGTGCTGCCGTGACCTGCGGGATGATTTTCGGCGTGTTCCTGCAGCCGACGGTCACGCAGGCCATCGGCATCCAGCCGGACGCATGGATGCAGGATCGCTATTACCGCTACTACGGCGTGATCACGAGCTTCCTGACCAACTTGACCAACCTCGAGATCACCAAACCCGAAAATTACTCGGAAGAGGCTGTCAACGAGATCTTGGACGACGTGGAGGCAGGGGAAAAGTATGCGACCCAGCCGCTTTATCCGGAATCCTACGGCGCGACCACCCCGGCGGACGAAGTGGAACAGCAGCCCACCATCATCTATGTGATGGACGAGTCCTATTGGGATGTGTCAGAGCTGGAAGATTACGGCTTTGTCTTTGACACCGATGTGTCGGCTAATCTCCATGCCCTGCAGCAGACCAGTGCCAGCGGCCGGGCATACAGCCCGAGCTTCGGCGGCGGCACCTGCGACGTGGAGTTTGAGGCTCTGACCGGCTACTCAGTCTCTTATCTGCCCAACGGCAGCAAGCCCTACCAGCAGCACGTCACAAAGCCCATGTTCGCCCTGCCCAATTACCTGAAAACGCAGGGCTACCAGACCGCGGCGGTGCATTGCTTTTGGGCCAAATACTGGAGCCGCGACACGGCCTACCCCAACCTCGGCTTTGACGATTTTATCAGCCTTGAGGATATGCACCACGTCCAGAAAGTCCGCAAGCACTACTGGACCAGCGGTCTTGTCACCGACGACGCCATGGCCGACCAGATCATCCAGCAGTATGAGATGATGAAGGCCAGCTCGGATGCGCCGGTCTTCCTCCATGCCGTCACCATGCAGAACCACACCAACTACAACCGTGACAATTATCCGGATGACGAGCGGGTGAAGGTGATCGCCCATCCGGTGGGCATCAAGCCCAGCACCATCGGTGCGCTGGAAGATTTCGCTACCGGCATCCGGGATGCCGACGCGATGCTCGGCAAGCTGACCGAGTACTTCTCGCAGGTGGACGAGCCGGTGATCCTCGTGTTCTGGGGCGACCACTACAACCCCATCGACTCCAACTACGACATCTTCACGGCCAGCGGCTACGCCAGCGACGAGAGCAGCGACCTGCGCCTGCACCAGACCACCCTGCTGATGTGGTCGAACTACACCGATCAGCCCGTGGATCTCGGCACCATCGCGGCCTACGACATCTCGCCGGTCATGATGAACATCTACGGTCTGAAACAGCCCATCTATTTCCAGTACCTCAACCGGCAGCTGCAGGCCGCATACCGGGCCAACACCCGCGGCACCATCATGAATCGGGACGGCAGCACCACCCAGACCCCGACTTCGCTGCAACAGCAGTGGAGCGCGAAGCACTGGCTGCTGCAATACGACCTGATGTTCGGCAAGGGTTATACCCTCAGCCGGATGGGAATGGAGGGCCTTGGCGGAACACAGACCGGCAAATAAGAGAAAAATCCGGGATCTTTTTGTAAAAAACGGAGAAAACCTCTTGAATCCGTCGGCTTTTTGTGCTATCATACTTAAGCATTACACACGCATTACTATGCCCTTTTGTGCCCTTTTGGGTGGAGGGCAGTTCCCGGGCGTCCGATACGCAGGGGAATCACGGTATGCGGAGGCAAAACAATATTTGGAGGTAATTTTACTATGGCA
>CAVKZS010000045.1:0-16999 GCA_963660925.1 Eubacterium sp. CAG:38 | reverse complement strand
GTGCGACAACGTATTCGTCCTCGACGTCAGCGGTCATATACTCGACCTCGTCGGTGACGACCTGATCAATGACGCGGCCCTTCTCGTCGTAAGTCTTCTTGACCTTGCGGTAAGGAGCCTCAACAAAGCCGTACTCATTGATCTTGGCGTAAGATGCCAGATAGGAGATCAGACCGATGTTCGGGCCTTCAGGGGTCTCGATGGGGCACATACGACCGTAGTGGCTGTAGTGAACGTCGCGGACCTCGAAACCTGCGCGGTCACGGCTCAGACCGCCGGGGCCCAGAGCAGACAGACGACGCTTGTGGGTCAGCTCAGCCAGCGGGTTGTTCTGGTCCATGAACTGGGACAGCGGAGAAGAACCGAAGAACTCCTTGATGGCGGCAACGACCGGGCGGATGTTGATCAGGGCCTGCGGAGTGATGACGCTCTGATCCTGACTCTGCAGGGTCATGCGCTCACGGATGACGCGCTCCATGCGGGAGAAGCCGATGCGGAACTGGTTCTGCAGCAGCTCGCCGACGCTGCGGATGCGGCGGTTGCCCAGATGGTCGATATCATCGGTGGTACCGATGCCGTGGCCCAGACCGTTCAGGTAATTGATGGAGGACAGAATGTCCTTCACGGTGACGGTGCGGCCGATCAGCTGATCGTGGTTGCGCTGCAGGCACTCCTTGACCTCGTCGATGCTGGAAGCATTGTCGAGGATCTTGCGCAGCTCCTCAAAGTCGCAACGTTCGTTGATGCCGCACTCCTTGACGTTGACCACATCCTTGAATGCAGGATAGTAGCCGTCGATCAGAGCCTGTGCATCCACGCAGCCGTTGGTGATGACCTTGACCTTCTTGTCCTCGACCTTCAGGACGACGACATTCACGCCGGCATCGTCGATTTTCTTGGCCATGTCGCGGGTGATCTTGGCATCCTTCTCCACCAGAACCTCACCGGTCAGGGGAGCAACGATGTTCTCAGCAGCGATATGGTTCTCGATGCGGCGGGCCAGAGACAGCTTCTTGTTCATCTTGTAGCGGCCGAAACGGGACAGGTCGTAACGGCGCGGGTCGAAGAACAGCATATTGATCTGGCTGGTCGCAGACTCCACCGTGGGAGGCTCGCCCGGGCGCAGCTTGCGGTAAACTTCCAGCAGGCCCTCTTCCTGATTCTTGGTGGTATCCTTCTCGAGGGTAGCCAGAATGCGCTCGTCCTCGCCGAAGAAGTTCAGGATTTCCTCGTTGGAGGACAGACCCAGAGCACGGCACAGAACGGTGACGGGCAGCTTGCGGTTCTTATCAATGCGGACATAGAACACGTTGGAGGCGTCGGTCTCGTACTCGAGCCAAGCACCGCGGTTCGGGTTCATGGTCGCGCTGTACAGGTCGTTGCCGACCTTATCGTGCTCGTGGCCGTAGAATACGCCGGGAGAACGGACCAGCTGGCTGACGATCGCACGCTCCGCGCCGTTGATGACAAAGGTGCCTGCGTCGGTCATCAGGGGGAAATCTCCCATGAAGATCTCCTGATCCTTGACCTCGCCGGTCTCCTTGTTCAGCAGACGGGCCGTCACGCGCAGGGGGGCAGCGTAGGTCACGTCGCGCTCCTTGCACTCCTTGATGCTGTACTTCGGCTCCTTATCCAGACGGAAGTCCACGAAGCTCAGGGCCAGATTGCCGGTGTAGTCCTCAATGGTGCCGATGTCGTGGAAGACCTCTTTCAGGCCCTCGTCGAGGAACCACTGGTAAGAGTTCTTCTGAACCTCGATCAGGTTCGGCATACTGATGACTTCGTCGATGTGGGAGAAGCTCATGCGCTCGGTTTTGCCGAGCTTGACGGGCTTGACTTTCATCATAAAATCAACCACTCCTTACTTTTATACTCTACGGGTGTTGCTTTACGCAGGTCGAATTTTGAGCGGACACACATAATTCAACCCGCGTCCGGAGGAGAAGTTCGGCATTTTTCACAAACTTTTCGGTTCGGCCCTCCAAGCTCGTCCGTTCCAAACTCTCTTTTTGGCGCACTAGGCCATTATGTGATACTGGTTTAGTATACCCCCTAAAAGCCTTGTTGTCAAGCCATTTTTCGGATTTTGGCCAAAAAATTTCCCGAACGCCGCTTTTTATCGGACGCCCGGGAACGTGTAATGTTCATGCGATTTCGGGGTTGATTTTTTCGTTTTTCATGTTCCTGCCCAAAAGCCCCTTGTGCATTTTGTCTAAGTTGGCTCTTGCAATCCGCTCAGTCCTCGAGATAGTCCCGCAGCCGTTTGGCCCGGCTGGGGTGCCGCAGCTTGCGCAGGGCCTTTGCCTCGATCTGCCGCACCCGCTCGCGGGTGATGTTGAACTCCTGCCCCAGCTCTTCCAGCGTCCGGGCACGGCCGTCCTCAAGGCCGAACCGCATCGAGATGACCCGTTCTTCCCGGGGCGTCAGGCTTTTCAGCACGTTCATCAGTTCCCGCCGGAGCATCTGCCGCCCGGCCTCATCCACCGGAACACCGGCTTCCTCGTCCTGAATGAAATCCTCAAGGTGCGCATCCTCTTCCTCGCCCACCGGTGTTTCGAGGCTGACCGGTTCCTGCGCCAACAGCAGCAGTTCCCGCACCCGCTCCGGCTCCATGTCCAGCCGCACGGCGATCATCTCAGGGCTTGGCTCCCGGCCGTTCTTCCGCAGCAGCTCGCCGGACATCTTCTTGACCCGGTTGATGCTCTCTACCAGATGCACCGGGATCCGGATGGTCCGGCCCTGATCGGCAATGGCCCGGGTGATGGACTGCCTTATCCACCATGTCGCATAAGTCGAGAACTTGAACCCCCGGTCCGGTTCGAACTTCTCCGTCGCCTTCATCAGCCCGAGGTTCCCCTCTTGGATCAGGTCGAGGAAAGGCAGTCCCCTGCCGGCATACCGTTTCGCTACCGACACCACCAGCCGCAGGTTCGCCTCGCTCAGACGGCGGCGCGCTTCGGTGTCCCCTGCCCGGGCCGCTTTTGCCAACGCCGCTTCCTCTTCGGCCGAGAGCAGCGGCACCCGGCCGATCTCCTTTAAATAGGTTTTCACCGGGTCATCCAGTGCCACGCCCTCGGAAGAAAGCTCGTGTTCCAGCCTGCCGATCTGGTTTTCGTCCAGCGGCGGCAGCTCCGGACCGTCCTCGTCGGTGATCTGCACCCCGCGGCGTTCCAGCTCTTCATACAGCTCGTCCAGCCCGGCCACATCGTAGTCCTTTTCTTCCATAGCCCGGCTGACCTGCTCCGGGGTCAGGGCGTGTTTGTGCGCCCGGGCCGACAGCATTTTGGCCAGTTCATCCGTCTGCGACATTTTTTGCATGATTCCTTCTCCTTCCGGCTCCAGCCGGAGGGAAAGGCTCATTCTTCTTCCGCAGAGGGCATCTCACCCTGCTTTTTTTCTCTCATCGACTGGAGATATTGTGCAAATTCATCCTTCGACATTCCGGCCGCTTTGCCTGCCATGGGGGTCCCGCGGGCAATGCGGTCAAGATAGAGCCGGATATCGTCCGGCGTACAGTTGACATCGCTGTATTGTGCCGCAAGGCGGCTCAATTCATTCAATGCTTCTTCGCTGACAAAGGAACGGAGGGTCGCCAAGCTGACCTCCACCCCTTCCTGCTGGCAGCGGAGCAGGGCCTCATACAGCTCCCGCTGCTGGGGCAGCACAAACTTTTCCGGGGCCAGCTGGCTGCGGATCTGCGGGATGTATCCCGGCTCCCGGAGCATGGCCGCCAGCAGCCGCTGCTCGGCACTGGCAATGCCCAACGCCTGCGAGCCGCCCGCGCTGTAGGGCACATTGATTTGGTTCATCTCGCCGGAGCGGAGCATCTCCCGGTTCTTCTCCCGCCGCCGCTTGCTGCCGACTTTCTTCACCGCCGTGCCCAGCTGGGTCATGATGGCGGTCTTGGAGATGTTCGTCTCCTCGGCCAGCCGCCCGGCATAGACTTCCTGTTCGGTGGGGTTGGAGCGTTCGGCCAGCATCTCGACAGCCTGCCGGACGTACTCCAGCCGCTGGGCGTCCTGACTCAGATCATACTGATCCCGCAGCCGCTTCATCCGGAAGTCCAGCGCGTTGCCGACCCCGTCCAGCAGAGCCTTGAACCGCTCAGCTCCGTATTTTTTGATGTACTCGTCCGGGTCTTTGGCTCCCGGGATCTGCAGCACACCCACCTTCACCGGGCTGTTCTTGAACAATTCCAGCGAGCGCAGGGTAGCTTTCTGACCAGCTTCGTCCGAGTCGTAGCTCAGGATCACCTCTTCGGCGTACTCACTGATGAGCTTGACCTGTTCCGACGTCAGGGCCGTGCCGCAGGCGCAGACCGCCGTATCAATGCCGGCCTGCTGCATACTGATGACGTCCATGTAGCCCTCGCAGAGGACGAACCGCCGGGATGCGCTCCGCTTGGCAATCTGCAGTGCAAACACCGTTTCCGACTTGTGGTAGACCAGCGTTTCGGGGCTGTTGACATACTTGGGTTTCGAGTCGTCCAGCACACGCCCGCCAAAGGCGATGATGTTGCCCCGCAGGTCGAAGATCGGGGTCATGACCCGTTTCCAGAACAGGCAGTAGATCCGCCCGGATTGGCTGCGCTTGAACAGGCCGCTGGCGTCCAGCTCCTGCTGGTTGTAACCCTTGTCCCGCAAAAACTGGTAGAGGGCCTGTCCGTCGTTGGGCGCGTAGCCCAGCCCGAACCGGACGATGGTCTTATCGTCCAGCCCGCGCCGCCGCCAGTAGGCCCGGGCCTGCCGTGCTTCCTCCACGGTGGAGTTCAGACAGGCATGGAAAAACCGCGCCGCCTCCTTGTTCATCGAGAGGATGCGGCTCCGCATCCGGCCGGTTTTGTCGTCCTCCTGCGGTTCGGGCATTCCGGCCCGGGCCGCCAGCATCTTGACGGCTTCTGGGTAGTCGATGCTGTTGATCTTCTTGGTAAAGGTGATGGCGTCGCCGCCAGCCCCGCAGCCAAAGCAGTAAAAGCTCTGGGTGTCCGGGTAAACATAGAACGAGGGCGACTTTTCACTGTGGAAGGGGCACAAGCCGCCGTACAGCCGCCCTTTCCGCTTGAGCTGCACATAGCTGCCGACCAGTTCCACGATATCCGTCCGCCGGGTCAGCTCTTCGATGTATTCGTGTGGGATCATAGTTTCGTTTGCTGCTCCTTATTTAAAGAACGTGCCATTTGCGGGGAACAAACAGCTCCTCGAACGTCCGGATGGCGTATTCGTCGCTCATGCCGCTGATGTAGTCGGTCACGGCCCGCTCCCCGCCCTCCTGATAGGCCAGCTGCACATAGAAGTTCGACATCTGATCCAGATGGGTCAGATAGTATTCGTACAGTTCCTCAATGACCTTTTCGACCTTCTGCTCTTCCTGCTTGGCGGTCTTGTTGACATAGACCGTCGCATACATGAAGTCCTTGAGGGCCAGAAACGCCTCGTTTTCTTCGGGGCCGACCGCCACATCGCCGTCGCTGTGGGTCAGGATGCTGTGGATCATGGTCGTGATCCGCTCCGACTTGGTGTTTCCCAGCACGGCGGTGCATTCTTTCGGTAAGATCTCCGGGTCCAGCACCCCGGCACGGACGGCATCCTCGATGTCGTGGTTGACAAACGCGATCTGATCCGCCATCCGGACGATCCGGCCTTCCGGCGTGGCCGCCCATGTGCCCTTGGTGTGGGTCACAATGCCGTTCCGCACCTCCCAGCTCAGGTTCAGGCCCTTGCCATCCTTTTCCAGCCGGTCCACCACCCGCAGGCTCTGCATATAGTGCCGGAATCCGCCGGGGTTGAGCTGGTCGAGGGCGTGTTCCCCGGCATGACCGAAGGGCGTGTGCCCCAGATCGTGCGCAAGACTGATAGCCTCGGTCAGATCCTCGTTCAGCCGCAGTGCCCGGGCAATGGTCCGGGCGATCTGCGCTACTTCCAGCGTGTGGGTCAGCCGGGTGCGGTAGAGGTCGCCCTCCGGGGAGAGAAACACCTGCGTTTTCTGTTTCAGCCGCCGGAACGCCTTGCAATGGATCACCCGGTCGCGGTCCCGCTGGAAAATGGGCCGGATGCCGTCCGGTTCCTCCGGCCTCTGCCGGCCACGGCTGGCATCGCTGAACGTCGCCCACGGTGCCAGTGTCATCCGCTCGATCTCTTCCGTTCGTTCGCGTACCTTCATGGTGATCCCCCGCTTTCTTGGCTCTTCTCTGTTTTTTCGCCCCTCTCTCAGCACGCAGCCGATCCCTGTGCCGCGCCTGCGGCTATTGTATCGCATCGGCCCTGTCGAAGAGGCAAGATTTCCGTCTTTTACCAAAATTTAACATTTTCAAGAATCAGAACGGCGCGTAGAAAGGCTTCGACACCTTCACCTGCGCACTGCCCCGGGTCAGTTCCCGCAGCTGTTCCAGCAATGGAGCCTCGGTGCCCTCCGGCATCTGCCAGCGCAGCGTCACCCGGTCGGTAAAAGCCGGGTCGCTCAGCTTGGCCCCTGCCCCGTTGATGAGCAGCACCGCCCGCTCGTAGAGGGAGTAATCCACCGTCACGCTCAATTCCACGACGCTCCGCACCGTGACCACCTCGGCATTTTCGAGGGCACGGGCCGTGGCCGTGGTATAAGCCCGGACGAGGCCGCCCGTCCCCAGCAGCACCCCGCCGAAGTACCGGGTGACCACCACGATCAGGTCGGTCAGGCCGCTGTGCTGCAGCACTTCCAGCGCAGGCGTTCCAGCAGTTTTGGCCGGTTCGCCGTCGTCGGAATACCGCTCCCGGTTGCCCTCCCGCAGGCGGTAGGCATACACATTGTGCCGCGCCGTCCGGTTGGCCGCACGCACCTGCTCCAGAAAGGCCACCGCCTTTTCCTCGCTGTCCGCAAAAGACAGCTGCGCAATGAAGCGGCTCTTCTTCTCCTCATATTCGCCGGTGGCTGTGCCCCGGATGGTACGGTAATCCTCCACGCTGGTTCCTCCCGATGCTCTTGTTTCTTTTTCTAAAGTGTAGCATAACTTTGCGGTGTCAGCAAGGTTGAAACGCAAAAAGCCTTCTCTGCGGCGCAGAGAAGGCTTTTTGTGAAAAATATTTTACCGAATCTCGATGCCCAGCTTGAACTTCAGGTTGCCGAGGATCTTCTTGACGGTGCGCTCGACCTGCTCCGCAGAAACTTCTGCGTTGGGGTCAGCCAGCGTCAGGGAGAAGGCCATGCTCTTCTTGCCCTCGCCGAGGTTTGCGCCGCGGTAGATATCGAACAGCTTGACCTCCTTGATGAGCGGGCTTGCCTTCTGGATGGTCTCTTCGATCTCACCGCAGGTGATCTTCTCGTCGCAGACCAGAGCCAGATCGCGCTTGACCGCCGCAAACGGGCTGAGCGGCTTGTACCGCAGCTCACCATCGACGCAGGACATCAGGGCCTCGTAGTCGATCTCGCCCAGATAGATGTTCTGGCTGTCCTTCTGCTCCTTGGCGATCTCCAGCTCGGCGTTGATCTCGTTGGCCAGCTTGCCGAACACGCCCAGACGCTTGCCGTCGCAGTAGATGGCTGCGCTGATGCCGGGATGGAGCCACGGGGTGGTCTCGCGCTGATAGCTGAACTTCAAATCAAAGCCAGCGGCCAGAGCCTCGATCGCACCCTTGACGGTGAAGAAATCCTCCTCGGGGCCGAAGGCACCGATGCAGAGGGTCTGCCGCTCGTGCGGATGCTCCTTGATGGGCAGCTCCTTGGCCAGATAGACCGGAGCCAGCTCGAACAGACGGCCTTCTGCATTGCCCTTCTTGAGGTTGTCCACGATGACGTTCAGCATCGAGGGAGCCAGCAGGGTGCGCATGATGGACAGGTTCTCGCTGATGGGGTTCAGGATGCGGATGGCCTTGCGTGCTTCATCCTCGGCAGGGATATGCAGCATATCCAGCTCGGCGGTGGAGTAGAAAGCCAGCGTGGAAGCCTCATAGAACCCCTGTGCGGCCAGCAGACGCTTGGTCTTCATCTGCTGCTTCTGGCCGTAGTTCAGACCGCCATTGGTGACGGCTGCGGTCTTGAGGAAGGTGGGGTTGATGTGGTCGTAGCCATACTCGCGGATGACCTCTTCGGCCAGATCGGGGTAGTCTTCCACGTCCTCGCGGTAGAGCGGTGCGGAAACATCCCAGCTGCCGTCAGCCTGAACATCTACGGTGAACTCCAGCCGCTTGAGGATGTCGATCATGGTCTGGTCGGGGACGGTGATGCCCAGCACCGAGCAGATCTTGGCCGGGGTGGTCACGATGTGTTTGCGCTCCAGCGGGCGGCCGTCGGTCAGGTCGTACTCGAGAGTGGTGATGTCGCCGCAATCCAGCTCCTGAATCAGGTGCAGGGCGCGTGCCAGACCCAGCTCGGGAGAGTGACGGTCCACGCCCTTCTCGTAACGGGCGGAAGAATCGCTGTTCTGGCCCAGAGCGCGGCTGGTCTTACGCACGCTGTCACGGGCGAAGGTCGCGCACTCGAACAGCAGGCTGGTGGTGTTGTCGTCCATACCGGAGTTTGCACCGCCCATGATGCCGGCCAGAGCCACCGGCTTCTCAGCATCGCAGATGACGAGGTTGTTCTCGTTCAGGGTGAATTCCTTCTCGTCGAGGGTGGTGATCTTCTCGCCGTTGTGGGCGCGGCGGACGGTGATGCTGCGGCCGGCGACCTTGTTCAGGTCGAAGGCGTGCATCGGCTGGCCCATCTCCAGCAGGGTGTGGTTGGTGATATCGACCACGTTGCTGATGGAGCGCAGACCGCACAGGGCGAGATGACGCTTCATCCAGCGGGGAGACTCGCCCATCCGGATGTTCCGGACGTAGTGCGCCATATAACGGGGGCAGAGGTCAGGGGCCTCGACCGCCACGCTCACCGGCTCGTCGGCGTCGCAGACGGTGTTGTAATCCATGGCGGGCATATGGAGCGGCTTGCCGAGGATGGCAGCAACTTCGCGGGCGATGCCCAGAACCGACTGGCAGTCGGGGCGGTTGGCGGTGATGGAGATATCAAAGATATAGTCGTCCAGACCGACCACCGGGGCGATGTCTGCGCCGGGCACGCTGTCCTCGGGCAGGATGAGCAGGCCGTAGACCTCTGCGCCCGGGAACAGGTCGTCGTTCAGGCCCAGCTCCTCGCCGGAGCAGAGCATACCGTTGGACTCCACGCCCTGCATCTTGCGGGCTTTAATTTTGATGCCGCCGGGCAGGGTGGAACCATCCAGAGCAGCAGGCACACAGTCGCCCACCTTCATATTGGCGGCGCCGGTGCTGATGCGGATGTCGTGGCCGTACTCGCCGCAATCGACGACGCACTTGGTCAGGTGGGTGCCCTCCTGCTTTTCCATCTCGGTGATCTTGCCGACGACCACCTTGCTGATGCCGGCATCCAGCGGGATCAGCTCTTCCACTTCAAAACCGCAGGAAAACAGCTTTTCTTCCAATTCCTGTGCGGTAACGTCGATATCGACGAGTTCTTTTAACCAGCTGAAAGGTACTTTCATTGTTTGCTCTCTCCCCTCTTATTCATGGAACTGCTTGAGGAATTGCAGATTGTTCTCAAACATCAGGCCGATGTTGTTGATGCCGTACTTGAGCATGGCGATGCGCTCGATGCCGATGCCGAAGGCAAAGCCGGAGTACTCGTCCGGGTCGATGCCGCAGTTCTCAAGCACCTTGCGGTTGACAACGCCACCGCCGAGGACTTCGATCCAGCCGGTGTGCTTGCACAGGGGGCAGCCCTTGCCGTGGCACTCGAAGCAGCTGACATCGACCTCAACGCTGGGCTCGGTGAAGGGGAAGTAGGACGGACGCAGGCGGGTGCGGGTGTCGTCGCCGAACAGCTTCTGCACGAAGGTGGTCAGTGCGCCCTGCAGGTCGCCGAGGTTGATGCCCTTATCCACGACTAGACCTTCCATCTGATGGAACATGGGGCTGTGGGTGGCGTCGGAGTCCGAACGGAACACGCGGCCGGCATGAAGGATCTTGATGGGGGGCTTCGTTTTCTGCATGGTGCGGATCTGTGCACCAGAAGTCTGGGTGCGGAGCAGGAACTCGTCGGACAGGTAGAAAGTATCCTGCATATCACGGGCAGGGTGATCCTTCGGGACGTTCAGCAGAGTGAAGTTGTGCTCGTCGTCCTCAATTTCCGGGGAATCCACAATGGCAAAGCCCATGCCGGAAAAGACGTCGATGATCTGGTTGGTCACCAGCGTCAAGGGGTGCAGACCGCCGACCTCGCGGGTCTTGGCGGGCAGGGTGATGTCCACCGTCTCAGCGGCGTTGCGGGCAGCCAGCTCTGCTTCCTTCACCTTTGCGGCAGCGTCGTCATAGTCTGCCTGCACCTTCTGTTTCAGTTCGTTGATGATCTTGCCCATGGCCGGACGCTCTTCGGGCGCGACCGAGCGCAGATTCTTCATCAGGGCAGGAATCTTGCCGTTCTTGCTCAGATATTCCTGCCAGAAAGTAGCCAGCGTTTCTTTGGAAGAGACCTGACTCAGGCTCTCGCTCGCCTGTTTTGCCAGCTCGTCGATCATTGCTTGCATGGATGTTCTCTCCTTCTCGTATCTCGTGTTCTTCAGCGGGGCAACAAAAAAGCTCCGTCCCCTGCCCGGCATCTGCCAGACCAAGGGACGAAGCATCAAATTCACTCCGCGGTACCACCCGGTTTCCGCTCCCGGCAAAACACCGGTGCGGCTCTCAAACGCCGTAACGGGGCGCACCGTCCTGCACTAATAGGAAAAGCCGTTCGTACAGGCCGCTCGGGAGCGAACTTCGGCAGACTGCCACGCGGAAGCCCTTTCAGCCGGTGAAGCTTCTCTCTTTGCTGTGGTGCGGTCTGCGTACTCTCTCCGTCGCTGCGTTTCGAGTATTCAGGTTTATAACCGAGACTCATCTTACCACATTTCGCCGCTGTTTGCAAGCCCACGCCCGATTTTTGCCCCAAATTGTCATTTTCGGCTTGTCATCCGGCCCGAAACGTGTTATAGTGGGCACAACGTTTACTGAAAGGAAGGTACAGCCGGATGGGTTGGGATGCTTGCATTTTCTTTAAAAAAGGAAATCCTTAAGCAATTCCGGCTCGAAGTGTACCCTTTTTACCCTCTCAGTCTCGCTTGCGCTCGACAGCTCCCCCAGAGTGGGAGCCATTGGCAAGCCGGGCAAGTTTCCGCCTTTATCTTCAGGCGGCGGGCCTTGCGCCCTTGGGTAAATCGTTCTTTTCAGCAAAGCGTGGAGTTGTTTTGGAACGCCGCGTAGCTTTGCTATGGGGCGTTTTTTCTTGCCTCTCACTTTGGGAGAGGTGACAACGCGTCAGCGTTGACGGAGAGGGCAAGCCCGGCAGTGTCCAAGCCCTCTCAGTCTGCTTCGCAGACAGCTCTCCCAAAGGGAGAGCCAAGAGCACCTGCATTTAAGGGTACCCTTCTATTTTTCGTTTTTCAGCTTGCAAAAATAGAAAGGTTGTTTCCTATGAACATCAAAAAGCAGCTCGCCTGCATTTATATCTCCGACTTCTTCTCCGGCCTGCGGATCACGGACGCGGTTTGGGTCGCACTGCTGGCCGCACGAGGGTTTTCCCTCTGGGAGATCGGCCTCGCCGAGAGCGTCTATCACATTGTCAGTCTCCTGTTTGAAATTCCCAGCGGGATGGCCGCCGACCTGCTGGGCCGGAAAAAGACCCTCGTGTTCGGAGGAATGCTGGTCGTCAGTTCCAGTCTCCTGATGGCCTTTGCGCCGAACCTCTTCTTCATCTGCATTGCCATGGGCCTGAATGCACTGTCGAACACCATGTTCTCCGGCACGAACACTGCCCTCGTCTACGACAGCCTGAAACAGGCCGACCGTACCGAAGACTACATCAAAGTTTCGGCCAACGAATCACAAATTTCGATGGCTGCAAACGCCTTTGGCTCTCTCGCCAGCACGCTGGAGCAATTTCTGCATTTCACCGGGTTTTATCTGCTGAGTGCCTTGTTCGAGAGTGTTTCTGCCGTCTCCTGCCTCCTGATGACGGAACCGGTCGTCACCGAGGCGCAGGCCAACCGGGAACAGCAGACTTTCCGCGACCTGCCCCGCCTGTTCATTCAATTGGTTCAGGACAGCCTGCACGCCCTGCGCACCTGCCCGCTGGCGGTCAAGCTGATTCTGTCCAGTGCGGTCATTTCCGTTCCCAGCTACCTCACCAAGATGTTTTTGCAGCAGCGTCTCATCGAGCTGGGCTGGCCGACGGCCCTGCTCTTTGTCCCGATGCTTCTGGGCGGCGTCGCCTGCATCGTCGGTACCGAGATCGCCCGGCGGCTCAAGCCCCGCTCCCTTACCCGGTTCTATGCAGTCTGTGCGCTGCTCTGCGGCCTCGGCACACTGCTGGTCGGCATTGCGCCCGCTTGGGGCAGCATCGGCGGCATGATGCTGGTGCAGGGCATTCTCGAGATCTACCTCCTGCACGAGAGTCAGCGTTTGAACGATGTCATCCCCAGCGACCAGCGTGCCACCCTCATCAGCGTGGACAGCATGATGTACAGCCTCCTGATGATCCCGGCCAGCCCCTTCATCGGCTGGGTGGGCGACTGGTTCGGGCAGGCTGGTGCCGGTTTGGTCCTGCTGGGCGCATTGGTCGCTCTGAGCGGCTTTGCTGTCTCGATCCACAAAACCCGCTGATTTCCGTTTTGCTTTTTTCAAAAATCAGGCGAAAAGCCGATTACCCGCTTGTAATTCTCCCCGGAACGTGTTATAGTAGCCGTAACGCTTTGTAGAATGAGAGGTACACGGTATGTTCCGGAATGCGTTTGCTTTTTAAATTCGAAAGCAATTTTATGCAATTCCGGCTTGAAGTGTACCCTTTTATACAGCAAAGCGTGGAGCATGATTTTTGCGCCTCGTAGCTTTGCTATGGGGCGTTTTTCTTATGCAAAAGGGTACCCTTCTATTTTCCATCAAAATAGAAAGGTTCTTTCCTTATGAATATCAAAAAGCAGCTTACCTGCATTTATACCACCAATTTCTTCTCTGGCCTGCGCATCACGGATGCGGTGTGGGTCGCACTGCTGGCCGCGCGGGGCTTCTCCCTCTGGGAGATTGGCCTTGCCGAAAGTGTCCTCCACATCGTCAGTCTGTTGTTTGAGATCCCAAGCGGCATGGTCGCCGATCTTCTGGGCCGGAAGCGGACACTTGTGTTCGGCGGATTTCTGGGCGTTGCCGCAAATATCCTGATGGCGTTTGCCCCGAACCTCTTTTTCATCTGTTTTGCCATGGGGCTGAATGCCATCTCAAACACCATGTTCTCCGGCACGAACACTGCCCTCGTCTACGACAGCCTGAAACAGGCCGGCCATACCGAGGACTACATCAAAGTTTCGGCCAACAGTTCGCAGATCTCGACGGCGGCCACTGCTCTCGGTTCGCTGACCAGCACACTGGAACAATTTCTGCACTTTACCGGATTTTATCTGCTGAGTGCCCTGTTCGAGGGTATTTCCGCTTTTGCCAATGTTCTGCTGGTCGAGCCGGTCGTCACCGAGGCACAGGCGAGCCGGGAACAGCAGACCTTCCGCGACCTGCCCCGTCTGTTCGCGCAGCTGGTGCGCGACAGTCTGCACGCTCTGCGCACCTGCCCGCTGGCCGTCAAGCTGATTCTGTCCAACGCGGCCATTTCGGTTCCCAGCTACCTGACCAAAATGTTTTTGCAGCAGCGGCTCATCGAGCTGGGCTGGCCGACGTCCCTGCTTTTTCTCCCGATGCTGCTGAGCAGTGCGGCCTGCGTGGTCGGCACTGCGATTGCCCGCCGACACAAACCCCGCGCCATGGCCCGCTTCTATTCTGCCTGCGCCCTGCTCTGCGGATTCGGCACCATGTTGGTCGGCATTGCGCCCGCTTGGGGAAGCATTTTCGGTATGATGCTGGTACAGGGCATCATTGAGGTGTACAACCTGCACGAAAGCCAGCGGCTGAATGATGTCATCCCCAGCGACCAGCGCGCGACCCTCATCAGTGTAGACGGCATGATGTACAGCATCCTGATGATCCCTGCCAGCCCCTTCATCGGCTGGGTGGGCGACTGGTTCGGGCAGGCCGGTGCCGGTCTTGTCCTGTTGGGCGTTCTCGTCGCTCTGAGCGGCCTTGCCGTGCTCGGTAAGCGCAGCCGCAGCTGATTTATTCGCTTTGCCCGTTTTTGCATTTTAAAAGGAGTCTTTGTATGGTCGATCACATCGAGATCCGCGGTGCGCGGGTCCACAACCTGAAAAACATCGACGTCGATGTGCCGCTGGGCAAGATCGTCGGCATCGCAGGCGTGTCCGGCTCGGGCAAGTCCTCGCTGGCACTGGGCGTGCTCTACGCCGAGGGTTCCCGTCGGTATCTCGAGTCCCTCTCCACCTACACCCGACGCCGGATGACGCAGGCCGCCAAGGCACAGGTGGACGAGGTGCTTTACGTCCCCGCCGCACTTGCGCTCCACCAGCGGCCCGGCATCCCGGGCATCCGCAGCACTTTCGGCACCGGCACCGAACTGCTGAACAGCATCCGGCTGATGTTCTCCCGTCTGGCCAGCCACCGCTGCCCCAACGGGCACTATCTCCCGCCCACCCTGGCCGTCGCCGCCGGGCAGGAACTCGTCTGCCCCGAATGCGGTGCGCACTTCTTTGCGCCCTCCGCCGAGGAACTGGCCTTCAACAGTCAGGGTGCCTGCCGGGTCTGCAACGGCACAGGCACGGTGCAGACCGTGGACCGCGCCACGCTGGTGCCGGACGAATCCCTCACCATCGACGAGGGAGCCGTGGCTCCGTGGAACTCTCTGATGTGGTCGCTGATGACCGACGTCTGCCGGGAGATGGGTGTGCGGACGGATGTGCCCTTCCGCGACCTGACCGACCGGGAAAAGGACATCGTCTACAACGGCCCGGCGGAGAAAAAGCACATTTTCTACCACGCCAAGAACTCAAATCAGGCCGGTGAGCTGGATTTCACCTATTACAACGCAGTTTACACTGTGGAAAATGCCCTCGCCAAAGTCAAGGACGAGAAGGGCATGAAGCGTGTCGAGAAGTTCCTGCGGCAGGACACCTGCCCGGAGTGCCACGGTTCCCGCCTGTCGGCGGCCGCCCGTGCACCCAAGCTGCGGGGGCTTTCGCTGGCCGAGGTCTGCCGGATGACCCTTTCGGAGCTGGTCGAGTGGGTAAAAGGCGTGCCCGCTTCCCTGCCCGAGGAAATGCACCCCATGGCCGAGAGCATCTGCGAGTCGTTTCAGGACACGGCCAAGCGGCTGATGGATCTGGGGCTGGGTTATCTCGCCCTCGACCGTGCCGCGTCCACCCTCTCCACCGGCGAACGCCAGCGGATGCAGCTGGCCCGCGCCGTCCGCAACCGGACGACGGGCGTGCTGTATGTGCTGGACGAGCCGTCCATCGGCCTGCACCCGTCCAACATTGTGGGTCTGACCGGGGTGATGCACGACCTGATCGCCGACGGCAACTCGGTGATCTTGGTCGATCACGACACCCAGATCCTCGCGGAGTCCGACTGGCTGATTGAGATGGGGCCGGAAGCTGGCGCGAACGGTGGTCATGTCATCGCGCAGGGCAGCATCCCGCAGGTGGAGCAGACTAAAACTTCCCGCATCGGCCCCTTCCTCTCCGGAGAGGCCTCTCTCCGCGTCCGGGAGCCTGTCGCCGAAAGCGAGCTGTTTGCTCTTGGAAAGATTCACCTCTCCACCTCGGCCATCCACACGGTCAAGCCGCTGGAAGTCGATCTGCCGAAGGGCCGTCTCACGGTCGTCACCGGCGTGTCCGGCTCGGGCAAGACCACCATGGTGCTCGAAAGCCTTGTGCCCGGCCTGACCGCCGCGGTCCAAGGGCAGAAGCTCCCGGAACACGTCCGTGCGGTCGAGCCGGCCGGCATCGCGCAGGTCAAGCTGATCGACGCGGCCCCCATCGGCATCAATGTCCGCTCGACGGTGGCCACCTACGCCAACGTCCACGACGAGCTGCGCAAAAAGTTCGCCGCCACCAAAGCAGCCAAGTCTGCCAAGTACAAGGCCGGCGATTTCTCCTACAACACCGGCAAACTCCGGTGCCCGGTCTGCGACGGCACGGGCAGCATCAGTCTGGACGTGCAGTTTTTGCCCGACGTCGAAATCTCCTGCCCGGAGTGCCGCGGCTCCCGCTACGCCAAGGCCGCCGACACCATCCGGTACACCAGCAAGGCCGGGCAAAGCTATTCCCTGCCCGAATTGATGGATATGGATGTCCGCACCGCACTGGACGCCTGCACCGACTGGCCGGTGGTGCGCCAGCGGCTCTCCGTTCTGCAGGAATTGGGTCTGGGTTACCTGACCCTCGGCGAGGAAACGCCCGGGCTTTCGGGCGGTGAAGCCCAGCGGCTCAAGCTGGCCAGCGAGATGGGAAAAGCCCAGTCGGACTCCCTCTTCGTGTTCGACGAGCCGACCATCGGCCTGCATCCGGCGGATGTTCAGGTTCTGCTGGGCGTGTTCCAGACTTTGCTGGCCCACGGCGCAACGGTCGTCGTCATCGAGCATGATCTCGATGTGATCCGGAACGCGGATTACATCATCGACATGGGGCCGGGCGGTGGCTCCGAGGGCGGGCGGATCGTTGCCGCCGGAACGCCTGCCGCCATCCGTGTCTGCCCGGAGAGCAAAACAGGAAAATTCATCTGAAACGCACAAAAGGCTCCCGCCTGTTCCGTTTGGGACAAGCAGGAGCCTTTCTGTTTGGTATGATACAAGCGTAGATGCAAGAGTGTTCATGAGCACTCGCATCTGCGCTTATTTTTATGTACAATAAGGATGTAATGGCCTGACGATCGTTTCTTTGGAATAAACATCCGTGCGTAAAACAGTCAGCCATCTCCTTATTGTACAAATTCGTTTAAGCAGGTAGAAACGAAGCTTTCGCATAACGAACCAAAATGAATTTCAATAAGCGCAGATGGAAGCATTACATCCGTAATATCATATTCAAATTCAAAGGAGGTTCAAATGATCAGTATTGGGATTGACGTATCAAAGGGAAAAAGCATGGTTT
>CAVKZS010000044.1:0-69880 GCA_963660925.1 Eubacterium sp. CAG:38 | reverse complement strand
AAAATAACAAAAAGTCAAAATTTGGGCTGGCAATTGTATCAAGAGCGTGCTATAATAGGTTTTGACGCGATTGTTGCACCCAATTGAGCGCGCGCGTCCCCGCATTTCGCAAACACCACAGGACGCGGTGCGCGGTTGCCGCCGGCAGATCCATGCCCGGCGCAATAGAATTTTTGAGTGGAGGATTAACCAAAATGAAGTTCATTAAGTGCGAAAAGCTCGAGAAGAGCATGGCCGAGATCCAGTTCTCCATCGACGCTGAGGCTTTCAAGGTCGCAGTTGCCGATGTCTTTAAGAAGGAGGGCAAGAAGTACTCTGTGCCCGGCTTCCGCAAGGGCAAGGCTCCTCGTTCTCTGATCGAGAAGATGTATGGCGCAGACGTGTTCACCTACGACGCCATCAACGAGCTGTTCCCCGCTGCATACGAGGACGCTGTCAAGGAAGCTGGCGTCGAGCCGGTCGGCCGTCCTGAGGTCACCGTCGATTCCGCAGACGAGACCGAGGGTGTCACCCTGACCGTGAAGGTCGCTGTCAAGCCCGAAGTCAAGATCGGCAGCTACAATGGTCTGAACGTCGAGAAGACCGTCCATACTGTGGATGAGGCCGCTGTGGACGCTGAACTGAAGCGTGTGCAGGAGCGCAACGCCCGTGAGCTGACCCGCGAGGGTGCTGCTGAGAACGGCGATATCGTCGATATCGACTTCGAGGGCTTTGTGGACGGCGTCGCTTTCGAGGGCGGCAAGGCTGAGCACTACAGCCTGACTCTGGGCAGCGGCTCCTTCATCCCCGGCTTCGAGGATCAGATCGTCGGCCATGCTGCTGGCGAGGAGTTCGACGTCAACGTGACCTTCCCCGAGCAGTATCAGGCTGCTGAGCTGGCTGGCAAGCCCGCTGTCTTCAAGATCAAGCTGCACGAGGTCAAGTACAAGGAGCTGCCCGCTCTGGACGACGAGCTGGCCAAGGATTGCTCCGAGTACGACACTCTGGAGGCTTTCAAGGAGTCCATCCGCAAGTCCAATCAGGAGCAGCTCGACAAGCAGGATGATCTGGCTGTTGAGAACGCTCTGGTCGATCAGGTCATTGACGGCATGGAGGCTGAGATCCCGCAGGCCATGTACGAGACCCGCATGGACGAGATGGTCAACGACTTCGCATTCCGCGTGGAGCAGCAGGGCCTGCGCCTCGAGGACTACCTGAAGTATATGGGCCAGACCATGGAGCAGTTCCGTGCTTCCTTCATGCCGCAGGCTGAGAAGCAGGTCAAGATCCGTCTGGCTCTGGAGGCTGTTGCCGCTGCTGAGAACATCGAGGCATCTGAGGAGGATGTCAACGCTGAGATCAAGCGCATCGCTGACCAGTACAAGATGGAAGAGGACAAGGTCCGTGAGCTGGTCAACGTTGAGGATCTGAAGAAGGATCTGGCTATCAACAAGGCCATCGACTTCATCAAGAGCCACGCCAACGTCACCGAGAAGGCTGCTGAGGCCGAGAAGACCGAGGACGCTCAGTAATTACTGGTTCTGAGTCAGCGGTCGAAATTATAAAACCGGCGGCCAAACGCCTGTTTTGTAAGCAAAGGTTGTAAAAATTGACCGATACGGCTCCGTGTTCTTTTGCCGTATCGGTCAATTTTGCAAATACCATGAAATCTTATTTTTCAGGAGGCGAACCCTATGAGTTTTGTTCCTTACGTTGTCGAGCAGTCGGCGCACGGGGAGCGTTCCTATGATATCTTTTCCCGTCTGCTGAACGATCGTATCATTGTCCTGAGCGAGGATGTCAACGACACCTCCGCCAGCCTTGTCGTGGCGCAGCTGCTGTATCTGGAAGGGCAGGACCCCGATAAGGACATCAGCCTGTATATCAACAGCCCCGGTGGTTCCATCAGCGCGGGCATGGCGATCCACGATACCATGAACTATATCAAGTGCGATGTTTCCACCATCTGCATGGGTATGGCGGCTTCGATGGGCGCATTCCTGCTGGCAAGCGGCACCAAGGGCAAGCGTTTCGCCCTGCCGAACTCTGAGATCATGATCCACCAGCCGCTGATCGGCGGCGGGCAGAACGGCGGCCTGTCGGGTCAGGCAACGGACATCAAGATCCATGCCGAGCACCTCGTCCGCACCCGCGAAAAGATGAACCGGATGCTCAGTGAGTACACCGGCCAGCCGCTGGAGAAGATCCAGATCGACACCGAGCGCGACAACTTTATGTCCGCAGAGGAAGCAAAGGCATACGGCCTGATCGACGAGGTCATTGCTCACCGCTGAACGCTTCGCGGAACGAATCATAACCCAGATAAGGAATAAAAGGCTATGGCAAACAACAATTCCGGCAGAGATAAAAACGAAAAAGATCTGGTTTGCAGTTTTTGCGGCAAGCATCAGGACGAAGTGGAGCGGATGATCATTGGCCCGGGCGTCAACATCTGCAGCGAGTGCATCGGCCTGTGCTATGACCTGCTCTCGGACAAGCCGGAGCGCGGTGCAGGCCGTCCGGCTGGCCGCGGCGGTGCAGCACGCCCCCGCATCCAGCCGGCGGACAGCCTCTCCGTCAACATCAAGACCCCTGCGGAGATCAAGGAGGGTCTGGATCAGTATGTCATCGGTCAGGACGAGGCCAAGCGCGTGCTGGCGGTGTCGGTGTACAACCACTACAAGCGGATCCTCAGCGGCGGCAAGGGTGCAGACGTAGAGCTGCAGAAGTCCAATGTTCTGCTGCTAGGCCCCTCTGGTGTCGGCAAGACCCTGCTGGCCCAGACGCTGGCCAAGATGCTGGGGGTGCCCTTCGCCATCGCGGATGCCACCACCCTGACCGAGGCCGGCTATGTGGGCGAGGATGTGGAGAACATCCTGCTCAAGCTGCTGCAGGCAGCGGATTTCGACGTCCAGAAGGCGCAGATCGGCATCATTTATATTGATGAGATCGACAAGATCACCCGCAAGAGCGAGAACCCCTCCATCACCCGCGATGTGGGCGGCGAGGGCGTGCAGCAGGCGTTGCTGAAGATCCTCGAGGGCACGGTGAGCAACGTTCCGCCGCAGGGTGGACGCAAGCACCCCCAGCAGGAGTTCATTCAGATCGACACCACCAACATCCTGTTCATCTGCGGCGGCGCATTTGACGGTCTGGACAAGTACATCCAGCGTCGCACCGACAAGTCCGCACTGGGCTTCGGCAGCAGCCTGCGGGATACTTCCAGCGATGCGCAGAAGGCTCTGCTGCGGAAGGTCGAGCCCCACGATCTGGTCAAGTTCGGCCTGATCCCGGAGCTGATCGGCCGTCTGCCGGTCATCACGGTGCTGGATGATCTGGACGAGGATGCACTGGTGCGTGTCCTCAAGGAACCCCGCAACAGTCTGGTCAAGCAGTACAAAGAACTGCTGAGCATGGACAACGTGGAGCTGGAGATCACCGACGAGGCCCTGCACGCAGTGGCCCGCAAGACCATCGAGCGAAAGACCGGTGCCCGCGGCCTGCGCAGCGTGATGGAAAGCATCCTGATGCCCATCATGTACGATGTGCCCAACGATCCCACCATCATCCGCGTCACCATCGACAAGGATACTGTGGAGAACGGTGAGGCGCATCTGGAGTACGGTGCTGTCCGCAAACGGTATAAAAATCAGACCGCTCTGAGCTGATCCGCACGCGGACCGGCAGCAGAGGAGCACAAAGCCTTGTAAAAGTTTCGGCTTTTATGGGGCTTTTTTCTTTTAAATCTTGTTTCTGAAGCGATTCTGAGTTATACTATTAAAGTCTGGAACAGACTGTCCGGCCCGGATGGAGAAATGTCCCTCTGGCAAGGGTCTCCCGGAACCGTGCTGGCAGCACCGAGACAGTGGGTAACTAGGAAGTACGATAAAGGAGTGTGTTTTTCTATGGCAAATTATTTTGAGATGGATCGCGATGCGCTCACCGCTGAAAAGGCGAAACTGGAAGAAGAGTACAAGAAGTTTCAGGCCATGAACCTGAAGCTGAATATGGCCCGCGGCAAGCCCGGCCCCCACCAGATGGATCTGGCCATGGGTCTGCTGCAGATGACTGATTATACCACCGATGCAGGCACCGACGCCCGCAACTACGGCGACCTCGAGGGTCTGCACGAGGCCCGGGAGCTGTTTGCCGACGTGATGGGTGTCAAGCCCGAAGAGGTGTTCGTGGGCGGCAACTCCAGCCTGCAGATCATGTACAACCTGATCTCCATGGGCTATTGCTTCGGTTTCCCCGAGTCTCCCTGCCCGTGGTCGCAGGTAGAGAAGCGGAAGTTCCTCTGCCCGGTGCCCGGCTATGACCGTCACTTTGCGATCACCGAGGAGTTTGGCTTTGAGCTGATCAGCGTTCCCATGACTCCGGACGGCCCTGATATGGACGTGGTTGAGAAGCTGGTGGCCGAGGATGACACCATCAAGGGCATCTGGTGTGTGCCCCAGTACTCCAACCCCGACGGCTATGTGTACAGCGACGAGACCATCCAGCGTTTCGCTTCGATGAAGACGGCTGCACCCGATTTCAAGATCTTCTGGGATGAGGCTTACATCGTCCATCACCTGACCGACGAGATCATCGAGACCCCTGTTCTGCTGAACGAGAGCAAGAAGTACGGCACCGAGGACCGGGTCTTTATGTTCACGTCCACCAGCAAGATCACCTTCCCGGGCGCAGGCGTTTCGGCACTGGCCTGCAGCGAGAAGATGCTCAAGTACATCTGCAAGCGGTTCTCGGTCATGATCATCAGCTACGACAAGATGAACCAGCTGCGCCATGTCCGCTTCCTTAAGAACAAAGAGGGTGTGCTGGCACATATGGCAAAGCACCGCCGCCGCCTGATCCCGTGCTTCGACGCGGTCAAGACTGCTTTTGAAGAGGAGCTGACGCCCTGCGGCGACATCGCCCACTGGACCAACCCCAAGGGCGGCTACTTCATCAGCCTGTATGTGATGCCCGGCTGCGCAAAGCGTGTGGCGTCCCTCTGCAAGGAGTGCGGCCTGACCCTGACCGGCGCAGGTTCGGCCTATCCGTACCACAAGGATCCGGAGGACTCCCACCTGCGCATCGCACCCACCTATCCGAGTCTGGATGAGGTGGAGACTGCTTCGGATCTGCTCTGCGTCTGCGTCCGTCTGGCCGCCGTCGAAAAGCTGCTGGCAGACAAAGCCTGATTTTTAGGCTCCCCAAGCTGTAAAATCTCCCTGCACCGCCGACTGGACGGCGCAGAGGAGATTTATTATATTTGGAGGTTTCCCATTTTCTATGAAAACAAAAGGTAAAGCATGGCATCTGGTCGTTACCGTCCTGCTGATCGCAGTGTTTGTCTTTACGGCATTCTTCGGCGTCTCGGCAAAGTACGGCGACACGACCAAAACCTACATCAAGGGCGCGCAGGATATCCGCTTCGGCGTGGATATCAAGGGCGGCGTCAACGTCACCTTCGTCCCGTCGGACGGATATGACGCCACCGACGATCAGCTGGAAGCGGCCCAGCTGGTCATCGAAAACCGTCTGGTCGCACTGAACATCACCGACTACGAGCTGTATGTCGATACCAACTCGGACGCCCTGATCCTCGAGTTCCCGTGGCAGTCCGGTGAGACCGACTTCGACCCGGAAGCCGCCATTCAGGAGATCGGTACCACCGCCTATCTGACCTTCCGGGAGGGAAGCAGTGCTGACGGTGAGCTGATCCTCGACGGCTCCATGGTGGAGAGCGCGTCGGCTCAGTACGGCCCCGTGAGCGGCAGCAGCTCGGAATACTACGTCGCGCTGAAGTTTACCGACGAGGGCGCAAAGGCCTTTGGTGATGCGACCACCAAGCTCTATTCCGAGAATGGCACCATCAGCATCTGGCTGGATGATGAAAACGTGAGCACTGCGACGGTCAACGCCGCCATCACCGACGGCTCGGCCATCATCACCAGCTCGGCGTCCAATCCCTTCACGCAGGAAGATGTGGTCAAGATGGCGCGCCAGATCAACTCCGGCTCGCTGCCCTTTGCTCTGTCGGTGGACAGCTACTCCACCATCAGCCCCAGCCTCGGCGAGAACAGCCTGAGTGCAATGGTGCTGGCCGGTGTGATTGCTTTTGCACTGATCGTAGTCCTGATGACCCTGCTCTACCGTCTGCCGGGCTTCCTTGCCTGCATCGCGCTGGCCGGTCAGGTGGCGGCAACGCTGGCATTCGTCTCCGGTTATTTCCCGGTGTTTGAGAGCTTTACCCTGACGCTGCCCGGCATCGCCGGCATCATTCTGGCCATCGGCATGGGCGTTGACGCCAACGTCATCACGGCCGAGCGCATCAAAGAGGAACTGCGCAGCGGCAAATCGCTGGACGGTGCCCTCAAGAGCGGCTTTGCCCGCGGCCTGACCCCCGTCATCGACGGCAACGTGACCATCGTCATCGTCGCCATCGTTCTGATGGGTGCCTTTGGCCCGTCGGACGGCTTCTTTGCCAAGGCACTGCACTTTGTGTTCTTTGCCTTCGGCCCCTCCACGGCCGGCACCATCTATGCCTTCGGCTATACGCTGCTGACCGGTGTTCTGCTCAACTTCGTGTTCGGCATCTTCGCGACCCGCGTGATGATCCGCGGTGCAGCGGCGATCCCCGCCCTGCGCAATCCGTGGCTCTACGGTGCGGATGCTCCCGGTAAGGAGAAGAAGCGCATTGGCACCATCGATCTGATGTCCCTGCGCAAGCGGTTCCTCAGCATCGAGCTCTGCCTGCTGGTCCTCGTGATCTCCGGCTCGATGCTGCTGGGTGTCAAGCTGGATACCGAGTTTACCGGCGGTGCCATGATTACCCTGAGCTATGAGGACAGCTTCGATCAGGCTGCCGTCCAGAAGACCGCCTCCGCTGCACTGGAAAACAGCAATCTGACCCTCCAGACCGGTGAGAACGTCGCCACCGGCGAGCAGACCCTCAAGATCTCGATGCCCGGCACCGAGACCGTGACCACCGAGCAGGTGGAGAACCTGATCGACTCCCTGAATGAGACCTACCCGGAGAACAACTTCGCCCAGCTGTCGCTGCAGAACGTCAGCGCGGCCATGGGTACCAAGTTCCTCCAGAAGAGTCTGGTGGCCGTGGTCTTTGCACTGCTGCTGATTTTGATCTATATTGCGATCCGCTTCAAGAAGATCGGCGGTCTGACCGGCGGCCTGATGGCAATTCTGGCTCTGGTCTGCGACCTGATGATCGTCTACGGTACCTTCGTGGCTCTGCGCACTCCGTTGGACGGCAACTTTGTTGCTGCGATGCTGACCATTCTGGGCTACTCCATCAACGATACCGTCGTTGTCTACGACCGTATCCGCGAGAACCGTACCCTGATGGGCAAAAAGACCTCGTTTGAAGAGCTGGTCAACCAGTCGGTCTGCCAGTCGGCCCGCCGCACCATCATCACCACTGTGACCACCGTGATGGCTCTGGGTGTGATGTGCATCGTGTCCAAGCTGTATGGTCTGGACAGCATCTTCACCTTTGCTTTCCCGCTGATGATGGGTATGATCAGCGGCGTGTTCACGTCCCTCTGCGTTTCCACCTCGGCGTGGACCGCTTGGAACAACCGCAAGGCAGTCAAAAAAGCAAACTGATCGGTCAAAGAGGACCGAATGCAGGAGGAACAACTATGAAATGCCCCTATTGCGGGGATGAGGAGTCCAAGGTGATCGACTCCCGCCCCACCGAGGACGGCGAACGCATCCGCCGCCGTCGGGAGTGCCTGCGCTGCCACATGAGGTTTACGACCTATGAGATCGTGGAGACGGTGCCTCTGATCGTCATCAAAAAGGACGAATCCCGGGAGCCGTTTGACCGGCAGAAGCTGCTCAACGCCATGCTCCGCGCCTGCGCCAAGCGTCCCGTCAGCTACGAGACACTGGAACACGCCGTCAGCAGCATCGAGCAGACCCTCATGAGCTCGTATGACCGCGAGGTGACCAGCGTGCGGATTGGTGAACTGACCATGCAGGAGCTGAAAAAGATCGACGAAGTAGCCTATGTCCGCTTTGCCTCGGTCTATCAGCAGTTTGCGGACGTGGAAAGCTTTTTCAATGAGCTGAAAAAGCTGATGGGCGACCGCTCCAAGTAAATGCAAAAAACAGCGCAAAAGGCATCTGCGAGAAATTCTTGCAGATGCCTTTTGCTTATAAGATTCGTCTTGCCAGCCACTCCATCGTCTCGATCTGTACCTCAGCGCGGCGCAGTTCCCCAAAGGCTTCTTCTGGGGCCGACCATTCCAGATGACCGTCGGCGGCGCGGAGGGCGGCTTCCAACTCGGTGAAGTCGGCAGTGCGCACCAGATGGTTCATCCCTTCCCGCATCTCGTCGCAGAGCCGGGCACCTTCGGCGAGGGCCTGCCGTGCGGCGGTATAGTCCTCGTCCCGGATGGCTTCCATGGCCGTATCGAGGTCGTCCGAGATGTCATCGGCAAACTTCTGGACGCGATAGCTGCTGTAAAATGCAGCAATCAGCAGAGCTGCGACCATGACCAGACAAGCGTAGATCCGCCTCATCGAAAAATCACCCCTCTCACCGGGAGCCGCCTGCGGAACGGCTCTCTTTTTTCAGCAGAAAATAATCTTCGGTGTCGTTGCCGACTAAGAGCAAAATTTCCTCAGGCAGCAGGGTGTTGGCTTGTGCCGTCCGTTCCAGCCATGCGCGGTCTTTACCGCAGGCGCGGAGATTGTCCTCCAAGATCTGCCCGTCCAGCACAAAAGGGATGGTGGCCTGTGTCTGCCGGGCTGCAAGACTCAGATCGGCGAGGGTCGCGGGCTGCCGCTCGGGGCGGAGGGCCGCCGAGAGGGTGCCGTTGGTCTCGATGATGGCGTAGGAGACATCCCGCGGGTCGAAAATGTCCTTCCCGCGCAGGGCCTCCATCAGGTCGGCGGTGGTCAGCCGGAGCAAGCGCAGGGCGTTCTGGTCGATCTGCCCGTTCAGAATGACCGTTTTGGGCCGGCCCGACATCAGGTTGAAAAATTTCTGGCTCCGGAAGCTGAGCATCGACCCTAACAGTTCCAGCGCGGCGATAAGGAAGAGGGGAATCAGGCTGGCTGTAATGGGCACTTCTTCCGACTCGATGGAGATGGACGCCAGATTGGAGATGAGGATGGTGGAGACCAGCTCCTCTGGCTGCAGCTCGCCGAGCTGACGCTTTCCCATCAGACGCATGGCAAACAGCACACAGAGATAGATGAGAATGGTGCGGAAGATCAGAAACTTCAAAAAACATTCCTCCTCCCGGGGCCTGCGCCTGCATAACCGGCGGGCCCCGTGGTCATACTGCTTTGCAAAGGGGGCGGTTCCATGCAGCTTTCAAAAAGCCTTTCCCAAAACCGCGAAACGCTTGAAGCTATGTTTGGCCAATCGGCGGATTTTTATGCGAAAGACATCCAGCTGTACCACTGTGCCGGGACGATTTTTCTCTTTGACGGGTTGGCGAGCCTTGAATCCCTGTGGCAGCTGCTTTTGGACGCGGCCAACCGGCAGACGCCGTCCCTGCTGCCCGGGGAGACCGGTATCGCCAGCGGAGAGCAGATCTTCGAGCTGCTGTTTCATCACTCCGACCTGCCCGCCGAGAGCACGCCGGTGGAGGACTTTGACGATCTGATCAAGCGGCTGACGGCGGGAATGTGCGTTCTTCTGCTGGATGGCTGCGGGCAGGGAATGGCCTTTTCGGTGCAGAGCCTCAAGTTCCGCTCGGTGGAAGAACCCTCCGGCGAGGGCAACCTGCGCGGCTCGCGGGAGGGCTTTACCGATCTGCTGCGGGTCAACCTGAGTTTGCTGCGGCGTCTGATCCGGACGGAACAGCTCGTGCAGGAAGTTGCACAGGCCGACTGCGAGACAAAAACCGAATACGCACTCTGCTACTGCAAGGGAAAAGTGCCGCCCAAAATCGTGGAGCGGGTGCGCCGGACGCTGAAAGCGGCAAAACCCGCGCTCCTGCTGGATTCGAGCTACTTTGTGCCGTGGCTTTTTCCGGCAAAATTCCGGCTGTTTGCGCCGGCCGGCTACACCGAACGCCCGGCGGTGGCGGCGGCCAAGCTCTGTGAGGGAAAGCTCGTCATCCTCGTCAACGGCAGCCCGTCGGCGATGATCCTGCCGACCCTCTTCTGCGAAAACTTCGACTGCCTCGACGATTACGGCACTACGGCGGTATTTTCGTCGTTTCTGCGGCTGCTGAAATATACGGCGTTCTACCTGAGCATTTTTCTGCCCGGGTGCTTTGTCTGCCTCGCGGTCTACCTGCCCGAACTGATCCCGCCCCAGCTGCTTTTTAAGATCGAGGCGGCGGAGCAGGCCACGCCGCTGCCGCTTTTCGCCGAGATGCTGATGGTCATTCTGATCCTCGAGGTCATCCGGGAGGCTGGGCTGCGGATGCCCCAGACGCTGGGCCACTCCGTCAGTCTGGTAGCGGCCCTCATCGTCGGCGACGCGGCCATTGCCACCGGGTTGATGAGCACGCCGGTGATCCTGACAGCCTCGGTGACGTCCATCGCCATCTTCGTTACACCCTCCCTCTACGAACCGGCGACGTTGCTCCGGCTGGTGGTGCTGCTGGCCGCAGGGCTGGCTGGGCCGGTGGGTTTGGTGGGGGCCGGGCTGTTCGTCCTCTTCGCGCTGACCAGCGTTTCGGCCATGGGCGTACCCTATCTGGCTGAAAGTGCGTTCCCGGATGGGCTGCTCTCGCCGGACGGTGTGATTCGGCGCAATTATCATTTTCTCTCGCAAAATCCCTTTACCATCTGGCAGAAACGAGGTGAGAAACGATGACCCGGCCTGTATTTTCTTCGAGGGTGCTCTGGTTGAGCGTTGGAGCGGCAGTATTTGCCCGGTGCATGGCGGCTTCCGGGAGTGATGTTCCGGCACGCGTCTTTCTGCTCCGGGGCCTGCCGCTGGCGTTCGGGATGGTTTTGCTGTCGGTGTTGGTGACAGAAAAAGATCTCTTTGACGGGAACACCTTGTTTTGCAAAGTCTGCCGTGCTGTACTGCTGCTCTGGGCTGCGGCGGAACTTCTGGACGCCATCCGGGAGACACAGACGCTTTGCTGGGAGCAGTTTTCCTCCATGGCCGTGATCGGTTTTCTGCCGCTGCTGTTTGCCGCCGGGTGGTGCCTTGCGCCGGAAACCTTCTCTCGTGCCGCTAAAATTTTGTGGGTGCTGGCGGTGGCCGGCGTGTTCATCGGCATTGCTGGGCTTGCCGGGCAGTTTCATTGGCAGAATCTTCTGGAAGCCGTCCCGTCCCGTTCGGGCCGGGTAATGTTGCCCCTGTATGCGGAGTATTTTCTGCTGCCGCTGGCGGCGGAAAAGTCCATGGAAAACCGCCTGCCGCGCACAGTCTGGCTCCCGATGGGGGCATTTTTACTGGAGGGCTGCTATCGGCTGGGACAGGAACTTTTGTTCGGTAGTGGGAGCTATCCGAGCATGGAACTGCTGCGGGCGTGGACACTGGGCGGCTTTTCCCGAATGGACGCGCTGTTTTTGCTGGTCTGGCTGGCGGCGGCCCTGTTCCGTATCGGTTTCCTGACCCGGGTGATTCGGCTGTTGGCGGAGCCGTTCTGGGCGCAGGAAATGCCGCAGGAGGCGAGTTCATGAGCCGCCGGGGTGGGTTCCAGCTGTTGGCAGCGGGGCTGGTGCTTGGATGGTGCGCCCTCTTTCTGCGGGGCGAAAACACCGAAAAGAGTATGGTGCGGGCTTTGCTGCTGGAACAGACCCAGAGCGGCTGGTCGGCGGGGCTGCTGTATCAGTTTCCGGAAGCTTCTGCCGATGCGTCAGAGACGGACGCGAAGATTCAATTCGCCCTTGCATCCGGCGATACCCCGCAGGCCGCGTTGGTGCAGGCCGAAGAAAAGCTCCCGCGCAGGGCCAGCTACCGTCTCTGCGAGTATCTGCTGCTGGGGCCGGGGAGCACGCTGCAAACCGTCCGGACCTGTGAGACGCTGTATCAGGAGCGGCCGTATAGACGGCTGGCGTCCCGTGTGTTTTTGCTGGATGTTCCGGCCAAAGCACTGGAAGCGCAGGCCGAAGAGGACGAATTTCTGCCCGAAACGCTGCTGGAATTGCTCAAAGCCAACGCTGTGGCACCGCGCCTGTATGAGAACCGGAACGGCTGCATCCTGCCGGTGCTGACGTGGGAAGATGACGCGCTTTCCAGCCGGGAAGAGCGTTTGCTCGTGACGGAAATGGGGGAGACAGAGCTGACTGCCGAAGAAACCGAAGCGGCGTTGTTTCTGCTGGGCCGCAAACGAACCTGCCGGTTTGAAACCGAAAAAGATCCCGTGGAGCTGACCCAGCTTGCACGGTCGGTGGAGACGGAGGGTGAGGGGTTTCACGTTGTCTTGACCTGCCGGTGCCCGCCGGAAGGCCGGAGGCCGACACCAGCAGAACTTGACGCATGGGAAGCCACTTGCACCGAAACGGTGCGCCGCTGCTGGGAGCAGGGCTTTGATCTGCTTCGGCTGGGTTCTGTGCGGGCCTTGCAGAACAAAAACAAGGTGCTGACAACAAAAAACGCCTGCCCGGAGATCCGGACAGACGTCGTGCTGCTGTGAAATTTTGGCGTTTTTAATGGGCCGTCTCGAAGAGAACCGTGATGGTCGTGCCAACGTCCACTTCGCTTTCCAGCTTGATCTTGGCGTTGTGGATGCGGGCAATGTGTTTGACGATGGCCAGCCCCAGACCGGTGCCGCCGGTGGCCTTGCTCCGGCTCTTATCGACCCGGTAGAAGCGTTCAAACACACTGGACTGCGCTTCCTTGGGGATACCGATGCCATTGTCCTTGACGGTCAGGGTGCAGTGGCCGTCCCGGCTGCAGGCGGTGATGATCTGGACCTTTCCGCCCGGGCGGTTGTATCGGATGGCGTTGTCGCAGAGGTTCTGGCACAGCTCATCCAGCAGGCTGCGGCTGCCCAGCACCGGCGCACTCTCGCCCAGATAGGTCAGGGAAATGTACGACCGCTTGGCGTTGACCTTCTGCCGTTCGACGCACTCCTTGGCCACATCCAGCAGATCAACCGTTTCCATGACCGGCTCGTTGCCGGTCTCGCTTACATTGTCCAGATGGGACAGCTGCAGAATGTCGTTGACCAGCTGGATCATCCGGGTGGCTTCCACATGGATCTTGTGGCCGAAGCATGCCACATCTTCGGGTTTGGCGATGCCCGTCTCGATCAGCTCGGCGTAGCCAGAGATGCTGGTCAGCGGGGTCTTCAATTCGTGGCTGACATTGGCCGTGAATTCCTGCCGCATTTTCTCATTGTTTTCGCGCAGGAGACGGTCGGAGTGGATGCTCTCGGCAAAGGGGATCAGCTCCCGGTAGGGAACATTGTCCTGAATGTGGTCGAGATCATCGGCCATTTTCAGAACGGGCTGAACAAGGCTCCGGGTCAGCAGACCGGCCATGATCGCAGCAGCCCCCATCATCAGCAGACAGCTCAGTACGATGGCCGGCAGGGTCTCGTCGTAGATGGCCCAGACGGTCTCGGAGTCCTGCGCCACCCGGAGGATGCATCCGTCTGGCAGGAGCATGGCATAATAGTAAGTCTCAAGCCCCATGGTCTGAGAGTCGCGGCGGTCTTGGCCGACGCCGTTCTGCATGGCCTGCTGGATCTCCGGGCGGCTGAGGTGGTTTTCCATCTGCTGGGAGGTGGCCGACTCAAACAGCACGCTGCCGTCGCTGGCGATCAGGGTCAGGCGCAGGTCGCTGGTGACATAGGCCGAAAGAGCCTGCGGGTCGTCCATCTGGCTGTACCCGGCGGCGATGAGTTTGGTCTCATTTTCCAGTGCCGTCCATGCCTGTGCGGTAAACGCTTTATGGAATACAAAAATGCAGAGCACAGCGGTGCAGACCAGACCGACAAACCCCATCAGAAAGAGGCGGTAGCTGATTTTTTCTTCCATGCTGCGCGGTTTCATTCGTCGGTCTCCTCCTCGCTGTCCGCCAGTTTATAGCCGACCTTGCGGACGGTGCAGATGTAACGGCCCGCATCGCCCAGCTTTTTGCGTAGGGTGCGGATGTGCATATCCACGGTCCGGCTTTCCACCGAGATGTCAGTGCCCCACACCACCTGCAGGATGGTCTCGCGGGTCACGACAAGGTTGGTGTGCTCCAGCAGCAGCCGGAGCAGGCTGTATTCTTTGTAGGTCAGGTCTACGTTGGTTCCATTGACCGTCACGCTGTGGCGGGCGTTGTCCAGCAGGATCTCATGGAAGGAATAGACGTCAGGCCGTGCCTCAGGTGCCGAACGGCGGAGGGCCGCCCGCACCCGGCTTAAAAATTCCATGATGCCGAAAGGCTTGGTGATGTAATCATCGGCACCGCAGTCCAGCCCGCGCACGGTGTCCAGCTCACTGGATTTGGCGGTGACCATGATGATCGGCAGCCGCTTGAGGGAAGGGGTGTTGCGCAGCTTTTTCAAGATCGAGAAACCGTCCTCGCCCGGCAGCATCACATCGAGGATCACCAGCTCGGGTTCCGCGTTGTGCATGGCCTGCCAGAAGGGTTCCGAAGAGCCGAAGCTTGCCACATCGTAGCCGTTGGACTGCAGGGCGTACTGCTCCAACTCCCGGATGGCGTCATCGTCTTCAACAATGTAGATCATTTCTGTTCCTCCGCAGATGTGTTCCCGTCAGGGAAGAGATAGCGTTCGCGGTAGCGGTCCAGACGACGCTGGAACTGCTCGCTTTCTTTGGAGTCGTGTCCGCTCTTGAGGTCGTTGAGGTAGGCGTGGGTGTCAAAACTGTCCTGCGCCACCTCGATCTGCGCCACGGCAACGTTGCTGCAGTGGTCGCAGACACGCTCATAGTTGGTCAGCAGATCGTCCAGAATAAAGCCGTACTCAATGGAGCAGCTGCCTGCCTGCAGACGGGCGATGTGCCGCGCTTTGATGGCACGCACCAGTTCATCGACCACCTGCTCCAGCGGTTCGACCTTTCCGGCAAGGTGCAGATCACCCTTACGGAAAGCGTCGGTGGTGCGGTTCAGGGTATCCTGCACCGCATCCTCCAACACCTGCAGCTCCTCGCGGGCGTCGTTGGAGAAGTGGACATCCTTGGTGTGCATCTCCTCGGCAGATTCCAGCAGATTCACGGAATGGTCGCTGATCCGCTCAAAATCGCTGATGGTGTGCAGCAGGGTATTGACGCTCTGGCTGTCGGCGTGGCTCATCTCGCGGCCGGACAGTTTGACCAGATAGGTGCCGAGGGCATCTTCGTAATGATCGACTTTTTCTTCCTCTTCCCGAACCTTCTGCGCCAGAGCATCGTCCCACTTGTGGGTCAGGCTCATGGCTTGGATCACGCCGGTACGGGCCAGCTCTGCCATCTCTGCCGTTGCAGAGCGGGCACGCTCGACGGCCATGGCCGGGGTGTTCAGCAGACGCTCATCCAGCAGGGCAAAGCTCTCTTTCTGGGCGTCGTCGGGGATGGTGACGATGGCCAGCTTTTCGAGGACATTGGCGAACGGAAGCAGAACAGCGGTTGCGGTCAGGTTGAAGATCGAGTGAACCACCGCGATGCCCCATGCCGTGACGGTGTCATTGACAAAGGTGAAGTGAAGCACTGCGTTCAGGCCGTAGAACATGGTCAGGAAGAGGGCTGCACCGATGATGTTGAAATAGAGATGCACCATGGCGGCGCGGCGGGCGTTCTTATTGGCACCCACCGAGGAGAGCAGTGCGGTCACGCAGGTGCCGATGTTCTGACCCATGATGATGGGGATCGCACTGCCGAAGGTGATGACGCCGGTGGAGCTGAGAGCCTGCAGGATGCCGACACTGGCACTGGAGCTCTGAATGATACCGGTGACGATGGTACCCACCAGAACGCCGAGAAGCGGGTTGGAGAAGCGGACAAAGAGGTTGGTGAACCATGCCTCATCCTGCAGCGGAGCCACGGCCTGCGACATGGTGGTCATGCCGGTCATCAGGACGGCAAAGCCGATCATGATGGTGCCGATGCCCTGCCGCTTTTCGCTTTTGCCCATATACAAGAGGATGCCGAGGAAGGCCAGCACCGGGCTGAAGGAGGTGGGCTTGAGCATCTGGATCCAGAAGCTGTCGCCCTGCAGACCCGAAAGGCCCAAGATCCAGCTGGTGACGGTGGTACCGACGTTGCTGCCCATGATGACGCCGATGGCCTGATGCAGCTCCATGATGCCGCTGTTGACAAAGCCGACCACCATGACGGTGGTGGCACTGGAGCTCTGGATCACGGCCGTGACGCACAGACCAAGGAAAAAGCCCTTGAGGGGGTTGTCGGTCAGCTTGCTCAGAATTTTTTGCAGCTGACCGCCGGCTTGCTTTTCGAGGGTCTTGCCCATGATGTCCATGCCGAACAAAAACAGGGCCAGACCGCCGAAGAGGGAAAAGACATTGAAGATCGTCATATCATTGTTCCTCACTTTTATTTGACGTGGTGTTCTCCTGAGTATGAGTATAGGGCCTGAATGTAAAATGCGAAATCAGTCGAATGTAAAACCCATGTAAAGTAAAGAAAATGTAAAGCCGACCTTCTACCTTATAGTATAAGGGCTTCCGGGGCGGATGCAAGGCCGAAATGGGAGAAAAGCGGAAAAGATGACCGGAGAAGTTGCCTTTCCCGTCCGGATTTATTATAATAAGAGGAAACAGAGCGTTCTGCCCGGGCGATGGGCAGGGCGCGGAGATTGCAGGAGGAAGAACGATGGGGAATTTTTCCGTTTCTCTCAGCAAGCTGATCGAGAAGGTCAGCATGGAAGTGGTCTATATGCCTCAGGATCAGGACAAGATCCAGATCGAGATCGCGGAAGTCAACCGTCCGGGTCTGTTTCTGGCGGGATATTATGATTTTTTCGATCGGCTGCGGCTGCAGATCATGGGTCTGGCCGAGATGAACTTTCTGTCGGGGTTGACGCCGGAAAAGCGGTACGAGGCTCTGGATCGGCTGTTCGGCCAAAAGCCGCCGGCCGTGATCGTCTGCCGCAGCGAAGAGCTGGAGCCTTTCCCGGAGATGCAGGAATTGGCTGAGAAGTATCAGGTGGCCCTGCTGCGCTCCAACGAGACCACCTGCACCCTGATGGGAAGCCTCATCAGTGTGCTGAACTTGGAGCTGGCTCCCCGTATCACCCGGCACGGCGTGCTGGTAGAGGTGTACGGCGAAGGCATCCTGATCCTTGGCGACAGCGGCATCGGCAAGAGTGAGCTGGCCATCGAGCTGGTCAAGCGCGGCCACCGTCTGGTCGCCGACGATGCGGTGGAACTGCGCAAAGTTTCCAACCGCCAGATCATGGGCACCGCCCCCGAGAACATCCGGCATTTCATCGAGCTGCGCGGCATCGGCATCGTCAATGTGGCGCGTGTGTTCGGCGTGGGTGCCGTCAAGGTCAGCGAGAGCTTGGATCTGGTGGTCCAGTTGGAAGCATGGGACCCGACCAAGAACTACCAGCGCACTGGTCTCGAGAGCGAATACTACGAGATCCTCGGCGTCAACATCCCCAGCACCAGTATCCCGGTCTCGCCGGGCCGCAACCTTGCGGTAGTGTTGGAAACGGCGGCCATCAACAACCGCCAGAAGAAGATGGGCTACAACGCAGCCAAGGAGCTGCTGATCCGGCTGGGTCTCAACGACACGCTGGACTGAACCAAATACTCTGGAAAAGAGGAAACACATGGAACAACTCAAACAACAGCTGCGCGAAGCGGGCATCCGGTACAAAGAAAACGAACCGCTCAGCGCACACTGCACCTTTAAGATCGGCGGCCCGGCGGATCTCTTCCTCCAGCCGAAAGATCAAGACCAGCTCTGCACCGCCGTCCGGCTTTGCAAAGAAGCAAATGTCCAATATTATCTGCTGGGCAACGGCAGCAACGTCCTGTTCGAGGATGCCGGCTTCCGCGGAGTGGTTATCGACGTGTCGGCAGAGGATGCAGGCACCGAGCCGGTCATCCGCAGCAACGATGACGGCGAGAGACTGACCGTCTGTGCCGGTATGAAGCTGGCCGACCTGTGCCGCTTTGCCCTGCAGCACAGCTGCACCGGGCTGGAATTTGCCTATGGCATCCCGGGTACTGTGGGCGGGGCCGTCTATATGAACGCCGGTGCCTACGGCGGCGAGGTCAAGGATGTGCTGGAAAGCGTCTCCTACTTGAATGCCGAGGGCGAAGTGGTTGAAGCCGAGGCTTCGGAACTGGATCTGTCGTACCGGCACAGCATTTTTGAGGAGAACGGCGGCTGCATCCTGAGCGCAGTTTTCCGCCTGCAGAAGGGCGACTCCGAGGTCATCAAAGCCCGGATGAACGAGCTGATGGGCAAGCGGATCGAAAAACAGCCCTTGGACAAACCCAGTGCGGGCAGCACCTTCAAGCGGCCGGTCGGCGCGTATGCGTCGGCCCTCATTGACCAGTGCGGCCTGCGGGGATACCGCCACGGCGGGGCCGCGGTCAGCGACAAGCACTGCGGCTTTGTGGTCAACCTCGGCGGTGCGACCTGCGCCGATGTGCTGGCCCTCTGCGACGAGGTGTGCGCCATCGTGAAGGAAAAGACCGGCTTTGCGCTGGAAAAAGAAATTCGGGTCGTAAAGGTATAAAGAGGGGAATCGTATGGATCTTCTGATCGTCAGCGGGCTTTCCGGCGCGGGAAAGTCCGTCGCCATGAACGCGCTGGAAGACATCGGCTTTTTCTGCATCGACAACATCCCGGCGGGGCTGCTGCCCAGCATTACGGCATTTTCCAAGGCGGGCGACAACCAGCTCAAGCGGGTCGCATTGTCGATGGATGTGCGCGGCTGCCACTCCAAAGAAGCTATCGAGCAGGCACTTGACCAGCTCGACCAGCAGGGCGTGCAGTACGGGATCCTCTTCCTCGATGCGCCCGACGACGTGCTGATGCGTCGGTACAGCGAGACCCGCCGCCGCCATCCCATCAGCATCGCCGAGGGCATCTCCACCCGGGAAGCGTTCCTGAAAGAGCGGCAGATCCTTGAGCCGCTGCGGGAGCGGGCAAACTACACCATCAACACAGCACTGCTCTCGACGGCACAGAACAAAGAGCGCATCTGCGATCTGTTTTTGCAGAATGGCGGCGCAAAGCGGGCGATGCGGCTTACCATCATGTCCTTCGGGTTCAAGTTCGGCATCCCGCCGGAATCCGACCTCGTGTTGGATGTGCGCTGCCTGCCCAATCCATTCTATGTGCCGGAGCTGAAGCATAAGACCGGCCTCGATCAGGAGGTCGTGGATTTCGTCATGGGTCACCCTGAGGCGCAGGAATTGCTGCGGCGGTATGAGAGCTTTCTCGAATACGCACTGCCCCTTTATGTCAAGGAGGGCAAGAGCCAGCTGACCATTGCGGTGGGCTGCACCGGCGGCAAGCACCGTTCCATCACCTTTGCGCGGAAGATCGCGGAATACTGCGAAAAACTGGGCTATACGCCCGGCGTACAGCACCGGGATGCGACCCGCAAGTAAATTTAAAAGAAAAGGAAACAACATGAGTTTTGCATCTCAGGCACGGGAAGAGATCGCACAGCGCAGTTTGCAGAAAGATTGCTGCGTGCGTGCGGCGGCCTACGGCATGGCCTGTTTTGCCAAGTATTTTGATGCCCGGGGCCTTGTGCTCCAGACCGAGCAGGCGGCGATCGCACATCTGGCCGAGCAGTTGTTTGCCCGGTGCGGTGTGCAGGGCGAGGTGATCGAAAAGCCCCGTCCCACTGGGGTGGTGTATGAGTTCGGCATCCGGGAACCGGAACAGGTGGCCCGGATGCACGAGTTGTTCGGCACCACCGGGACCGAGACCAGCCTGCAGATCGACCCCAAATTGATCCGCTGCCAGACCTGCGTCAGTGCTTACATTGGCGCAGCGTTTTTGTGCAGCGGAACCATGACCGACCCGCAGAAGGAATACAACCTCGAATTTCTCACCAGCCGGACCAATCTGGCCAAGGATTTCGAGGCTCTGCTGGCCGAGCATGAGTTTGCGCCCCACCGCACCCGGCGGAACGGCGTGAACCTGATCTATGTCAAAAACAGCGCGAACATCGAAAAAATTCTGGCGTTTATGGGGGCCGCGGACGCAGCGGCCCAGATCGGTGCGCAGAAAGCAGTCAAGCAGGTGCGCAACCACATCAACCGCCAGATCAACTGCGATACGGCTAACCTCAGCAAGACGGCCCACGCCAACGCCCAGACGTTGAAAGCCATCCGCTTTCTGTCGGGGCAGAACGCGCTGGAAACGCTGCCGGAGGTATTGCAGACTGCCGCGGCCAAGCGGATGGAAAATCCGGATCTGTCGCTGACGGCCCTCTGCGCCTGCTTTGACCCGCCGGTGAGCAAATCGGGCTTATCGCACCGGATGAAAAAACTGGAAGCTCTGGCCGACGCTCTGCGCCAGCGGCTGGAAGCAGAACAAACGAAAGAGGAGGACGAATCTTGAGCGAGATCAGCGAGGGCAACCGCATGGGCCGGGATTTTGTCCATCTTCACATCCACACCGAATACAGCCTGCTGGACGGTGCCTGCCGCATCGACCAGCTGATGGATCGGGTCAAGGAGTGCGGCCAGACGGCCATCGCCTGCACCGACCACGGCGTAATGTACGGCTGTGTCCAGTTCTATAAGGCTGCGAAAAAAGCCGGCATCAAGCCCATCATCGGCTGTGAAGTCTATGTGGCGACCCGGACGCGGTTTGATAAGGTCAACAAGATCGACGGCAACAACCATCTGATCCTGTTGTGCAAAAACGAGGTCGGCTACAAGAACCTTATCAAGATGGTGTCGGCCGGTTTCGTGGAGGGCTTTTACTCCAAGCCCCGGATTGATAAGCAGCTTCTGGAGCAGCACCACGAAGGTCTGATCTGCCTGTCTGCCTGCCTTGCAGGTGAGGTGCCGCAGGCCATCCTTGCGGGTGACTACGAGCGGGCAAAAGCCGCTGCACTCTGGTATCAGGACCTCTTCGGCAAGGGCAACTACTACATCGAGCTGCAGGACCACGGCCTTGAAGAGGATAATATCGTTCTGCCGCAGCTCATCAAGCTGGCGCGGGAGACGGGCATCCCCATGGCGGCTACCAACGACTCCCACTACCTGCGGAAAGAGGACTCCAAGATGCAGAGCATCCTGCTGTGCATCCAGACCGGCAAGACCATTCAGGACGCCGACCGGATGGAGTTCCAGACCGACGAATTTTACGTCAAAACCACCGATGAGATGTATGATCTCTTCTCGATGGTGCCGGAAGCCTGCGCGAACACCCAGAAGATCGCAGACCAGTGTAATTTTGATTTCGAGTTCGGACACACCAAGATCCCGTATTACAAGGCCCCGGGCGGAATGGACAATCAGGAGTATTTCGAGAAACTCTGCTGGGAGGGCCTTGAACGCCGCTATGGGCCGGATGTGCCGCAGGCCAACAAAGACCGCCTGCAATACGAGATCGGCGTGGTCAAAACCATGGGCTATACCAATTATTATCTCATCGTCTTTGACTACATCAATTATGCCAAAAGTCAGGGCATCCCGGTCGGCCCGGGCCGTGGCTCCGGCGCGGGCAGCATCGCGGCTTACTGCGTCGGCATCACCGACATCGACCCCATCCGGTACAACCTGATCTTCGAGCGGTTCCTGAACCCCGAGCGCGTCAGTATGCCGGATTTCGACGTGGATTTCTGCTACGAACGCCGCCAAGAGGTCATCGACTACGTCAACCGGAAATACGGAGCCGACCATGTGGCGCAGATCGTCACCTTCGGCACCATGGCGGCCCGCAACGCCATCCGGGACGTGGGCCGCGTGATGGGAATGCCCTATCAGAGCGTGGATGTGGTGGCAAAGCAGGTGCCCATGGAGCTGAAAATGACCCTGAAACGGGCGTTGGAAGTCTCGCCGGAATTGAAACGGATGTACGACACCGACCCGCAGGTGACCGAGCTGATCGACACGGCTTTGAAGGTCGAGGGTATGCCGCGCCATGCGTCCACCCATGCGGCCGGTGTCGTCATCACGCCGGAACCGACGGATTATTATCTGCCGCTGGCGACCAACGACGGTTTGCCGGTTACCCAGTTCAACATGACCGAGATCGAAGAACTGGGCCTGCTGAAGATGGACTTTCTCGGCCTGCGCACGCTGACCGTTATCCGGGACGCAGAGGTGGCCGTCCAGAAGAAGAACCCGGATTTCTCCATCCAGAAGCTCGACTATGACGACCCGGAAACCTACAAAATGCTGGGGCAGGGCGAGACGGAGGGCGTCTTCCAGCTCGAATCCTCGGGCATGAAGCAGGTCCTCATGGGCCTGCAGCCGCAGAACCTAGAAGACGTCATCGCTCTGATCAGCCTGTACCGCCCCGGCCCCATGGACTCGATCCCGACCTACCTGCGCAATCGCCACGAGCCGGATAAGATCAGCTACAAGACGCCCCAGCTGGCCCATATTCTGGACGTCACCAACGGCTGTATCGTCTATCAGGAACAGGTCATGCAGATCTTCCGGGAGTTGGCGGGCTTCTCCTTCGGGCAGGCAGACAACGTCCGCCGTGCCATGAGCAAGAAGAAGCACGCCGTCATGGAAGCCGAGCGCGAACATTTTGTTCACGGCTGCACCGAACCCGGCCACGAGTGCCCGGGCTGCGTCGCCAACGGCATTCCGGAAAAGGTCGCCAACGAGATCTACGATGAAATGGTCAGCTTTGCGTCCTATGCGTTCAACAAGAGCCATGCGGCCTGCTACGCCTACGTCGCATTCCAGACGGCCTACCTCAAGTGCCATTATCCCAGCGAGTTCATGGCGGCGTTGATGACCAGCGTGCTGGACAACACCGACAAAGTCATCGAATATTCCAGCGAGTGCGCCCGCCTTGGCATTAAGGTTCTGCCGCCGGACATCAACATCTCCACCGGCGGCTTCACGGCCGACGGCGACCGGCAGATCCGTTTCGGCCTGAATGCCATCAAGAGCGTGGGCCGCAACCTGATCGAGCAGGTGGTGGAAGAGCGAAAAGGACATCCCTACACCAGTCTCTACGATTTCTGCAAGCGGCTGCACGGCAATGAGATGAACCGCCGGGCCGTCGAAAGCCTCATCAAAGCTGGTGCCTTCGATGGTTTCGGCTACAACCGCCACAGCTTGGTCGAGGCCGTGGACGGCATCATCAAGAGCGTAGAGAGCGACGCCCGCCGCAATCTGGAAGGCCAGCTCGATCTGTTCTCGGTGATGGCGATGGGAAGCGGTAACGCCGAAGAAGCGGCGGACAGCTACGAGATCAAGCCGTTCCCGGAATACACCCACACAGAGCTGCTCCAGCAGGAGAAAGAGGTCAGCGGCCTGTACCTGTCCGGCCATCCGTTGGATGCCTACCGGGAGCAGTCGGCGAAGTTCGCGTCCCACAGCATCAAGGATCTGACCGGTGAGGACGCCCACAAGCTGGACAATACACACGTCTGCATTGTGTGTGCCATCGTCAAAAACCGGATGATGACCACGAAATCCAATACCATGATGGCCTTTACCAGCGTGGAGGATCTGACCGGTACGATGGAAGTCATCGTGTTCCCGCGGGTGTTGGATACCTTCCGGGACGCGCTGAAAGAGAACGCGGTCGTCGTCATTGAGGGTCGGCTGTCGGTGCGGGAGGAAGAACCTTCCAAGCTGATGGCGGAGAGCATTTCGCCCATTGAGGGCTACGACCCGAAGCGTCCGCAGGCCAACAAGCCCAACCTGATGCGGGATGCCGCCCAGCGGCTCTACGTCCGGCTGCCGTCCCGCAATTGCCCGCAGTACGCCAAGGTCATCAATCTGCTCGAGATCTTCGACGGCGATATGCCGGTGATCTTTTATCTGGAGGACGTCAAGCAGAAACTTGCCGCACCGCGCCGCCTGTACACGTCGGGGCATCCGCTCTTTATGGAAGAACTGAAACGAGTGGTCGGGGAGAAGAATGTTGCAACAAAATGACATCTCTGTACACGATTTAAACCGGATAAGAGTCGGATAAAGTGTTGGCATCCGAACCTAATTGTGGTATAATCGTTAAAGGCAAGTCAAAGTCTCTATGAGCAAAGCATGGGACGGCATCTGTGGAGAAGAGGGTGCCGTTTCGATCGGTAAATGAAGAAACAAATTGGAGGGAATCTCTCGTATGGAAAAGCAAATCAAAACGATCGGCGTTCTGACCAGCGGCGGTGACGCTCCCGGCATGAACGCAGCAGTTCGCGCCGTTGTCCGTACCGGCTTGCACAAGGGTTTTCGGATGATCGGCATTCAGCGCGGCTACAACGGCCTGCTGAACGGTGAATGCTTTGAAATGAATCTGCGCAGTGTCTCGAACATCATCCAGTCCGGCGGTACCATCCTGTACACGGCCCGCTGCCTCGAGTTCAAGACCAAGGAAGGTCAGGACAAGGGCGCAGCCAAGTGCCGTGAGCTGGGCATCGACGCGCTGGTGGTCATCGGCGGCGACGGTTCTTACCGTGGTGCCCGCGAGCTGGCACACCGCGGCATCCCGATGATTGGCCTGCCCGGTACCATTGATAATGATATTGCCTGCACCGATTACACCATCGGCTACGATACGGCGATGAACACCGCACTGGAAATGATCGACAAGCTGCGCGACACCACCCAGAGCCACGACCGCTGCAGCGTCGTCGAGGTCATGGGCCGCAACGCCGGCTACATCGCTCTGAACGTTGCCATTGCCTCCGGTGCAATGGCTGTCCTGCTGCCCGAGAAGGAATTCGATATGCAGCACGACATCCTCGATAAGATCGTCGAGACCCAGCGCACCGGCAAGCGGCACTTCATCGTGATCGTTGCCGAGGGCATCGGCCACTCGCAGGAGATCGCCAACGAGATTCAGGCCCGCACCGGCATCGACACCCGTGCCACCATTCTGGGCCATGTCCAGCGCGGCGGTTCTCCCACGCTCCGCGACCGTGTGAACGCTTCTGCTATGGGCTATCACGCTGTCTGCCTGCTCGAACAGGGCAAGTACAACCGCATCGTCGGCATGAAGGGCGAGAAGCTGGTCGATTACCCCGTCGATGAGGCTCTCGAGATGCACAAGACGCTCGACCCTGTTTTGATTGACGTGGCAAATACGATCTCTATCTAAAAATTTCATCTGAATTGTTCCGGAACCCGTTCTTTGCAGTTGTGAGGGACGGGTTCTTTTTGTGTATAAAAACAAACGATGAACCGCAGATAAAAGTGTGCTTAAACAAATTGTAATATGCCAAAGTTGATTTTAAGTCAATCTAAACGTATAGCTGAAACTGATTTCACTGCAAAATTCGACACAACCAGCCAACACAACAATACGTTTTGTATAGGATGGGTAACCAAAGGCAACTTCGGGGCCTTGTCAAGCCTTTTATTTACAGCGAAAACGTGGTAAACTATAAAGTACATGACAAGAGGAGAGTGGAGTATTTGGAACTGGAACAGGCTCGCAGCCGCGTGGAAGAGCTCCGTGCGGTGATCGAAAAAAACAACCGGCTCTATTACGATCAGGATGCGCCGGAATTGGAGGATTACGAGTACGATGCGCTGACACGGGAACTAAAAGCGTTGGAGGCGCAGTTCCCGGAGCTTGTCACGCCGACTTCGCCGACCCAGCACGTCGGCGGCACGCCCAGCGGACGGTTTGCCAAAGTGACCCATGCGGTCAAAATGGAGAGCCTGCTGGATGCGTTTTCGTATGACGAACTGCGGGACTTCGACCGCCGGGTACGCGAAGCGGATGTGGAACCGGAGTATGTGGTGGAGATCAAAATTGATGGTCTTTCCTGCAGCTTGGAGTACGAAAACGGCGAGCTGGTCCGCGCCTCGACCCGCGGCGACGGCGTGGTGGGCGAGGATGTGACGGCCAATGTCCGTGCCATCCGTGCCATCCCCAAGAAGTTGAAAAATGCGCCGGAATTTCTCGAGGTGCGCGGCGAAGTTTATATGCCCCATGAGGCGTTCCAGCATCTCTGCGCTGAGCAGGAATTGCAGGGGACCGCACCGTTCAAGAACCCTCGCAACGCGGCGGCGGGTTCGCTACGCCAGAAGGACGCCAAGATCACCGGGAGCCGCGGCCTGTCCATCTTTGTTTTCAACGTCCAGCAGATCCGCGGCCACGAGCTAACCACCCACGCCGAGAGTCTGGATTATCTCAAGAGTCTTGGCCTGCCGGTCTCGCCCCGGTACCACATCGTCCACAATATTGAGGACGCCATTGCCGAGATCGAGCAGATCGGGCAGAATCGTTCCAAGCTCGATTTCGATATGGATGGTGCGGTCATCAAGGTGAATAATTTCGCGCAGCGGGATCTGATGGGCTCCACCAACAAATTCCCGCGCTGGGCCATTGCGTTCAAGTACCCGCCCGAGGTCAAGGAAACCGTGCTCCGCAGCATCGAGGTGGCCGTTGGCCGCACTGGTGTGCTGACCCCGACCGCCTGCTTTGACCCGGTATTTCTCGCAGGCACCACGGTCGCCCGGGCGACGCTCCACAACGAGGATTTCATCAAGCAGTTCGGCCTTTGCATCGGCGACACCATTCAAGTACGCAAGGCGGGCGACATCATCCCGGAAGTGATTGGCGTAACGAAGCACGCCGAGGACGCCCAGCCCTACCAGATGCCGGAGGTCTGCCCGTCCTGCGGGGCACCGGTCGTCCATCTCGAGGACGAAGCCGCGCTCCGGTGTGTCAACCCCGAGTGTCCGGCGCAGTCGCTCCGCAACATCATCCACTTTGCTTCCCGGGACGCCATGGACATTGACGGCCTTGGCACCGCGGCGGCAACCCAGTTGGTGGAGAAGGACTTGGTGCACTCGGCGGCGGATCTCTACGATCTGACGCTGGAAAACCTGCTGACTTTGGACAAATTCAAGGAGAAAAGTGCGACAAACTTGCTGAACGCCATCGAGCGTTCTAAGCAGAATAATCTGGATAAACTGCTCTTTGGTTTCGGCATCCGGAACATCGGTGACAAGGCGGCGGCACTGCTGGCCGAACACTTTGGCTCGCTGCAAGCCATCCGGGAAGCCACCGTGGAGCAGATCAGCGAGATCGACGGCTTTGGCGGCGTGATGGCACAGAGCATCGTGGAGTTTTTCGCCAAGGATGGCACGACCGACCTTATCCACCGTCTGGCTGACGCCGGATTGAATATGCAGTGGAAGGGCGAGCCGAAAGGCGACAAATTGGCCGGAAAAACGCTGGTCGTCACTGGCACACTGGAAACGCTTTCCCGGAATGAGGCGGAAGCTCTCATCGTCAAGAACGGCGGCAAGGCCAGTGGCTCCGTCTCAAAAAAGACGGCCTATGTTGTGGCCGGCACCGCTGCCGGGTCCAAGCTGACCAAGGCGCAGGCATTGGGTGTTCCGGTTCTGACCGAAGCAGAATTTCTCGCCATGATCGACCACGACTAAAAGCAACTTCAAATAGGAGAAAAACCCGTGCAGGGAGTGGACAAACCGCTCCGGTGCACGGGCTTTTTGCGTTCGGAAGGTTCTAAAGTGGAACGCACCGCATAGAGTAATGGCAAGAGATTCCTACGGAAAACGAAAGGACGGACGAGGATGGACGAGTATTATCGGGCGGTGCAGGCTTTGCCCGCGTGGTTGGCCCGGCCTTTGCTGGAACTGCCGACCGAGCAGGCCGAGCGGGTCCACGAGATCCGGATGCGGGTGGGTGGAACCCTGATCTTTACGGTAGACGGCATCGCAAGACCTTTGCGGGAGCTTGTGGGCGAAGACGGGAAAGCCATTTTCCCGGAAGCCCTGCGCACCCTCCGGCTGGACGAGCTGCAGATGGAAGAAATCTTCTACACCCTCTGCGGCGGGTCGGTCCACAGCCATCAGAACGAGATTGCGGCGGGTTATGTTACCCTGCCCGGCGGCTGCCGGGTCGGGATCGGCGGGCAGTTTCTCGACCATCCGGAACAGGGGATTTTATTGCAGAAACTCCGGTCGCTGAATCTCCGGATCTTCCGGCAGAAATCGGTCGTTCTCCCGGACAAACTCCGGCAGCTGCTGGACAGGCCATTCACCGGGATGCTTCTGGTGGGTGAACCGGACAGCGGCAAGACGACCCTGCTCCGCAGCATCGCGCAGTACCTCACCCGGCAACGGCGGCTGGCCGTCGTGATCGACGAACGGGGCGAGATCTTCCCGCCGCAGAATTGCCGGGCATTTCCGGAGGTTGAGCCCGTCGATGTGATCTCCGGCGTTGCGAAAGACCGTGCTGTACAAATGGCATTGCGAACGCTCTCGCCGCAGGTAATCTTACTGGACGAGTTGGGCGGGATGCCGGAGGTAGCAGCGTTGGAACAGGGGCTTTTCAGCGGGGTGGATTTTGTGGCGACGCTACACGCCTCTTCGCTGGAAGAAGCCTGCCGCCGCCCGCAGGTTCGGTCGCTCCGGAAACAGGATGCGCTACGGGCGATGGTCCTGCTGCAGGGGCGACTGTCGCCCGGGCAGATCCGGAAGGTCGAGCTGCTGTGAGCCTGCTTCGGGTGGCCGGGGCCTGTTTCTGGGTCGGGTGCGGCTGGCTGGGCGGGGATTGCGTCTGTGTCCGGGCACAGCGGCATCTGGATGACTTGGACAAGACTTTGCAGCTGCTGCGGCGGCTCGAGCAGGAGATTTCCTGCCGCCGGGCGGAGCTTGGCCCGCTGTATCGGGCACTCTGCCGGGAAGGGTTGATTCCAGCGGAAGCGGGTGGCTTTCAGAAGCTCTCTCCGCCAGAGTCGTTTTCGGCGCGGGAGGCAGATTGCTTCCGGGAATGCGTTTCCGGCCTTGGCCGCACCGAGGCGGTGCAGGAGTGCGAACGGCTGCGGTTGTACATTCTGCGGTTTGAGGCGTTCCGGGCCGAGGCGGGGCAGGCAGCGCAGATGCGGTTTACACTCTCCCGGCGGCTGGGGCTGGGTGCAGGGCTGGCGGCAGCAATCCTCTTTTTATAAAACGGAAGGGAAGGACAGCGCATGGACATTGATCTGATCTTCAAAATCGCGGCCATCGGCATCATTGTAGCGGTGCTCAACCAACTGCTGATCCGCTCCGGACGGGAAGATCAGGCGATGATGACGACGCTGGCGGGGCTGATCGTGGTCCTTTCGATCCTCGTCAAACAGATCAGCACCCTGTTCGTCACCATCAAAGCCCTGTTCTCCCTATGAGCCTGCCGCTTTCGGTCTTTGGTATTGCACTGGTTGCTGCTGGACTGTATGCGCTGTTCCAGAAAACCGCACCGACCTTCGCGCTGCTGATTTCACTGGGTGCGGCGTTGGTCCTTCTGGTGCGGATCGGTACGGCCCTTAGTACCGTGCTGGTGGGGCTGCATCAGATGGAACGGCAGGCGGGCGGGGAAGCATTTTCCTGCCTGCTCCGCAGCACCGGGATTGCTCTTCTTACCGACTATACCCGCGCCCTCTGCGAAGAGGCCGGGGCCGAATCTCTGGCATGGTGCGTCGGGCTGGCCGGGCGGTGTCTGATCCTTGTAGCAGCGTGGCCGCTCTTAGCCGAAATTGGCCAGCGGATATGGAGTATAGCAGGATGAATCAGATCAGAACGAGTTTGTTGCTGACCACCCTGCCGGGACAAGCTCTCTGGCAGCCTTATCTCGACCAAAGCCCGGTCTCGTGGGAGAAATTTGCGGACGAGCCTTTTACGGTATTGCGCAGCTTTCTCCCGGACTCGCTGGCAGGTCTTTTAAGAAACTCGCTGGAAGGTTATGCCTCGGTTTTGCTGTTTTTATTGCTGGCGGCAGTATTGTCAGTTTTCCTTGCCGAGCAGACCGACCACACATTGATGGAACTGCTGGCCGTGGGCGGCTGCGGGACCCTTGTGTGGAAAAATCTGCTGGACTTCGCCGATGTCTTTTGTGAGAAGATTGACAGCTGGCAGCGGTACCTGATGGGCTTTCTTCCGGTGTATGCGGGTGTGCTGACCATGGGCGGGGAGACGTCTGCCGGAGGTACGGCCAGCGGCAGTTTTCTGGTGCTGCTCTGCGTGCTGGCGCAAGTGCTCTGTGCCTTTCTGCCGCCGCTGCTGGAATGCTATCTGGCGTTGAGCGTGGCCAGCTGCATCAGCAGTGAAACCGGCCTTTCGCTGTTCTGCCGATCGGCAGGGAAACTTTTGACCCAAGGCCTGTCGCTTGCCGGGAAACTGCTGGCGGCCTTGCTGGGCTTGCAGCGTCTTTCAACCCTGCAGCTGGACCGCACGACCTTCCGGGCGGGGAAACTTCTGGTGGGAACGGTTCCCATCGTGGGGCAGACTTTGAGCGATGCGTCGGAGACGATTTTTTCCGCCGTGCAGATGCTCAAGAGCGGGCTGGGGCTGGCGGCGATCCTATTCTTGGCCGTCGAATTTGCGCCGTTCTATCTGGGAATGCTGATCCAGATGGCGTTTCTCGCTGGGTGCGGGCTGTTCTGCGGGCTGACGGGCCTGACCCGCTGTCAGGCGTTATTGGATTGTCTGGTCGAAGCCGTCCGGTGCATGGCAGCGGCGACGGTGCTGTTCTGGGGGCTGGCCGTATTCGGGACGGTTTTGTTGTTTCTGGTGGGAGGTGGCTGAATGCAGGCGTTGAAACGCGCGGCGGCGGTGTTCTGCATCGCCTGCATCTGTGCCGAACTGCTGGCCCAGTTGACCGACCGGGGCTGGGCACGCCGCTGCATAAAAACGGTGGCGGGGCTATATATTCTATTAGTGTTTTGGAATGCCCTGCCTCAGATGCGGAAAACGGTGGTCGTCACCCTGCCGCAGATCCCAGCGGCAAGCATGGGTTCATTGGAAGATGCCGTCCGCGCAGAGGCGGAAGCCGAACTGGAACAGCAGCTTGACGCGCAGTGTGCGGCGCAGACGGGCGTGGAAACCCAGCTTTCCATCACGCTTTCGGCAGAGGGTGAGGTCGTTTTGGTTCGGGCCGAACTCCCGGTGGAGAGCACTCAAGCAGAAAAAGCACAGGTGCAGAGCTTTCTCGAAAATGCCCTCGGCACGGCTCCAATCTTGACGACTCGGAGCGGGGAGGCGGTACCATGAAGCCGGAACGAAAAAGTACAAACAACACTGGCCTCGAAAAGGTTCTTGCCCTGTTTCAGAGCCTTACCGCCAAGGAAAACCGGGCGAAGCTGGCTGTTGCGTTCGGCGGCATTGCGATGGTGCTGATCTTGCTTTCGGAACTGGTTCCGTCCCAGCCAAAAGCAGCAGCATCGGTGGAGACTACGGCCGATAACACCGCCTATCGGATTCGGCTTGAACAGCAGTTGACCGACCTCATTGAGCAGATCGACGGGGCCGGGAAAACGGTCGTGATGCTGACCCTTGAAAACGGAGAGGAGACCGTCTATGCCTTGGATACGCAGTCGGGACAGACCCAGAGTCAGGAGACCCATGTCCTGCTGGACGATGGGTCCGCGCTGGCGCAGACGGTCTATCTGCCGAAGATCTGCGGCGCGGCCATTGTGTGCGAGGGCGGCGGCGATGTCCGGGTGGCAGCGCGGATCACCGAATTGGTGAGTGCGCTGCTGGATCTGCCCTCGAACCGGATCTGCGTAGAACAGCGGAAAGGCTAACCGCTTTTTTGAATCCCGAAGGAGGAGCTTGGTATGAGAGTCAATGCACGAAATACACGGAAAGTCACCGCTCTGACACTGGCCGCTGCGCTGGTGGTGGCGGTCTATCTTAACTGGCAGTATGCCCGCACCGGCGCAGAACTGGAGACCGAAGCCGTCAACGTTTCGGCCAGCGTCGCCGAGGAAGCATCGGTTCCCATCACGGACGGGCTGATGACCGAGGCGGAGGCGGTTTCCAGCACCAACAAGAATTACGGTGAGGCCCAGCTGGTCAGCGTGTCCAACGATTCCGGCTCCAAGTTTTTTGAGGAAGCCCGGCTCAAGCGGGAAAAGGCCCACGATGCCGCGCTGGACACCATTCAGAAAACCCTGAAATCCGCGTCGCTCTCGGCCGACGAGAAAAAGTCTTACGCGCAGGAATTGACCGGAAACCTCGAGAACCTCAACGCCGAGACTGAGATCGAAACGCTGGTCAAGGCCAAAGGCTTTGCCGACTGTCTCTGCTTTTTGCAGGCAGACCGGGCTGACCTGACCGTGATGACCTCCGGCGATGCGCTCACCGCCGCACAGGTGGCCCAGATCCGGGACATCGTTCTGAGCAAGAGCAGCGTCACGGCCCAGAATATCACCGTGGTCGAAGTGAAGTAAATGGGAGTTGTATAAATCCAGAAAAAATGGTATAATGAATCCAAACATTGAATGCAGGAAAATCCTGCACGGGAAAACAAACACAAAACGGGCATTGCGCCTGTTTCAGATGGAGGGCCATAGAATGGATTTACAGAATATGGATCTTAAGGGCGGCAGTCTGCAGATTTCCACCGAAGTGCTGGGTAAGATTGCCCGCTGTGCTGCTTTGGAAGTCGAGGGTGTGGCAGAAGTGTCCTGCGGCAGCCAGAACAAAAAGGTGAAAGAGCTTCTGGAGCGCACCAACGTTCAGGCTCCGGTCTCGGTCGTCATGAAGGACGGTACTGCAGAGATCACCCTGCACATCGTCCTTGCATTCGGTGCCAAGGCACCCGCTGTGGCAGAGAAGGTTCAGGAGAACGTCAAGTCCGCCGTGCAGAACATGACCAATGTGACCGTCAGCCGCGTGGATCTGGTCATCGCCGGCCTTGCTGCCGAAGCTGCCCCCGAAGTTGAATGATAAGTGAGAGGAACATTATGGAAAACATTTTACCCCGTCGTGAAGCTCGTGAAAACGCATTCCTGCTGGAATTTTCCCGCACCTTTGGGGATATCCCTCTGGAAGAGGCTCTGACGAACCACCACGAAAATGACGAAGAGCATCCGGTGGATGTGTTCGGCCAGCGTCTGCTGCGTGCTTATTACGAGCACTCTGCGGAGGTAGATGACCTCATCAGCGGTCATCTGCGCAACTGGACCATGGAGCGTCTGCCCCGCGTCAGCCTGACCGTGCTGCGTCTGGCTCTGGCCGAGATGCTGTACGGCGACGAGAAGAAGCCCGGCGTCGTCATCAACGAGGCGGTGGAGCTGACCAAGAAATACGGTGCAGACGAGGACTACCAGTTCGTGAACGGCCTGCTGGGTGCAGTGGCACGGGAGCAGGGTCTGGATTCTGCCGACCCGATGGAGTCTGAAAAGCTGTGAGCTGCTATACACTGGGGATCGACACAAGCAATTACGCAACCTCTCTGGCCGTGTTTGATACAGCCGGAGAGGTTGTTTGCGCAAAGAAACGCTTCCTTCCGGTCAAGGAAGGGCAGCTGGGCCTGCGCCAGAGCGACGCACTCTTCCACCATACGGTAGCTCTGCCGGAGATGCTGGACGAGCTGGGAAATGAGTTTGATCTGACGCAGATCGCAGCCGTCGGTGTATCCCAAAAGCCCCGCCCGGTGGAGGGAAGTTATATGCCCTGTTTTCTGGCAGGTGTCAGCGCGGCAAAGGCGTTCTCGCTGGCCCGCAGCATTCCGCTGATCTGCACGACCCATCAGCAGGGGCACGCAGCGGCGGCATTGTTTGCCGCCAAAGGAGAAGAACTCTTCCGGAAGAAGGCGCTGCTCTTCCACATTTCGGGCGGTACTACCGACCTGCTTCTCTGCGATCAGGTCAAGCATATTGAGACGCTGGGCACCAGTTCCGACCTCTATGCAGGACAGGCAGTGGACCGGGTGGGCGTGAAGCTGGGCTTTGGTTTCCCGGCGGGTGTCGAAGTCTCCCGCCTTGCCGCGGAGTGCGAGGAACCCGTTAAACCGAAATCCAGCGTCAAAGGGATGATCTGCAGCCTGTCCGGGCTGGAAAATCAGTGCAATGCCCTGCTTTCCGCCGGAAAATCGCCGGCCTACGTCTGCAAATACTGCCTGCTCTGCGTGGCCGATACGGTCGTCAAGATGACCAAGGCCGCTCAGAAGGAATACCCCGGCCTGCCGGTGGTCTGCGCCGGCGGCGTGATGAGCAGTGATATCATCCGCACTTGGGTGCAGCAGCGGCTCCCGCAGGTGTATTTCGTGCCCGGGCAGTATTCCAGTGACAACGCCATTGGCGTTTCGATTCTGGCGGCGCGGGAGGCGGGCTTATGGCTGAAGTGATTTCGGTCTCGGCCCTCAACCAGTATGTCAAAACCCTGCTGGACGCAAACGACCTGCTGTTCGACATTGCGCTCCGGGGCGAGATCGCCAACTTTGTACAGAACGCCCGGAGCGGGCACTGCTACTTTTCTCTGCGGGACGAAGCCAGCAGCGTGAAAGCGGTGATGTTCCGTTCCGATGCGCGGCGGCTCGGCTTTCGCCCGGAAGAGGGAATGAAGGTCATCGTCCGCTGCCGTGCAACGTTGTACGAACGGGACGGTGCGTTTCAGGTCTACGTCAACGATATGTTCCCGGACGGCATCGGCACCCTGCAGATGGCCTTTGAGCAGTTGAAAGCAAAGCTGGACAAAGAAGGCCTGTTTGCGCCGGAGCACAAAAAGCCTCTGCCAACGTGCCCCAAGTGCATCGGGCTTGTCACCAGCAAGACCGGTGCGGCGTTGCAGGATATCCGGAACATTCTCAGCCGCCGCTGGCCGGCGGTAAAACTACTGCTCTGCCCGGTCAATGTGCAGGGCTTTGAAGCAGCCGGCGAGATCGCCGAAGCCATCCGGTGTCTGGACAAAAGCGGCAAAGTCGATGAGATCATCGTCGCCCGCGGCGGCGGCAGCCGGGAAGACCTCTGGGTGTTCAATGCAGAGGTCATCGCGCGGGCCGCTTACCGCTGTAAAACGCCGCTTATCAGTGCCATTGGCCACGAGATCGACTTTACGATCCTTGACTTTGTGGCCGACCAGCGCGCCCCGACCCCCTCGGCAGCGGCAGAGCTTGCCGTGCCGGACCGGGCCGAGGTTTCGCGCAAATTGAGCCAAGTTGAACAAAATATTCAGAGATTAGCCCACAATCGGCTGGAATTATGCTATAATGAACTGTATGAGGTCGGGACGCAGCTCTCGCGGGAAACCACCCGCCGGACCCTGCAGAACGGCCAGACCCGGCTGGAAGAGATGGAAAACGCCCTGCAAAAGGCGGCAAAGCAGAAACGGAAGGAAAGCACCGACCGGCTGGCCCATGCCGCACAGCGGGCGGACTCCCTCAGCCCCTACCGGGTCCTTGCCCGGGGATACGCCATGGTGATGGACGCAAAAGGCTCCCTCGCCACGGCCGATGCACTCCGGGCCGGAGATGCCATTACTCTTCGAGGGGCAGCGCAGAACGCGCACTGCACCGTCGAAGCTGTGGAGGAAATCAATGAGAGCACCCAAAAGTTTTGAAGAAGGTATGTCCCGTCTGGATGCGATTCTGGATCAGATGCAGCAGGAGGATACGACCCTGACCGATTCGGTCAAGCTGTATGCAGAAGCGGCATCCCTGATGGACTACTGCCATGCTGCGCTGGAAAAGGCGACGCTGCAGATGGATGAGATCGACGCCAAACGTGCGCCGGCACCGGACGCAGCGGAAGAGTGAGGAGGAACATCCCATGGATTACGAAAAGCAGTATCAGGAATATCTTGCCCGGGTTAACCGCGCACTGGAAGCGGCTTGTGAAACCTACCTGCCCGAGGAATCGGAGGTCTGCCGTGCAGCCCGGTACAGTCTGCTGGGCGGCGGCAAACGGATCCGCGCCGTGCTGGTGCTGGCCGTCTGCGATATGCTGAATGGCAACGCCGAAGCCGCCGAGCAGTTTGCGGCCGCTGTGGAGATGCTGCACTGCTATTCGCTGATCCACGACGACCTGCCCTGCATGGACAACGATGACCTCCGCCGTGGCAAACCTTCCTGCCATAAGGCATTCGGCGAGGCGACTGCAATGCTGGCCGGCGATGTGCTGCTGACCGAGGCGTTCGAGGTGATCGCCAATGCGTCCGCTTCGCCGGAGATCTGCGTCCGTGCAGCCAAGGCTCTGGGAGCCGGAGCCGGCAGCCACGGCATGGTCTACGGGCAGGAGCTCGACCTGAAATACGAGGCTCTGGCCGCGACCGAGGAGCAGCTGCGGCTGATCCACCGCCACAAGACCGGTGCGCTGATCAACGCCGCCGTCCAGATGGGCGCAGCCGCGGCACAGGCCACCGAGACCCAGAGCAAAGAGCTGGAAACGTATGCTTACGGCATTGGTCTGGTGTTCCAGATCGTGGACGACGTGCTGGACGTCATCGGCTCTCAGGAGCAGCTGGGCAAGCCCATCGGCAGCGACAGCGAAAACGGCAAGACGACCTTCGTCACGCTGTTTGGCACCGACGAGGCCATGGAGCTGGCCAAGAAGCTGAACGATGAGACCTGCGCCACCCTGCGTGCCGAGTTCGGCAATGCGGGTGCCTTCCTCGAGACGCTGGCCCAGAAACTGCTGGTGCGCAGCAACTGAAAATCGGATAATGTGAAAGAATAAAAGGTGGATAAAACCATGCAATTAATCAGAGAACTTTTCTCGGTGAATGAGATCCTGACCGTGTCGCTTCTGGGCTGGCTTACCGCACAGGTGCTCAAGACGATCATCAATTTCATTCTGCTCGGGAAATTTCAGCTGGAGCGGATGTGGGGCGACGGCGGTATGCCCAGTGCACACAGCGCGACCGTTTGCGCAATGGTCATCGCAACGGCCCGGCAGGAGGGTGTCGCTTCGCCCATTTTCGCAGTTGCCAGCGTGCTGGCCATCATCACCATGCACGACGCTATGGGCGTCCGGTATGAGACCGGCGAGCAGGCCAAGGTTCTGAACCGGATGATCGAGCAGTGGATCGACGTCAGCGAGAAGAACACGCCGCTGCTGCAGAACCTGCACCTGAAAGAGATGGTGGGTCATACACCGCTTCAGGTTGTGGCTGGCGTTGTGGTCGGCGTGGTCGTCGGCTTCCTCTATCCCATGAGTCTGGTGTAAGACAAGCGGTGCGGGCAGCATTGGCCTGCGGAAGAACAACTTGTGAGAAGGATGTGGATTTATGAATTCTTCTTTGCTGGATAAGATCCATCAGCCCAGCGATCTGAAAAAGCTGACCAGCGGACAGGTGGAAGCACTCTGCGAAGAAATTCGGAAATTTCTGCTGGATAATGTTTCCAAAACAGGCGGTCATCTGGCCTCGAACCTCGGTGCGGTCGAACTGACGGTCGCGCTCCATCGGGTGCTGGAGACCCCCAAAGATGAGATCGTATTTGATGTGGGACATCAGTGCTACACCCACAAACTGCTGACCGGCCGCAAAGAGGGCTTTGCGAAACTGCGCCAGATCGACGGAATTTCGGGTTTCCCGAACCCCAATGAGAGCAAACACGATGCCTTTATTGCGGGCCACGGCAACACCGCTCTCTCGCTGGCTATCGGCATTGCGTGGGCCAAAAAGCTGCGCGGGGAGCCGGGTGAGGTGGTTGCCATCATCGGCGACGGTGCCTTTACCGGCGGCATGGTCTACGAGGGCATGAACAACATCGGCGGACTGGACAATCTGCTGGTCATTCTGAACGACAATAAGATGTCCATCTCCAAAAACGTGGGTGCGCTGGCACGGTATCTCAACCACCTGCGCACTACCAATACTTATCTTGATGCCAAGGAGAATGTCCGCACGTTCTTGGACAGTGTCCCCGTGGTCGGCCCTCCGCTGAAGACGGCTATCGGCAGCGGGAAGAAGCTGATCCGCCGCGCGATGTATCATTCGACCATGTTCGAGGATATGGGCTTTTATTACTATGGCCCGGTGGACGGCCACAACGAACCGGAATTGGAACGCACGCTGCGCAACATCCGTAACCAGCCCGGCCCGCATTTCCTGCACATCGTCACCACCAAGGGCAAGGGCTACCAGCCGGCCGAGAACAACCCCGGCAACTATCACGGCGTTTCCAAGTTCGACCAGTTTGATCTGCAGGGCCTGCCCGACCCGGAAGTGGCTCCCAAGGAGTCTTTCTCCACGGTGTTCGGCAATGTCCTGAACAAAGAGGGAACCGCCAACAAGAAGATCTGCGCCATCACCGCCGCCATGAAATACGGCACCGGCCTGCAGTTCTTCTACCACAGCCACAAAGACCGTTTCTTTGACGTCGGCATGGCCGAGCAGCACGCGGTCACTTTCGCGGCAGGTCTGGCCAGTCAGGGAATGCTGCCTGTGGTCTGCATCTACTCGACCTTCCTGCAGCGTTCTTACGATCAGATCATCCATGATGTGAACCTGCTCAAGGAGAACGTAGTCTTTGCCATCGACCGCGCCGGCTTTGTTCCGGCCGACGGCGAGACCCATCAGGGCATTTATGACCCGGCTTTCCTCAGTCAGGTCGGGATGCCGATCTATTCGCCCTCGAACTATGCCGAGCTGAAATACTGGCTGCCGGAGCTGCTGAAGGACGACCGGAAAGGCCCGCGTGCCATCCGGTATCCCCGCGGCGGCGAGACGGATTTTCTGGCGCAGTACGGCTGTTCGGGCAAGGAGTTCGACCACCTCTATACAGCACCGGGCGCAAAGGCTGTGATGGTCAGTTATGACGACGAAGTGGAGGATGTTCTGCGCGCAGCGATGCAGCTGGGCGAAGAAGGTATCCCGTGCGACGTCTGCAAGCTTGTAAAGATATTCCCCTTTACAGAAGAATTAATAAATGAAATCTCGCGCTATCCGGTCGTTTTGATGGCCGAAGAGTGCGTGGCCTGCGGCGGCATCGGAGAGCATCTGGAAGCTGCGCTCCGGAAAGCCGGTTGGAAGGGAACTTACCTCCACCGCGCCGTGGAAAACGTCTGCCTGCCCCATGCGACCGTGCCGCAGATCAAGCAGGTCACCGGTCTGGACAAGGAACACTTGGCACAGGATATCCGGAATGCAGTGGCGAAAGGAGAAGCAACGCTTTGAAAATTCGATTGGATCAATATCTGGTTCAGCATGGCCTGATCCAGAGCCGGGAGCGGGCAAAAGCGATGATCATGTCCGGCGTGGTCTTTGTCAACAACCAGAAGGTGGACAAGGCCGGTGAGATGATCAAAGAGGATGCCGTGGTGGAAGTGCGCGGCCATGACATCGGCTACGTCAGCCGCGGCGGACTCAAGCTGGAAAAGGCGATGCAGTGCTTCCCGCTGACGCCGAAGGGCAAGGTCTGCATGGACATCGGTGCATCGACCGGCGGTTTCACCGATTGTATGCTCCAGAACGGGGCCGTCAAGGTCTATGCGGTGGACGTGGGTTACGGCCAGCTGGCATGGAGCCTGCGCACCGATCCCCGGGTCATCAACATGGAGCGCACCAACATCCGCAATGTGACCCTCGACCAGCTGGAAGAGCCGGTGGAATTTTTCAGCGTAGACGTGTCGTTCATCTCGCTGCATCACATTTTCCCGGTGGCGCAGGCCATCACCACGCCGGATGCTATGGGCGTCTGTCTGGTCAAGCCGCAGTTTGAGGCCGGCCGGGAGAAGGTGGGCAAAAACGGTGTCGTCCGCGATCCGGCAACCCACCGCGAAGTCCTGCACAACGCCATGGGCTATGCGGCGGCGAACGGATTCGTCGTCCGCGGTCTAGATTTCAGCCCGGTCAAAGGGCCGGAGGGCAACATTGAGTATCTGATGTTCGTGCAGAAGAGCGATGCCCCGGCCGTTCTGGACGATGCGGTGGCCGAACAGGTCGTTGCAGCCAGCCATGCGTCGCTGGACAAATAAAACGCAGCAGAAGGAGCGAGGACGATGACGGTTTATATCTCTCCGAACCCCGGCAAGCCGCAGGCAAATAGCATCGCACTGCGGGCCGCGCAGATTTTGCTGACCCACGGCGCACAGGTCCTCATGCAGGACACCCTGCAGAACGAATGCACCGCCATGGGCGTGCAGTATCTCCCGCTGGACGACTGCCTGCAGCAGACGGACGTGATCCTGACCATTGGCGGCGATGGCACAATTCTCCATGAGGCAAACCGTTCGCTGAAGTACCACAAGCCGATCCTCGGCATCAACTTAGGGCGGTGCGGTTTCCTTGCGACCTGCGAGATCGACGAGATGGAAACGAAGCTCGCGGCGGTGGCACGAGGTGATTTTTCGCTGGACAACCGGATGCTGCTTTACGTCCGCGTGCTCGGGGACGACACTTGGCAGGGCCACGCGCTGAACGACGTGGTGGTGACCAAGGGCCGCCTGCAGCAGGCCATTGATTTCAGCATCTACTGCGACGATACACTGGTGGAGCACTACCGGGGCGACGGCGTGATCGTGGCCACCCCCACCGGTTCCACGGCCTATTCGCTGGCAGCCGGCGGCCCGATTCTGGATTCCCAGACCAAAGGCATCGTCGTCACGCCGATCTGCCCCCACAGTCTGTCGAGCCCGGCCATGGTTTTCGCGCAGGAACGAAAGATCAACATCTGTGTCGGGCAGGTAGCAGATGATGAAGTGTTTATCAGCTGTGACGGTGCGGCAGGCTATTCGCTGCAGACCGGTGCTACGGCTGAGGTGCGGCTGTCGGATCAGATCGTGCAGCTGATCACCTTCTGCAAGGCGGATCAGTTTCAGGCCATTGACCAGAAACTCCGCAGCAGACGCTGATTTCCCGGAAACGAATGGAGGCGAGCGCAGATGAATCGCAACAACCAAACGGAAGCAAAAGGAAAAAACGAACGCCTGCAAACGATCCTCCGGCTGGTGCAGGAGCACCCGATCAGCCGACAGGAGGTTTTGCTGGATTATCTCCGCAAGGAGGGGTTTGCGGTCACGCAGGCGACCATTTCCCGGGATATCCGGGAACTTTGTCTGGTCAAGGCTTCCACCAGCGAAGGATATCGCTATGTGTCCAGCCGTTCGGAGAGCGCGAACCCGAAAATTCAGGGCCGGTTTGAGACAATTTTCCATGAGTCGGTCCTTGGGGTGGATTTTGCCGGCCATGTTGTACTGGTAAAATGCTATTCCGGTATGGCAAACGCTGCCTGCGAGGTTTTCGACGCGCTCAAGTGGAAAAATGTTGTCGGGACCCTCTCGGGCGACGATACCTTCCTGATCGTGGCGCGGTCGGAGCGGGACGCCAAGACCATCTGTTCGGAGCTGACCCGCCATATCAGCCCGAAATAAGGCAGGAGTGAAACTATGCTGAGCAGCCTTCAAATTGAAAATGTCGCCGTGATCCAGAAGGCCAACGTCCACTTTGAAAAGGGCTTGAACGTCCTGACCGGCGAGACCGGCGCGGGCAAGTCGATCCTGATCGACTCGATCAATGCCATTCTCGGCAACCGGACGTCCAAGGACTTGGTGCGCACCGGTGCGCCGAAAGCGGTCATCCGCGCGGCCTTTGAGGATGTGCCTGCCGCCGTGCTGGACAAGCTGGAAAAGGCCGGGTATGAGCGGTCGGATGCGTTGCTGCTGAGCCGCGAGATCACCGCCGAAGGGAAGAGCAGCTGCCGAATCAATGGGATGCCGGCCACTGCTGCCGTCCTGCGGGATCTGTGCGGCGGGCTCATCAACATCAACGGCCAGCACGACTCGGTGGGATTGCTGAACCCAGCGCACCACGAAGAGATTCTGGATGCCTACGCCCAGAACGAGGCCGTATATCAGGATTATTATGCGGTGTATCGGGAATTGGTCGGGGTCAAGAAGGCGTTGGATGCCATGATCACCGATGAAAACGAGAAGCAGCGTCGGATCGAACTGCTGAGCTATCAGGTGCAGGAGATCGACGACGCTGACTTAAAAGCAGGCGAAGAACAAACACTGGAAAGCCGCCGGAAGGTGCTGGCCAATGCTTCTACCATCCGGGATCGGATCGCGCAGGCTTACGCACTGCTTTCGGGCGGAGACGATTCTTCGGGTGCCGTGGATTTTCTGGGGGAAGCGTCCAACGCCATCGACACCGCGGCCCAGCTGGACGGAGAGCTTTCGGCCAGTGCAGGCCAGCTGCTCGACCTCTACTATACCGCTAAGGATGTGGCTGCGGATCTGATCGGCCGTCTGGACGAATACGATTCCAACGACGCCGAGCTGGACGAAATCGAGCAGCGTATTGACTTGATTTACAAGCTCAAGCGAAAATACGGCGATACGGTGGAAGATATTCTTGCCTTTGGCGATAAGGCCCGGCAGGAATTGGAGATGATCCAGTCCTCGCAGGAGCGGGCAGACCATCTGCAGGCCGAAAAGCACCGCCTTTATACGCTGGCCCGGGAGAAAGCAGAGATCCTGACCCAGACCCGCCTGAAAGCTTTTGAAGAGCTGAATAAGCGGATCTCGGGCACGTTGGATTTCCTGAATATGCCGGGCGTCCGGATGACGCTTCGCCATGCCCGCGGGCCGCTGGCCAGCCATGGACAGGACAGCGTGGAGTTTTACATCTCCACCAACCCCGGCGAAGATCCGAAGCCGCTGGCAAAAATCGCCTCGGGCGGTGAGCTGAGCCGCATCACCCTCGCCATCAAAAACGCCATGGCCGATAAGGACGCCGTGCCGACCGTCATTTACGACGAGATTGACAGCGGCGTTTCGGGCAAGGCGGCCAGCCGGATCGGAGAAGTCTTGCGCCAAAGTGCAAAGGGACACCAGATCCTCTGCATTACCCACACGGCGCAGATCGCAGCAATGGCCGACTGCCATTTACTGATCCAGAAAAACATCGCAAACGACCGTACCTATACCGAGATCCATCCGCTGGATCAGAACGGCCGGGTGGACGCATTGGCGCATCTGATCTCGGGCGACCATGTCACTGAACTGTCCCGCGCCAATGCCCGGGAGATGCTGGGGCTGGCCGAACAGCAGGGATAAGAAAAACGCACTTTTCGGCGTTGACATCGCCCCGAAAATGTGATAGACTATCTTTCGTCAAAGGCTTGGATGGGAACAAGTACCTTGTTAGTTTCTGCTCAGAGAGACCCCGGTTGGTGCAAGGGGTGTGCAGAACAGTAGGGGAAATACCTCCCGGAGTCGCAGGCTGAATGAGACGTTCTCTCTAGTAAGCTGTGCCGCGTGCGAGCGTTACAAACGCAGGAGTGTCCGCCTACTCTGGGTGCGCACTCGTGAGGCCGTTTCTGTGAGGAAACGGCAAACAGAGGTGGTACCGCGATTTTCTCGCCCTCTGCCAAATTCAGTTTGGCAGGGGGCGTTTTTGTACCCTCTGCCCCAATCATGGAGGTAAACCATTATGACTCTCTACGAAGAACTCAAGGCCCGCGGTCTGGTGGCCCAGATCACCGATGAGGAGATCATCGATCTCATCAACAACGGCAAAGCCACCTTCTACATCGGCTTTGACTGCACTGCCGACAGCCTGACCGCCGGCCACTTCATGGCCCTGACCCTGATGAAGCGTCTGCAGATGGCAGGCAACAAGCCTATTGCCCTGATCGGCGGCGGCACCACCATGATCGGCGACCCCTCCGGCCGCACCGATATGCGCAAGATGCTGACCAAAGAGGACATCGCCCACAACGCTGCCTGCTTCAAGAAGCAGATGGAAAAGTTCATCGACTTCTCCGAGGGCAAGGCCCTGATGCTGAACAACGCCGACTGGCTGCTCAATCTGAATTATGTCGAGCTGCTGCGGGATGTGGGTGCCTGCTTCTCGGTCAACAATATGCTCCGTGCCAAGTGCTATGAGCAGCGGATGGAGAAGGGCCTGTCCTTCCTCGAATTCAACTACATGATCATGCAGAGCTATGACTTCTACTATATGTTCCAGCACTACGGCTGCAATATGCAGTTCGGCGGCGACGACCAGTGGAGCAATATGCTGGGCGGCACCGAGCTGATCCGCCGCAAGCTGGGCAAGGATGCCTATGCCATGACCATCACCCTGCTGACCGATTCGCAGGGCAAGAAGATGGGCAAGACCGCCGGCAATGCCGTCTGGCTCGACCCCAACAAGACCAGCCCCTTCGAGTTTTACCAGTACTGGCGCAACGTCGGCGACGCAGATGTGATGAAGTGTATCCGGATGCTGACCTTCCTGCCGCTGGAGCAGATCGACGAGATGGCCACTTGGAAGGATCAGCGGCTCAACGAGGCCAAGGAGATCCTTGCCTACGAGCTGACCAAGATGGTCCACGGCGAGGAAGAGGCAGAAAAGGCTCAGAACGCCGCTCGTGCCCTGTTCAGCGGTGCAGCCGACACCGAGCATATGCCGACCACCCAGCTGACCGAGGCAGATCTGACCGATGGCTCCATCGGCATCCTGACCCTGATGGTCAAGGCGGGTCTGGCTGCTTCCAACGGCGAAGCCCGCCGTCTGGTCACGCAGGGAGGCGTTCTCGTCGATGGCGAAAAGGTGGCTGCTCCGACTGCCAGCTACACCGCTGAGCAGCTGACCAAGGGCATCGTCATCAAGAAGGGCAAGAAGGTCTACCACAAGGTCACCCTGTGATCTGTCCCAAGCAATAGATTTCAATAAAACTGCATAACAAAAGGGCACCGCCAGTGTTCCCCGAAAGGGAATCAGGCGGTGCCCTTTTTGTGCATATCAATCAGATCGGGACTGAACTTTGAGACAACAACGGCTTACAGCTCAAAGGCTTTGTGCAGCACTTCGTAAGCGGCGTCCTCGTTCTCGGCACGGACCAGCAGGGAAATATCCAGATCGCTGGTGGTGATGAGCAGAACTTCGATGCCGGCGATAGCCAGCGCATTCAGGGCGCGGGCGGCCACACCGCAGCTGGTGACCATCTCTTCGCCGAAAAGATTCAGCTTGGAGTAGCCAACGCTGATAAGGGGAGAAGCCTTGGCGTCCTTGTCGAGGTTGGCCGCAGAGATAGCCTTCATCACCAGCGGCAGGTCGCTGCTGGCAGCCGTAAAGCTGAAATCAATGCTGGTGCCATGGGGGGCACTCTGGCTGATCATATCCACGACCACGCCGGTATCGGCAAAGATCTGCAGATACCGTGCCAGACTGTTGCCCTTGAACGCAACATCCTGCACGCTGATCATCATCTGGCTGGGGGCAATGTTGATTTTGGATACACCGTACATAATAACACTCCTTCTGCCCGTTGGGGCGTTCCGTGTGAAAGGGGAAGATCACATCTCGGCGATCATATTTCCCATGTTGTACAGACCCGGCTCCTTCTTGGCCAGATAGACGGCGGCATTGATGGCACCATTTGCAAAGATGCTCCGGGAGTACGCGGTGTGCTTGAGGGTGATGACCTCGTCCGGGCCGCAGAACAGCACTTCGTGGTCGCCCACGATGCTGCCGCCGCGCACCGAACTGATGCCGATTTCTTTCGGGTCGCGCTTCTGGCGGACCGAAGAACGATCGTACACATAGTGGTACTCGCCGTTGTTCTCTTCGTTGATGGCGTCGGCCAGCATCAAGGCCGTTCCGCTGGGAGCATCCAGCTTGTTGTGGTGATGCTGCTCCACGATCTCGACGTCGTAGTTCATGCCCAGAATGGCCGAAGCACGCTTGCACAGCTCGGACAGGACGTTGATGCCCATGGACATATTGGCACTCTTGAAGACCGGCACCTCGCGGGAGAGCTGCACAACCTTGAGCTGCAGTTCCTCGGACAGGCCGGTAGTGCAGACCACGATGGGCAGCTTGTGGGCCTCGCAGTAGGGCAGAGCCTTTTCAACGGCAGCGGGGGAACTGAAGTCGATGATGACATCGCCCTTGCCCTCCAGCTTGTCCAGACTGTCGTAAACGGGGATGCCGTTCACTTCGCCGTCCTTCAGGTCGATGCCTGCGATCACGCGGCAGTCCTCACGCTGTGCGATCATGTCTACCAGAACATGACCCATCCGGCCGCCGATTCCCTGAATGATAATATCCGTCATTGTTTTACCCCTTCTATCGCTGTTTATGGATACGGCAAATGCCCGGAAGGGCTTCCTCGCCGGGCATTTGCGCGCAGATTCGTTATTCCTTGATGAGACCTTCGGCACGCAGTGCGTTCTCGATCTGCTCCTTGTGGGCATCGCTGGGCTCCACCAGTGGCAGGCGGCACTCACCGGCATTCCAGCCCAGAACGTTCATGGCGTACTTGACCGGGATCGGGTTGACCTCGCAGAACATGGCGTCGCACAGCGGCAGGATCTCGAGCTGGAGATCCTTTGCCTTGGTGGTGTCGCCGTCGAACCATGCCTTGCAGCAGTCATGGACCAGCTCCGGCTTGACGTTGGAGACGACGCTGATGACGCCCTTGCCGCCCAGAGACAGCAGCGGCACCACCTGATCGTCATTGCCGGAGTAAATGTTCAGGTCATCGCCGCAGAGGGCTGCGATCTTGGCGACCTGCGAGATGTTGCCGGAGGCTTCCTTGATGCCGTTGATGAGCGGGTGCTTGCTCAGCTCATACGCAGTCTCGGGCGCAATGTTGACACCGGTGCGGGAAGGCACATTGTACAGGATGACCGGGATGCCGCCCGCCTCAGCCATAGCAGTGAAGTGGGCGATCAGGCCGGCCTGCGAGGTCTTGTTGTAGTAGGGGGTGACCATCAGCAGAGCATCGGCACCGCAGGCAGCCGACTTTGCCGCCAGAGCGCAGCCGTGGTCGGTGTCGTTGGAACCGGCACCGGCAACGACCGGAACACGGTGGTTGACCGTATCCACGGTGAACTTGATGGTGGCCAGCTGCTCTTCGTCGGTCATGGTGGCGCACTCGCCGGTGGTGCCGCAGATGACGATGGCATCGGTGCCGCGGGCGATCTGATCTTCCAGAATGCGGCCCAGCTCGTCAAAGTTTACGCTTCCGTCCTCGTACATCGGGGTGATGATGGCAACACCCGCGCCGGTAAAGACAGGATTCTTCATAATACAAAAACTCCTTTGCAGCGTTTTTCAAAACGCAGATCAGTCAAAATAGCCCTTGGCGGCCAGCAGTTCGGCCAGCAGCACGGCACCGCCTGCCGCACCGCGCAGGGTGTTGTGGCTCATGCAGGCAAACTTGTAATCGAACAGGGTGTCCTCGCGCAGGCGGCCGATGCAGACAGCCATGCCGTGCTCCGTGTTGCGGTCCAGCTTGGGCTGCGGACGGTCGGCTTCCTCAAAGTAGTGGAGGAACTGCTTGGGAGCACTGGGCAGGTCAAGTTCCTGTGCAGGGCCGCGGAAGTTGGCCCAAGCCTCGAGGATCTGCTCCTTGGTGGGCTTTTTATCAAAGCTCACGAACACAGCAGCAGTGTGGCCGTCGGAGACAGGAACGCGGAAGCACTGTGCGGTGATGGTCGGCTTCTCGGCGTTGACAATCTCATTGCCCTCGATGTGGCCCCACAGCTTCAGCGGCTCGCGCTCGCTCTTCTCTTCCTCGCCGCCGATGTAGGGGATCACGTTGTCGATGATCTCGGGCATCCGGTCAAAGGTCTTGCCGGCACCGGAAATGGCCTGATAGGTGCAGACCAGTGCCTTGTTCACGCCGAAGTCCTTCATCAGGGGGTGCAGGGCAGGCACATAGCTCTGCAGGCTGCAGTTGGACTTGACGGCGATGAAGCCGCGCTTGGTGCCCAGACGCTTGCGCTGGGCCGGGATGATCTCGATGTGGTCGGCGTTGATCTCGGGCACGACCATCGGGACATCCGGGGTAAAGCGGTTTGCGCTGTTGTTGGAGACCACGGGGCACTCGGCCTTGGCGTAAGCCTCTTCCAGAGCCTTGATCTCCGCTTTCGGCATATTGACGGCGCAGAAGATGAAATCGACCTGAGCGGCGACTTCTTCCACCTTGGAAGCATCCAGCACGACCATCTTCTTGACGCTCTCGGGCATCGGGGTGGTCATCGCCCAGCGGGAGCCGACGGCATCCTCATAGGTCTTGCCGGCACTCCGGCCCGAAGCGGCCAGCGTGGTCAGCTTGAACCAAGGATGATTCTCGAGCAGAGTAACAAACCGCTGGCCAACCATGCCAGTGGCACCAACGATACCAACTTTGTACTGTTTTTCCATTTCCAGCACCTTTCCTTTCAAAAAGCCCAAATTACATCACGCACCGCTTGCAAAGCGGGAGACAATGCAATATAATAGACATTGTTTATACAGATTCTATGATATCATTGATACGTCGTTCGTGTCAATCATCGGAAAGGCAAATGCAAACCATGTTAAAAAAAGATTTTTGGTATGATTTACCCAAAGAGCTTATCGCACAGGAGCCTGCGGACCCCCGCGACTCGGCACGCCTGATGGTTCTGAACCGGAAGGATGACAGCATCGAGCACAAGATTTTCCACGATCTGCCGGATTATCTCGAGCCGGGCGACCTGCTGGTGGTCAACAACTCGAAGGTCCTGCCGGCCCGCATTGTCGGCATCAAGCAGCCGACCGGTGCCGTCTGTGAGCTGCTGCTTCTGCGGCAGGTCAAGGGCGACCAGTGGGAATGCCTTGCCAAACCCGGCAAGCGGATGCAGCCCGGTACCAAGGTCAGCTTCGGCGACGGCACCCTGACCGCTGTGGTGGACGAAACGCTGGAAGACGGCAACAAGTACGTTACATTCTATTATGACACCGAGACGCTTTATGAAAAGCTGGACGAATTTGGCAAAATGCCTCTGCCGCCCTATATCACCAAGCAGCTCGAGGATCAGAGCCAGTACCAGACTGTCTACGCCAAAGAGCTGGGCAGTGCCGCCGCACCGACGGCCGGCCTGCACTTCACCGAGGAACTGATGGATACCATCCGCGCCAAGGGCGTCAACATCACCGAAGTGACCCTGCATGTCGGCCTCGGCACCTTCCGCCCGGTGATGGAGGATGAGATCGCCGACCACAAGATGCACAGCGAGTGGTACTCGGTCAGCGAGGAGACCGCCCAGCTGATCCGGGATACTAAAGCTGCCGGGCACCGCGTCATCGCCGTCGGCACCACCAGCTGCCGCACGCTGGAAGCGGTCGCCGCCAAGTACGGCGAGATCAAGGCCTGCAGCGGCAACACTTCCATCTTCCTGTATCCGGGCGTCAAGTTCAACTGCATCGACGGCCTGATCACCAACTTCCACCTGCCCGAGAGCACCCTCATCATGCTGGTGTCGGCTTTCTATGGCTACGAAAAGACGATGGCAGCGTATCGCGTGGCCGTCGAGCAGCATTACAGATTTTTTTCCTTTGGCGACGCCACTCTGATTCTTTGACGATACTACGATATATTTCGAAAATCAATCATTGTAAAATATGCCAGTGTTGAATCATTGACCCTTGCATAAAAATCTGATAAAATACAGATAGAAGGAGGGAAACAAAATGGCAAATGTCTACGATGTTGCTGACTTCTTTATTGATGTCTGTAATAATAGCACAGATGATCAAATTACGAATCTGAAGCTGAACAAACTGCTGTATTATGCGCAGGGCTGTTATCTTGCCAGAACCGGAAAACCTCTTTTTGATGATACAATTGAAGCGTGGAAACTTGGCCCGGTGACGCCTGTGATTTATCACAGATACAGTGTTTGCGGAAAGAATCCCATCTCGAAGACTGGCGATGATTACAGCAGCACAGTCTTTTCCCCCGAGGAGCTGGACACCTTGACCGATGTGATGCGTGAGTTTGGCAAGTACACTGGAAGTGTGCTTGTCAGTATGACCCACAAGGCTGGAACGCCGTGGAGCGACGCGTGTGCTGCAAATGAAAGGGAAATCACGCAGGCTTCCATGAAGAAGTATTTTGAAGAGAATCCTGTCCCGCGCGCTGGTAAGTTGTTCGAGCAGATTCCGGCCGTTGATAAGCTCCCGTCTGACTGGTATGACCCCGATGAAGATTCTGAATGGGAGGCATACCTGTGAGGAAGTGGGAGATCTATCTGGCCTACGTCCAGTACGAGGACATTCCGGGTGGTAAGCTCCGCCCGGTTTTGGTGATTGATGAGGACACGGTATACCCGATTTCCTGCCTGAAGATGACCAGCCATCCGCCCAGAGCGGGAGAGTATGAACTTATCCGCTGGCAGAATGCTGGGTTACGGAAGCCTACGACTGTTCGGATTCAGAAACGGCTGCGGCTTAATGCGGCTGACTTCAAAAAGAAAATCGGATTGCTTGACCCCGTTGATATTTTGAACATCGAAATGATGCTCCAGTAAGATGAAAGAGCCCCGCAAGGGGTTCTTTTCCGGAACGAAAAAGGACATAAGGATTGCACGGCTGTTTTCCGTGCGCAGAAAGGAAACGAGATTATGCCTTCTTTAACGACCTACAAGCTCCTCAAGCAGGAACACGACGCCCGGCGGGGCGAGTTCAAGACCGTCCACGGCACGGTGCAGACCCCGGCCTTCCAGAACGTGGCAACCGCCGGTGCCATCAAGGGCGGCCTGTCCGCACAGGATCTCCGGGAGATCGGCACGCAGGTGATGCTCTGCAACACCTACCACCTCCATCTCCGCCCGGGCGACAAGCTGGTAGCGGAAATGGGCGGTCTGCACAAGTTCACCCGCTGGAACGGCCCTATCCTGACCGACAGCGGCGGATTTCAGGTGTTCAGCCTTGCCAAGCTCCGCAAGATCACCGAGGAGGGCGTAACGTTCGCTTCCCATCTGGACGGCCACCGGATCTTTATGGGCCCGGAGGAGAGTATGCAGATTCAGGCAAACCTCGGTTCCACCATCGCCATGGCCTTTGACGAGTGTGTGGAGAACCCCGCCCAGCACGATTACTCCAAGGCCAGCTGCGAGCGCACCACCCGTTGGCTGGCCCGCTGCAAGGCAGAGATGGCCCGCCTGAAGCACGAAGGTCTGGCAACAAACCCGGATCAGCTGCTGTTCGGCATCAATCAGGGCTGCACCTTTACCGATCTGCGCGTCGAGCACATGAAGCGGATCGCCGAGATGGATCTGGATGGTTACGCCATCGGCGGTCTGGCCGTCGGTGAGCCGACCGAAGTGATGTATGAGATCATCAGCGAGGTCGAGCCTTATATGCCGAAAGATAAGATCCGCTATCTGATGGGCGTCGGCACCCCCGGCAACATCATCGAGGCGGTGGCACGCGGCGTGGATCTGTTCGACTGCGTGATGCCCAGCCGCAATGCCCGTCATGGCCATCTGAACACTTGGGGCGGCATCATCAACATCAAGAACGCAAAGTACGAGCGGGACGAGCGGCCCATCGACCCGACCTGCGGCTGCCCGGCCTGCCGGAACTACTCCCGCGCCTATATCCGCCATCTGTTCAAGGCGGAGGAGCTGCTGGGAATGCGTCTGGCCGTCATGCACAACCTGTGGTTCTACAACCACCTTATGGAGCGGATCCGCGACGAACTGGATGCCGGCACCTTTACGGCCTTCCATGACCGCTATGTGAAGCTTCTGGACACGCGAATTTGAGATTTGGCCTTGCAAGAGGTCGAAGATAGGGTTATAATAAGTTTATCTGAATTTTGAGAGGAGATTTTGCCCAATGCAACTTCTGACTACTACGACCGAAAGCTACATCAGCCTGTTCTTTACGCTGGCTCTGATGCTCGTGCTGCTTTACTTCATGATCTATCGTCCCCAGAAGAAGCAGGAGAAGAAGGATGCTGCCATGCGTGCAGCTCTGGAGATCGGCGATCAGGTCACCACCATCGGCGGCATCGTTGGCCGCGTGGTCGCCATCAAGGAGGACACCTTTGTTCTCGAGACCGGTGCTGACCGTGTGAAGATCCGCTTCACCAAGAACGCCATCAGCTCTGTCGAGAAGCTGAACATGGACAACGCTCCTGCCAAGAAGTAAGTCCTGCCCAGAATATTCCGAATCAAGACGCGCCCCTCTGCATACAGTGAGTGCAGGGAGGCGCGTTTTTATGTCTGGAACAACTTCTGCCCGCAGCCCGGCGGGGCCGGTGCTGGTTTCTTTCGTGTTGGGGCTGCTGCTCACAGGGTTTTGTCTGGCCGGTTCTGCTGCATGGATGGAACGGCAGGAACTTTCCCGTGCGGCAGCATGGCCGCTGTCCACGGCGGCGGTCTGTTTTGGCACCTTTGCGGGCGGGTGTCTCTCTGCCTTTTTGCAGAAGAGCCGCGGACTGGTCTGCGGAGCCGTCGAGGGATTGCTGATGGCCGGCTTGCTGTTAGTCCTTCTGTTCGGAAACGATGGCGTTCTGGAGCAGGCGCAGGAGCTTCGCTGCGCCATGGTCCTCTGTGCGGGGTGTCTGGGCGGCTTCTGCGGAATGCTCTGGAGTGAGAAACACTGCCGTCGAACATCCTAAATATAGCACAAAGAGACGGATAAACCGATTCGGAAGGAGAGAATTCCTCTATGTGGATCTATCAGGAAATATCCAATCCAACTGCAGCCCCATTTCCTTTGCCGGAACGTTCTGCAGAACACGCTCCGGAGACCTTAGAAATCGCGTGCAAGGAAATTCCGGCCCCTGCGGAGATACCTCTCATAAAGAAGCAGGATATCCCGGCAGAGCCTTTGGAAATTAACACAAAAGCGCGGAAACGGCATTTTCCAGCCAGCCGGGACTGCATTCTGCTGGCGGGGGCGTATTTGTTCGGGACGTTTCTGGCAGGGGTCCTGCAGGCGTTGTGTGATGGGGCCGAAATGGACACGCTGTCCTACTATCTGACCTGTTGGCAGGATCTTTTTTCGGCATCGGATCCGGCGCATCTGCCGCAGTTGTTTGGCGCGGAGGTCGGGACGATCTTTGTGGCGTTGGCGGTGTTGTTCTTTCTGGGGCTGTCGGCTCTCGGCCCGGTGATGATCTTTCTGTTTGTGATGCTCTATGGGACCGGGTCGGGCCTGCTTTTTGAGCAGCTGACAGCCGGGATGACGCCCCAGACCTTCCTGCTCTTTGCAGGGGCTGCAGGTATCCCGGCAGCCATTGCAGCAGGCGGGCTGTGCCTGTTCGGGGCATCGGCGTTGCAGGTCAGCAGCCGGATCCAATCATTCTCGTTCGGCAGAAAAGGCGGTATCCCGCCCAGAGCCGGTGCGGGATTGCTGGCAGGGCAGTTTGCAGTGGCGGCGACAGCGTTTCTGCCGCTTTGCGGCGCAGCGACAGGGCTGGCGTATCTGGCCTGTAAGGTCGTTTCGCAGTAAACTGCATTCGGGAGAATTTCTTGCGGTTCCGGTGCGGATGCTGTATAATAAGTACAAACCTTCATGAAGTGACAGGAGCCTGTGATGAAAGAACCCAAACTGAAAACTGTATACGTCTGTTCCAACTGCGGCGAAACAAGTCCCCGCTGGATGGGCCGCTGCCCCAGCTGCGGAAGCTGGAATACCATGAACGAGGACGTTGTTGCCGAAGCTCCCAAGGCGGGACTTTCGGGCAGCAAAGCGTCTGCTCCGGCCCGGCAGGAGGGCGTCACCTCGCTGACCGCCCGGCGGCTGGCCGACATCAGTACCACCGAAGAAAAGAGCCGTATCCTGACCGGCATTTCGGAACTGGACCGGGTCTTGGGCGGCGGCATCGTGCTGGGCGGCGTGGTTCTGCTCAGCGGCGAGCCGGGCGTCGGCAAATCCACCATGCTGCTGCAGCTCTGCGGTGCCATTTCCAACCAGCACAGCGTCCTGTATATCACCGGTGAGGAATCGGTGCGTCAGGTCAAGCTGCGTGCGGCCCGGCTGAAAGTCCCGCAGGAAAACATTTATTTGGCAGCGGAGAACGATGTGGACGAGATCTGCGGCCTGATCGAGAAGGAAAAGCCCGATCTCGTGGTCATCGACTCTATCCAGACCATGCGCTGCATGGACATTTCGTCTTCGTCCGGTACGGTCAGTCAGGTCAAGGAGAGTGCGGCCCGGCTGCTGGCCGTCGCCAAGAAGCAGGAAATCCCGATGTTCATCGTGGGCCATGTCAACAAGGACGGTGCCATTGCCGGTCCCAAGGTTATGGAGCACATTGTGGATACGGTGCTTTATTTTGAGGGTGACAAAATGCTCCCGTACCGCATTCTGCGCGCGGCCAAGAACCGCTACGGCTCCACCAATGAGCTGGGAATGTTCGATATGACGGGCCAAGGCTTGGAAGAAATCGAAAACCCTTCCCAGATGCTTCTGGAAGGCCGTCCGCTTGGTGTTTCGGGCAACTGTGTCGCCTGTACCATGGAAGGCAGCCGCCCCATCCTGAGCGAGATCCAAGCCCTTGCCACCAAGACCAATTTCCCGGCACCCCGCCGCGCCTGCAGCGGCTACGACTACAACCGCATGAACCTGCTGATCGCCGTCCTCGAAAAGCGGGCAGGCTATTTTTTCGGGAATCTTGATGTGTATATCAACATTGTCGGCGGCATTGCCCTGCGGGATACCGCCTGCGATCTGGCCGTCTGCCTGAGTATGGTGTCCTCGCTGCTGGATCGTCCGGTCAGCGATAAGTTGATTGCCATCGGCGAAGTAGGCCTCGGCGGGGAAGTGCGGAGTGTGCCGAACCTCGAACAGCGTCTGCGGGAAGCGGAACGGATCGGCTTTGGCTGTGCGGTCATCCCCAAACACAGCTTGGCCCACCTGAACGCCGCCGATTATCCCGGCATGAAGCTGGTGGGGGCAGCCTATATTTCGGATGCCATCAACGCGCTGAAATCCGATCGGCTCTGAGTGGATATTCCCAAGTTTGGATGAAGGGATACGGAAGAAGATCTTATGTCGATTTACCTTGATGAAAAGAATCCCGGCAAGCATAAGCCCTTTGAGGATGCCTCGCCGGATATCGTCGAATACGTCCGCTATCTGGAAGTGATCGCGGGCAAAAGCGCGAACACGGCCTTCAACTATTACTGCGACTTGCGGAATTTCAGCAAATTCATGAAACGCCGCCGCGGGCTGGTACCGGATGATGCTGAGATGAAAGATATCGACCCCAAGGGGCTGGATACGGCCTTCTGGGGCAGTGTGGGCAAAGAGGATATCTACGAATATCTGTACTTCTTAAGTCGGGAATGCGGCAACAAAAAATCCTCGACGGCCCGGCGGCTGGCAAGTCTCCACGGTTTCTACGATTATCTGGTCAATCAGGTCAACCGTCTGGAGCAGAATCCTACTGCCTCGATCCGCCCGCCCAAACAGGACAAGGTTTTGCCGAAGTATCTGACGGCGGAGCAATCCAAAGACCTTTTGGAAAGCACCCAGACCCAGAGCGATTTCCCGGAGCGGGATTACTGTATGGTGGTTCTGTTCCTGAACTGCGGAATGCGTCTGGCCGAGCTGGTTGGCATGGATCTGGACGACATTGACCTCGAACAGCGGCAGATCCGGCTGTTCGGCAAGGGCCATAAAGAACGGATGGTCTACCTGAATGATGCCTGCATCGAGGCCTTGCAGCTCTATCTGAACAAGCGCAACACGATGGAGGGGCTGAACCCCCGTGAAAAGGCGGTGTTCATTACCCGGCGGCGCAAGGAGCGGATCGGCAACCGGCGGGTCGAGCAATTGATCACCGGGGCCATGAAAGCGGCCGGGCTGAAGGGGTTTTCGACTCATAAATTGCGCCATACCGCCGCAACGCTGATGTATCAGACCGGCAATGTGGATATTCTGACGCTCAAGCAATTGCTGGGCCACAGCAGCGTCGGCACGACCCAGATCTATACGCACCTGCAGGAATTTCAGGTGCGTGCCGCCATCGAGCAGAACCCGCTGGGTGCCGTCACGCGGAAAAAACAGAACTTGGATACAACAGAACATGAAGCAGGGAAGAGCAGCGGGGAAAATCCGGCCATTCCTCCCGAAACTGACGCTGAAACGGAAGATTTCACTAAGCCGATGGAGGCTTTTGAAGGCACCGCCAACGATGGTATCCGGGCGGATGTTTCGGCCCTGAGCGAGCCGGACGCACCCGGAAAACCGGAGCAATAAGATGGATTATACGAAATTTTCAAGCATTTACACGGTTCGACGGCTGTCAGAGAACGATATTCCGTCAATTTTCGCGCTCTGCGAGAAAAACCCGCAGTTCTACGAGCATTGTCCGCCGTTTGTGACGCCGGAAAGCATCCGGGCCGATCTGCAGGCCATGCCGCAGCGGAAAATCGGACAGGAACAGGACAAGTATTATCTGGGCTATTTTAATGAAACCAAGCGTCTGGTGGCGGTGATGGATCTGATCGACCATTATCCAACGGAGAAAAGCTGTTTCATCGGATTCTTTATGATGGAGCGCGATCTGCAAGGGGCTGGCATCGGCAGCAGAATCGTCACAGAACTGTGCGCATATCTGACCGAGTTAGGCTATCAATCCGTCCGTCTGGGTTATGTGGATGGCAATCGGCAAAGCGAAACGTTCTGGAAAAAGAATCGTTTCACAGACACCGGGCTGCGGAACCATACCGAAGATTATACAGTCGTCGTGATGAACCGTTCGCTGAAAATGCCGTGTGCAGAAAGCGCAGATGAAAATACATAAAACACTGCAAAATGAATTGCAAGTGCAGTAACGTGTCAAAACCGCCGCTGAGACCCAAATTCAGGTCCAGTGGCGGTTATTGGCAAAAATTGGAGAAAAGAGGGCTTTTTCGCTCCCCTATATTTCATATAACGTGCATTATACGAATTTTATAGTTTCAAAAAATCAGACCCTTCTCTCTCTTCTTCCGCGCTGCGGCTTCCGAAATTTTGAAGGGTCTGCGCCTCGATTGATTTGTGCGAAACGATGTGCATCAAATCGTCTCCCGGAGTTCGTCCAGAAAACCTTCGAGCCAGATTCGCTGCGCCGGGATGCAGGCATCTGAATCGCAGAATGCAAGAAGCTCTTCCTGTGTGACCCAGCGATATGCGGAAGTCTCGCCCGCCTGCAATACAATGGAATCTTTTGGAACATCGGTCAGACACAGGTATCCATAATAGATTCCCTGCGTCCCTTCCGAGATCAGATGAAAAATCGGGTCAAGCCGTGCGGCCTTGATGCCCGTCTCCTCCCACAGTTCCCGATAAGCTGCCTGACGCGGAGTTTCCCCTTTCTGTACAGCACCACCTGCACCGACTTCTTCAAACCCGGGCGCGATGGCCTTGCTCTCGTCCCGCTTCATCAGCAGATAGGTTCCATCCTTATGGCGGACGACGGTTGAAACGGCCAGAGCGTACAGTTCCTTCGGAATCGCTTCCCCGCGCACCAGATCCACGCCGACTTTTTCTTCGTTTTTGTTATAGGCATCCCACAGTTCCATAACGGATTCCCTCTTCTCTTTCACTTCTTGCAGCTTCATTATAATCCGGTGATTTCCCGGAATCAAGCATCTGTTGACGATATCCCATTATGCCGGAAGCGGCTGGGTCCCGAAATAGGCACAGATGGCTTCATAATAGATCCGAGCCACCCGCTGACAGCCCGCTTCATTACCGAACTGTGCCACATCCGCCTCGCTGGTCACAAAGCACTGTTCTGCCAGCACTGCCGGACAGTTGACATCCTCGAGGATCGTAAAGCTCCGCTCGTCCCGCACTTCGGTGTGGTTGGATTCGACCAGACGCTTGTTTTCGCCCTCATAATAAATGTACCGGATGCCGCCCTTGCCCCGCAGATGTGCTCCGGCGGCCTGCATCCCTTCGGCAAGGCGTTCGGCAAAGTAGTAGCTCTCCCGGTGCCAAGTTCGGCCCGGCACGGTTGGATAGCACTCAAAGCCGGATGCGTCCGACCCCTCCGGAGCAGAATTGCCGTGGACGGATAAGAGCAGCTGCGGAGCCAGCGCGTTGACATACGCCGCTCGTTCGCTGGGCTTTGCGGTGGTATCATAGCTATCCCGCGTTGAAAGCGGAATGTAATTGGGGTCCGCGTCCAGCCAGTGGACAAGAGCTTCTGCCGTCTGCGCATTCATCTGGGCTTCGTTGACGACGCCCTGCGCACCGGGGTCAGACCCGCCATGCCCGGCATCCACAGCCACCCGATAAGGTGGGTCGCCGACCTCGGGCCGGAAGTCCTCGGTCTCCCCGGTCTGCACCGTTCCGATGGAGAACGCTGCTTTCCAGAGCCAGAGGCCGACGCCGATACAGAGGATACAGAACAAAAGGATCACGCCATTTTTCAACGCGCCGCTCCCCCGCCTTTTGCTTCTGGCTTTTTGGGGGCGGCGAGCGGTATGTTTTCCACGACTTGCCATCCTGCGTTTCCTGCATTTTAAAACGAAAACCTGCCCGAAAATGCTGACAGGCAGGTTTCCCGGGAAATCCCGTAACTTATTTCAGTTCAACAACGGTCACGCCGCTCTCGCCTTCTCCATAACGTCCAAGGCGGAAGCTCTTGACCATCCGGTTGCCGCGCAGATGCTTGTGGATGGCGGTGCGCAACGCGCCAGTGCCGTTGCCGTGGATCAGATAAACCACGGTCTGGCCGTTCAGGATCGCGCGGTCAATAAAGGAATCCACCTCCGGCAGAGCCTCGTCCACGGTCAAGCCCAGCAGGTTGCATTCCATCTTAGCAGACCGCTGCACCCGCTCGACCCGGCCATTGGGCCGGCTGGCGTCCCCGGTCAGGCGGGAATACCGCTGCTGTGCCTTGGTCTGAGGCTTTGCCTCTTTGACCAGCTTTTCGGGCTGTTTCAGACCCTTGAGGGGCACTTTGGTCTTGATGATGCCGGCACGCACCAGCACATCGCCGTTTTTGTCCGGCAGGGCCAGAACGGTCGCCAGCTGATTCAGTTCGGCGATGCAGACCTCCTGCCCTACCTTGACTTCTTTCAGAGGCACAAACTCTTTGATCGGGTTGTGGACGACCTCGGTGCCGACGAAGAGCTTTTCCGACTCCTTTTTGGCGATCTCGCGGGCACGCTGGGCTTTCTGCTGGGTGCTCATTCTCTCGTCCTTCTGGAGCTTGCGCAGCTCGTCGGTCAGGGCGTAAGCCTTGCTTTCCACTTCCTGTGCCAGCGTCCGGGCCTTGGCGCGGGCTGCTTCCAGCTCGTTTTCGCCCTGCTGGATCAGCTCGTCGCGCTTTTTCCGGGCGGCTTCCAGCTGGTTGGACGCCTCGTGACGCAGTTCTTCCACTTCGTCTTGGCTGGCTTTCAGCTGCAGTTTCAGGTCGTCCAGCTGGCCGAGCACCGCATCCAGACGCTTATCCTCGGCAGACAGATGCTGCTGGGCGGCTTCAATGACCCGCTCCGGGATGCCGAGCTTTTCGCTGATAAGAAAAGCGTTCGATTTGCCGGGCACGCCGACGCTCAACTTATAGGTCGGGCGCAGGGTCTCAAGGTCAAACTCGCAGCTTGCGTTGACCACACCCTTGGTCTCGAGCGCAAACACTTTCAACTCGGCATAATGGGTCGTGGCCATCAGCAGCACACCGCGGCGGCGCAGTTCTTCGATGATAGCGACGGCCAACGCTGCGCCTTCCGCCGGGTCGGTGCCGGCACCCAGTTCGTCCAACAGAACCAGTGTGTGCGGCATAGCCAGCTCAAGAATGCCGGTGATCTTTTTCATGTGGCCCGAGAAGGTAGACAAGCTCTGCTCAATGCTCTGCTCATCGCCGATGTCCACAAGGAACTCGTCAAAGACGCAGATCTCGCTCCGTTCATCCGCCGGGATGAGGAAGCCGCACTGCGCCATGGCGCACAGCAGACCGGCCGTTTTCAGAGTGACGGTCTTACCGCCAGTGTTGGGGCCGGTGATGATGAGCGAATCGTATTCTTTGCCCAGTGCGATATCCACCGGGACACACTTCTTGGGGTCGATGAGCGGATGCCGGGCGCGGATCAGGCTGAAAGAGTTGTCCGTCCGGACAGCCGGCTTAAAGGCCTTCATCTCGAGAGCCAGCCGCGCCTTGGCCAGAAGGACGTCAATTTCCAGCATGTCCTTATAGCTGTACTGGAACTGCGGCTCAATGGCGGCAACCTGCCCGGTGAATGCTACGAGGATCCGCTCGATCTCCTGCGCTTCCTGCGCACGGTACTGCAGAATGCGGGCGTTGGCTTCCACAACGGCCTGCGGCTCGACGAACACCGTCGCACCGGTGGAGGACACATCGTGGATGATGCCGCTTACCTCGCCGCGGTATTCGCTCTTGACCGGAACAACATACCGGCCGTTGCGCATCGAGACGACGCTCTCCTGCAGATACTTGGAGGTATCCATATTCCGGACCATGCTTTCCAGACGGTCACGGATGCTGTTTTCGGTGGCGCGGATCTTTTTGCGCAGATCGTTCAGGGTGTGGGACGCGGTGTCTGCCATGGCGTCCGGTGCAAGGATCGCACTGGAGATCTGCTGTTCCAGCCCGGGCTGGGGAGCCAGTGCGTAAAACAGATCATCGGTGGGCAGAACATCGTGGTCGGAAGAGCCGTACCAGCTGCTCAGGTTCTGAAAATTGCGCAGTGCACCGGCGACCATCAGCAGTTCGCCCATCGAGAGCACGCCGCCCTTGACGGCACGGGCCGTCAGCTGGCTGACGCCTTCGACGCCACCGAACCGCGGAGAGCCGTTCTTGATCAGCAGGGTGTTGATGGCGTCGGTCTGTTCCAGCGCGTACCGGACTTCATCCGGGTCACACTGGGGTTCCAGCCCGAGCAGCATCTCTTTTGCTTCCTTACACACACAGCCCTCGGCGGCGCGCGCAATGATCTTATCCAGCTCGAGTGTTTTTAAATAGCTTGTTTCCATTTGTAGGTTCCTTTGGTGTATCGTTTGCCGTTTTTGTTACGGAAGGACCGATTTCAAAAACGAATAGCTTTTCAGTGGTTTGTCCAGATGGGTCAGGGCATATTGCTCGGCCACGACCGCGAGTTTTGCCAGACTGCCGACCGAGATCTTGAAGGCGAAGATCTTTTTGTCTTCCACCAGACAGATGTGCCGCAGAGCGTACAACGCCCCCTGATCGAGGTTGCAGCTCTTCCCTGCTTTCTGCGCACAGTCGGCGCAGAGCAGATAGCCTTCCTGCACATCCAGATAGAACGACGGCCCGTCGTACACGCCGCAGTCGCGGCAATAGACCAGCTGGGGCAGAAAACCGCACTGGCTCATGGTCCGCAGCTCAAACACTGCCTTGATGACCCGGACATCGGTTTTGTTCTCGTTGATCATATACAGGCAGTTCAGCAAAAGGCGCAGTTCCCGGTCGGCCTCGTCGCCGGTGGGCGAAAGCGCAGACGCCATCTCGCCCATGTACATGGCAAGCCCCATTCCCTCGACCGTGGCCGAGATGTTGTAGAAGATTTTTTCGACCGAGGCTTCCTGTACCGTGTACATATTCCGCCCCGGGAGAAGCACAAACTCGGAATAGCAAAGCAGCCCGCAGGCCGTGAGCAATTTGCTTTTCATCCGCAGGCTGTTCTTTGCCAGAGCCGAGATGATCCCCATCTTCGGCGTCAATATGGTCAGGATACGGTCTGCCTCTTTATAACGGGTCTCTTTCAGCACAAGGCCCATGGTTACGATCGTGTCCATCTGTGATCTTTCTCCTCTTGCCCGATTTTATTTCAGGCAGGGCTTCGGCTCAGTGTTTGGCGGGGTTCTGCTTGAAACCGAAGTTGTTCAGCAAAAATTCGTTGTCCCGCCAGTCTGCCTTGACCTTGACCCAGCACTGCAGATTGACCCGGCAGCCCAGAAATTCTTCGCAGTCGGTGCGGGCGGCACTGGCAATCTTTTTCAGCATCGCGCCGCCCTTGCCGATCACCATTCCCTTGTGGCTTTCGCGCTCGCAGTAGATGTTCACGTCGATGTCCACAAGATCGGTGCCGGGCCGCTCCTTGAACCGCTCGACCACGACTGCGATGCCGTGGGGGATCTCATCCCGCATATAGAGCAGAGCCTTTTCCCGGATGACCTCGGCGACCAGCTCTTTCTCAGGCATATCGGTGTAGGCGTCGTCGTCAAAGTAGTGCGGGCCTTCCACGGCATACCGGCTCAGGGCATCAAACAGCTCCTCGCAGTGGTCGTTGGCACGGACACTGACGGTGTAGATATCGTCGAACACGCCCAGTGCTTTCAACTCCGCTTTCCGGGCCTCAAGATCCGCCGGGTCTTTGACGAGGTCGGTCTTGTTGATGACCGCGATGGCCGGGCCGTGGCTCTGACGCAGAGCGTCCACCAGCATCATCTCCGGCTCATTCAGCGCACCGTACGGCTCAAACAGCATCATCGAAACATCAACGTCGGCGATGGAATCGCTGGCCGTCTTGTCCATCCGCTTACCAAGCTTGTTGTGCGCTTTGTGGACGCCCGGCGTATCCAGCAGAACATACTGGAGCGGCCCGCGGGTGATGACACCGGTGATCCGGGTGCGGGTGGTCTGGGGCTTGGAGGTGACGATGGCCACCTTCTCCCCCACCAGCAGATTGGTCAGGCTGGATTTGCCAACGTTCGGGCGGCCAATGACCGCCACGAACACGGACGATGTATCGTAATGCTCCTGCATCGGTGTTGCACTTTTCAAAATAGAACTCCTGTCTTATCATCCTGCGCACAGGGCGCGGTATATCCTAAACAATTCAAATCGCGGTTTATTCGGTGTAGCTGACGGTGCGGGGCAGGCCCAGCTGGGTCAGAACGGCCTCTTCCTTCTCCCGCATCCGCATGGCTTCCAGACCGCCGTTCTCGTGGTCGTAACCCAGCAGATGAAGCATGGAGTGGACGGTCAGGAAAGCGACTTCCCGCTGCAGCGGATGGCCGTACAGGGTTGCCTGCTCCTGTGCACGCTCCATACTGATGACGATATCGCCCAGCATCTTGCAGCCGTTGTTCTCGTCGGTGTCATAGACGCCGTTTTCGCCCAGAGGGAAGCTCAGAACATCGGTGGGCATGGGTTTGTTGCGGTACTGGTTGTTCAGCTCAGCAATGGCTGCGTTATCCACGAAGGTCACGCTGATCTCCGCAGGGGCATCAAAGTGCTCATATTCCAGCACGGCGTTGCAGGCACGGCGGATCAGGATCCGGAGGCCGGACGGCACCTTGACTGCTTTCTGGGAATTGGTGATCAAAACTTTATTGGACATAACTGCCCTCTCCTTTCTTTTTTACGACAGGACCCGCTTTGCACAAGAAAAGCGGCCCGTCAGCGTTTTGCCGGATGAGCGGCTGCTTCGTATGCTTTGATGATCTCCTGCACCAGACGATGGCGCACGACATCTTTCTCCGTAAAATAACACTGGGCGATCCCGCCGACGCCCTTCAAGACCTGTAGCGCGTCCACCAGACCGCTCCGGGTCCGGTCGGGCAGGTCGATCTGGGTCACGTCGCCGGTCACGACGACCTTGGAGCCAACGCCCATACGGGTCAGGAACATCTTCATCTGTTCTGGCGTCGTGTTCTGCGCCTCATCCAGAATGATGAAGGAATCGTCCAGTGTCCGGCCGCGCATATAGGCCAGCGGAGCAACCTCGATGATCTGCTTTTCCACCAGACGCTCGTAGGTCTCGGCCCCCAGCATATCGAACAGACCGTCGTACAGCGGGCGGAGATACGGGTCTACCTTCTGCTGCAAGTCACCGGGCAGAAATCCCAGCTTCTCGCCCGCTTCCACCGCCGGGCGGGTCAGGACGATGCGGGAAACATCCTTTGCTTTGAATGCCTTGACTGCCATGGCAACCGCCAGATAGGTCTTACCGGTACCCGCCGGGCCGACGCCAAATGTGATGGCATTGCTCCGGATGGCGTTGAGGTATTCTTTCTGTCCCAGCGTCTTGGGACGGATGGGTCTCCCCTTGACGGTCACGGTCACAAAGTCCTCGGTTAGCTCCCGGACCCGCTTTTCCTCGCCATCGTGGGCCAGACTCAGGCAGTAGCGCACGGTCTGATCCTCCAGCGGCGTATGATTTTCGATCAGGAGCAACATTCCCTCCACGGCGCGGGACGCTGCCGCGACATTGGCCGCCTCGCCAGAGAGACGCAGCTCCGTCCCGCGGCAGACAGCCGTGACCGAGAATTCCTTTTCCAACAATCGGATGTTGCGGTCGCAGTTGCCAAAAACAGCCGCCGCGATCTCCACACTGTCCAATTCGATGCTTTTTTCCGCCATGTGGCTCCTCCTGAAACAATTTGATAGAAATCCACCTATATTGTACCACCAAAACTCTATTTAGAAAACTATGAAAATTGCACAAAAATATTCCGATCGCATCCATCGGTTTTTCCAATAAAAAGAACCCAAAGCCTCCCGCAGAAAATGGAAGGCTTTGGGTTCTGTATGAAAAAGCTTGCTGGGAGATGTCAAAGGATTCTAAAACGATTATTTTTGTACGGTCTTGGACTGTTTTGCAGCTTCGACCTGTTGTGCTTTTTCCTTTTTGTTGCCCTTGTCCAGCATAACGAGCAGCAGAACTAACAAGACAATGAACACCACACAGATCGGCCGCTTGATGAAGATCGTCCAGCTGCCGTTTCCGATGGTCAGCGCATTGCGCAGGTAGAATTCTGCCGTCGGGCCAAGGATCAGACCCAAAACCATCGGGATGCGTGGAAGATCAAAGAACTGAAGGATATAGCCCACAAAGCCGGCCGCAATCATTACCTTAACGTCAAACGAGCGGTTTGCAATGGCGTAAGCACCCGCACAGGCAATCACCAGCAGGCAGCTGGTCAGCAGACGGTACGGCACATGGGTGATCTTAACGAAGAGGCCCATCAGGTATTTGCCCTGCAACAGCATGAAGATCTGGGAAAGAACACAGCCTACCAGAATGGTGTAGACCGCAATGGGATGGTCCTCAAACAGCTTCGGGCCGGAAGAGAGTCCGTGCATCTGGAACGCCCCCATCAGGGTGGCGGCTACAGCTGAACCGGGAATGCCCAATGTCAGCATAGGGATCAGCGATGCTGCAGAGGCACCATTGTTTGCGGATTCCGGAGCGGCAATACCCTTCACTTCGCCCTTGCCGAATTGGTCGCCGGGCTTTGCATTGTTTTTCGCGGTGTTATAGGTCAGGTAACTCGCGATGCCACCGCCCGTACCGGGAATCGCACCGATCAGGGCACCCAGCAGAGAACCCATCGTCATCGTGCCAAGGCAGCGTTTGAAATCTGCCATCGTGAACTTGTCATCCGCTGCGGCCCTTTTCAGTTCTGCTGCACTCTTGCCGGTTTTCCCAAGTGCACCGTTCTTGACACGTTCTGCCATCTGCAGAACTGCAAGCAAGCCCAGCATACAGGCCATCATTTTCAGGCCGTTGTAGAGCATGATGTTGCCAAAGGTAAAGCGCGGCACACCGCTGACACTGTCGATGCCGATGGTGCCAATCAGAACACCAAGTGCTGCCGCTACAATACCCTTGATCGGGTTGTCGCCGCTGACGGATGCAATGACCGACAGGCCGAACAGAGCCAGAATGAAGTACTCCGGAGAGCCGAAGTGGAGAGCAAGCTTGCCCAGCTGCGGCGCAAACAGCAGCAGACAAAATGCGCTGACCAGACCGCCGAAAGTCGAGGCCACCAGTGCTGTATCCAGTGCACGGTGGGGCTGCCCTTTCTGACACAGGGGATAGCCATCCAGCAGAGTACAGGTGGCAGCACCTGTGCCCGGCGTGTTGATCAGGATCGCACTGATCGAGCCGCCGAACATCGACCCGAAATAGATGGAAGCCAGCATCAGCAGTGCGGGCACACTGTCCATCTGGAAGGTAAACGGCAAAAACACGGTAATAGCCAAGTTTCCGTTCATGCCCGGCACGGCACCGAAGATGATGCCGATGAACATACCGATGTTGATGAAAATAAGATTCTGGAGAGAAAACACATTGCGCAGGACTTCGCCCATCATTTGCATTGTCATTCTGTTTCCCTCCTGTCAGGACCCGAAAAGAATCGAGTGAAGCCGGATGTGCAGAACATTGACAAACAGAAAATACATCCCGAATGCAAGTACTGCAACGATCAGGTAGTAATACCACTTTTTACATTTAGACAAGCCCAGCGTGACACACCCCAGCGCAGCCGTGCTCAGCGGCCATTCTTTTTCAAAAATGAAAATGTAAACCAGCAGCGACACAAACAGCAGCACTTCGGGCATCTCTTCGCGCAGAACGATCTCCTTGTAACTGTCCTTTTTAAAGACAAGACTTTGCACGATCAATGCAACACCGCACACTGCCAGAACAATGGCAATCCCATAGGGAATCGTGCGAGAACTGATTCCGTTGCTTACCACCTGTTCTAACCCGACTTGAGAAGGGATCAGGAAAAACAGGAGTGCAGAAAAAAGAATGGACGCAATTCCGCTGACCAGATTGGAACGATAGCGTATTTTCATGATAGTTTGCCTTTCCTCTCAATGCAGGAACGTATACTTCTGCAGCCGCTGAATTACTTCCGGATGCTCTGCAATGCAGTTGTGCAGTTCGTCCGGGTCTTCCTGCAGATCATACAGTTCCGAGCTGTCGTTGTAGGAACGGATCCACTTATACCGTCCATCACACAGCATGATTGTATTGTTCAGTTCACTGATCTGTACCTCATGCACAGGCCTGTCATCGCCCAGCAGCGCAGGCAGCAAACTCCGGGCGTCCAGATCTTTGGGGTTATACGCGGCATCCGCCAGATCCATCATCGTGGGAGCCAGATCCATCAGGGTTGCCAGCTGGCTGCTCTCGGCCGCTTCTTTCTGTCCGGGCAGATGGATCATCATGGGAATGCGAAGCGAACCTTCGTACATGACCGTCTTTTCAAAGAGATCATGCTCGCCCATCTGCTCTCCGTGATCCGCCGTAAAGACGATAACGGTATTGTCAAGCTGTCCGCGTCGTTCCAAAATGTCCAGCATCTCACCGACCCAGCGGTCTACAACGGCAACCGAAGCAGCATAATGCCGTTTGGTATTCAACAAGGCCTCCGATGTCAGGCCGTTTCCCTGCTTCGCCGCACGCTTTTTGACCCATTCGGGTTTACCGTTCAGGTCATCTTTCGGCGGAAGCGGGTATTCTTTCTCACAGGTCTTGGCATATTCCTCGGCTGGCGGGTCCCACGGATTGTGCGGGCCGGCAAAGCTTGCAAGAAGATGCCATGGAGCTTCATCGTCCATCTGTTCCAGCATCCGGCAGGACTCCCGCCCGATGAAGTTGTCGATGAAATCTTCGCTGTCCAGAGCCGTCTCCCACGCGCTGTAAACCGGCATTCCACCGCGCATATAGTTGGTGTAGAGATCGTTCAGCTGTTGGAGCTGGGCGGGATCTTTCTTCAGCAAGTGATCCTGATATGGGCCAAGCGGAAGAGGGCTTCCATCCTCTGCAGTACGGAGAATCCGGGCGCAATTGATTTTCCCTTCGGTCTCGCACGGGTCGGTAAAACCAATGTGATGAATGACCGGTAAATCACCTTTCTTGCCGATGAAGCGCGTTTTCTTGTGCAGATCCGTCTTGCCGACTACGGCTACGCGGTAGCCTGCGCGGGTCAACTGCTGATAATAGGTTTTTTCGTCCAAGGGCAGATTGGAATCGTGCGTGATGACACCGCAGTTGTGCGGCAGTTTTCCCGTTGCAAGCGAAGCGCGGCTTGGCGTGCAGAGCGGCGCAGTACAGGCCGCTTGGGGGAAAAACGTGCTGATTGCCCGGATGCGGTCAATGTTAGGTGTTTCGATTCCATCCCCAAGGCCGGTCAGCGTTGCGGTGCGGAACTGATCCGCCATGATAAACAGGATATTGGGTTGGCTGTTCACTTGAGACTGCTCCTTTCCTGCGGGTGTGGTTTATTTCTTGTAGTAAGTCTCGTACAGCCGCTTCATGGTCGCAACCTCATTCTTCAGGCGGTTGTAAGCGGTGTCCGCATCCAGAACTTTCGAGGTTGCATTGATCTCAGCTATATCCTGAATGCCCTGCTCGCTGTTCAGATAGTCCACAATGATCCGGCTCAGTGCTTCTACGCCGACCGGGTCTGCACCCTTGCGGCAGCAGAGAATGGAGCAGCTTTCCAGCGCGATGTCATAGCCCGCATCCTTGACGCTGGGAATGGGGGCGAGATCCCAATCGGTGAACTCCGTGGGATTATACTGCAGCAGCGGAATCAGCTTGCCGGAATCCACATAGTCGTGCAGAACGCTGGTGTTGACCATAACGCAGTTGGCATCACCGTTCAGGCAGGCCAGAACATTCTTGTTGCCGCCGCTGTCGGTAACGGAAGTGAACTCGATGCCGGCTGCGCCCATCAGGGCGGTCGCCTGCAGATGCGTCAGGCCGCCGGGCGTGTTGGATGCCACAATGATCCGGTTGGACTTGGCATATTCCAAGAACTCCTCCCAAGTGTTGACGCCCAGCGTTGCGGGGACTGCCAACGCCGAAGGAGCCGTTGTGCCGTCACTGCCATACAGGGCGGTGTAATCGTCCAAGCTGATGTTGATATCGGCGTTGAACAGCGGTGCAATGGCAAAGAGGGCCTCAGTGCCCAGCATCAGCTCACAGGGAGATGGATCGTAACTGTTCAGATCGGTCGCCATCAGGAAGCCGGAAGAACCGGTGATGTTCTGCACAACTGCAGTGGTGCCCGTTACAGACTGGATCTGTTTTGCCACCAGACGCTGCACGAGGTCGGCTTGACCGCCGGCAGCATTGGCCACACGGATGGTGATGGTTTTCTGATCCGGCTTCCAGTTCAGAACATCTTCCTCAAACGTATCAGCCGCTTCTGCAGAGGCGGCAGCACTGGATGCCGCAGTCGAACTTGCCGCAGTGCTGGAAGAAGTGGAGCCGCCGCAGGCGGTCAATGCGCTTGCAGCAGACAGAACAGCGGTCGCTTTCAGGAAATCCCGACGATTGATCTTTCTCATGGTATTTTCTCCTTCGACGTTTCGTCTTTCTTTTGTGATTCTCTTTCTATCAAAACGGCCCGCGCAAGGCCGCTTTTTTCGTTTTTATTTCGTCGAGGATAAATACCATTTTGTTCTTTATCCTCGCAGGATCAGCTGCGGGTCCATTAAGACCGTTTTGGCCGAAGCTCCGGGCCGATGCAGCTTTTCATCCAGAATCATTTCCACTGCGCTCGCCGCGATCTGTTCCAGCGGAACATGAATGCTGCTGAGCGGCGGATTCAGAAGCGGCGCAAGATTGTCGTTGTAGCCGATTAGCTCGATCTCCTCCGGAACGCGCTTCCCGAGTTCAGTCAATTTTTGAAGAACGCAGGCGGCCAGCTCATCTGCACAGCAGAGAATGCCGTCGATTTCCGGATCTTGTTCCAGTGCATCCAGCAAGGCCTGCGCACAACTCTCGTAGCTGTCATCGGTCGTGGTGCAGACCTGACTATAAAGATCGTCGCCTTCGTATTCCCTGACAGCGTGTTCAAAGCCCTGCGTCTTGCCATTATGGTTTGGCAGTGTCAGCATCATCAGGTGCCGACGGCCGTTTTCCAGAAAATGTGTTACCGCCTGATACGCCCCCCGCTCGCTGCCGGTCAGAACACGATTGTAGCTGTACTTGGACATCGAACGGTTGATGAATACCAGCGGAAGCCCACATTCCCGAAGATACTGTTGTACCTCTGGAGACAGGCTTTCCTCCGAATGACCGGAGATCACGACGCCGCGGACGTCCATCTGGGAAGCCAGCCGAAGATTTTTGAGAACTTCTTCCGACATGGCCGCCTGAGGCACCTCTATGTTGGCGGAAACCACAGTCAGTCCTTTCTTCCCTGCTTCCAGAATCATCTGGCGGTTGAGAAGAACGGAGTAAACGTTGGTGGATGCCCGCTTCATAATAAAATAGATCAGGCCGCCCTCCAAAGGCGTTTTCTTTCCGCCGCCCGGCATCTGGTAACCGGTCGTACGGATCACTTCCTGAATTCTCTGCTGGGTTTCCGGCGTCACAGCGTCACTTCCATTGATTGCGCGGGAAACGGTTGCGACCGATACGCCGGCCGCACGCGCTACATCTCGAATCGTAACTTTTTTCATGTGGGTTCTCCGTTTCTGTAAACAGTGTAACACGTTTGAAACAACTGTCAACAAAATGTTTTCAAAATGCTGTACAAATAATTTTGCGGTTGCTTGTGAATTTTCACCAAATCCAAAGATTTTTCGCTTTTCACTATCGTTTTTCTTGATTTTCGCCTTGTCAAGAGGTGCTTTATCGAGTACTATTATAGCATGAACCGCATCATTTCGCAACGCAAAGTTACATTTTGTTACATTTCTTTTTGCTTTTATTTTTAAGGAGCATTCCTGTAATCCGTAAAAATTGCGAATTGAAATAAAAAGAACCTCGCGG
>CAVKZS010000043.1:0-20852 GCA_963660925.1 Eubacterium sp. CAG:38 | reverse complement strand
CCTTGTTGGTCAGCTTGAGGGCCTCGTCGATGGTCTTGCCCTTGATGAGGTCGGTAGCCATGCTGCTGGTAGCGATGGCCGCGCCGCAGCCGAAGGTGAGGAACTTGACGTCCACGATGACATTGTTCTCGATCTTCAGGTACATCCGCATGATGTCGCCGCACTTGGGGTTGCCGACTTCACCCACGCCGTTTGCGTCGGGAATCTCGCCGACGTTGTGCGGATTTGCGAAATGCTCCATGACCTTTGCACTATACATACTTGCCATAATTACTGCTCTCCCTTCAGGCTGAACTGACGAGCCTTGTTCTGACCCTGCAGCCACATACAACTCATTGCGCGGCGGCGAGGAATGACCTCTTCCAGCACATCGCACAGGTATTTTGCTTCTTCCATCGTGTTCTGCGGGCCGAACGTGAACCGCATCGAGCCGTGGCCGATCTCTTCCGGCACACCGATGCTCAGCAGAACGTGGCTGGGATCAAGGCTGTCGGAGTTGCACGCACTGCCGGTGGAAGCGCAGATATTGTGCATATCCAGATCCAGCAGGATGGTCTCACCTTCCAGACCCGGGAAGCTGATATTGACGTTGCCGGGCAGACGGGGTGCGCGGCCGCCGTTCAGACGAGCCTCGGGGATGTTCTTGAGCACACGGTCGATGACATAATCGCGCAGCTCGGTCTCGTGCTTCATGCGGGCCTCGAGGTTCTCGGTGGCCATTTCCAGAGCCTTGCCCATGCCGGCGATGCCGGCGACATTCTCAGTGCCGGCGCGGTGGCGGGCTTCCTGACTTCCGCCGTCGATCAGATTCTGGGGCCAGACACCCTTACGGCAGTAGAGCGCACCCACACCCTTGGGGCCGTTGAACTTGTGCGCACTCATAGAGAGCATATCCACGCCCAGCTCCTTGACGTCTACGGGGATGGCACCCACAGCCTGCACTGCGTCGGTGTGCATCCAGACGCCGTGCTTGTGGGCGATCTCTGCGATCTCCTTGATGGGCTGGATGGTGCCGATCTCGTTGTTGGCCATCATGATGCTGACCAGTGCGGTATCGGGGCGGATAGCAGCCTCGACGTCCTCGGGGCGGATATAGCCCTCAGAGGTCGGGCGGATATAAGTGACCTCGAAGCCCATGCGCTCGAGCGAAGCCATGCTGTGCATGATGGCATGGTGCTCGAAGGCACTGGTGATGAGGTGCTTCTTGTTCTGGCGGGCCTTGGTAAAGGCGGTGCCCTTCACCGCCCAGTTGTCGGCCTCAGAGCCGCAGCCGGTGAAGAAGATCTCCGCCGGGGATGCGTTGATGGCCTTGGCGACCTGTGCGCGGCCGGTGTCCACAAATTCCTTTGCTTCGTAGCCGACGCTGTAATGGCTGCTGGGGTTGCCGCAGGCACCGCTGAGGGCCTCGACCATCACAGCCAGCACTTCGGGAGCGCAGGCGGTGGTCGCAGCGTTATCAAGGTAGACGACCTTTTCAGTTTCCATGGGGATCTGTCCTTTCATCTGGGTGAAATCCGGGTCCGCGACCCGGTAAAATCTCTCTTCTGACACGCTTTTCCAGCACTCCATCGGTCGGAGCGCGAGAAAGCAACATTATATTTATACCCTAGTATTCCCACTGTGTCAATAGGGATTCTTGAGATTCCGGCTTTTGCCGCAAATTTTTTCGGGTTTTACCGCTTTCCCCTGCCGGTCAGCTTGCCCAGCAGCACTTTCCAGCGGGGATAGCCCCAGCGTTTGTCCTCCTCGAAGTCGTCTGCCAGTTTCCACGGGAAGGGCGACCCGTCGAAATAGAGGTTCCCGGCTTCGTCCACCCGGTCGAGCTTTTTCGGCAGATAGTCCTCGTCGTAGTAGCTCTTCTTCCGGTCAGGAAGGTTCCAATGGAGGGTGCCGTCCTCGTCCATGCCGGACGCCCAGACGCCGAACACGAAGGTCGCCGCCTCGCCGTAGCAGTGCTGCTCCATCCGGATGGCCCCATCGTAGTAAAATTTGATGACTTCCAGCGTCCCGGACTCCTTCTTTCCGTCCCGGCCCAGCGTCGGGCGGTAGTCCTGCTGATACCGGCACCCGCAGTGATTGCCGGCAAAATCTTTTACATGAAATCCCATTAGAAATGCCCCTCAAAATCCCCTTCGATCTCATACGGCCAGCTCAGGATGCCGCCGAGGTCGTACAGGTCGGTATAGCCGAGGCTTTCCAATTTCTGCACCGCGTCCGCGCTCCGGCGTCCGGTGCGGCAGTAGATCAGCCACGGCGCGTTCTTGTCGGGCAGCACCTCTCCGGCACGGCTCAGCACCTCGCCCAGTGGCAGCAGCTTGGCCCCCGGGATGTGCCCCACCTGAAATTCGTCCGGCTCCCGGACATCCACGGCAACGGCCTTGCCTGCATCCAGCAGACGGATGGCGGCAGCGGGGTCGATTTTCTGGATCATCGTCTCTTCTCCTCCGATGTTTCATAGTTTCTCTATTCTATGATATCAGACCTTTTTTGTTTGCACAAGAGTTTTCGCTTTTCAAATTCCGAGCAGCGTGCTATACTATAATAGAGTGAGCAAGGAGAGAGAAACGCTATGAAATTTTCGACCAAGAGCCGCTACGCGCTGCGGCTGATGGCGGAGCTGGCCCGCTATGCACCCGGCACCACCGTCTCGCTGAAAGAGATCAGCGAGCGGCAGAACCTCAGCCTGAAATACCTCGAGCAGATCGTGACCCCGCTGGCCCGGGTGGGTCTGGTCAAGAGCGAGCGGGGCAGTCAGGGCGGCTACCGGCTGACCAAAGCCCCCGCCGACTACACCGCCGGCGAGATCCTCCGCGCCATCGAGGGCAGTGTGGCCCCCATCCCCTGCCTCGGCAGCGAGACCAACGAGTGCCCCATGTCCGACCAGTGCTTCACCCTGCCTTTCTGGAGCGGGCTGGATGACGTCATCAACCAGTATATCGACAGCGTCACGCTGGAGCAGCTGGCCCAGAGCCTGCCCGCCGTCAAAGAGGGCTGCGGCTGCTGCGGAACAAAAACTTGAAAAATGTGCTTGACATTTCCCGTCTGATTTTATATAATAATCAAGCATCCAGTGGATGCAGCACATCTAGGGGTATAGCTCAGTTGGTAGAGCAGCGGTCTCCAAAACCGCGTGCCGTGAGTTCGAGACTTACTACCCCTGCCAGAAACGCGCAGAATCGAAAGATTCTGTGCGTTTTCTTTTTGCATTCGTCAACTTCCCTAAAATTTGCGCGACAACTTTGTAAGCCCTTACATCCTCGAATGCTTGCATCTTTCATCACTTTTTGTTATCATTAAGAAGAGCTTTTGATGAGAAGGAGAATCGCGTGGGCCGGGCGGTGCAGGAAGCTGTTCTTGGCTGCACGCGGACAAGGCTCAAAAAATTTCGATGAAAGAATAGGTATTTTCCATGAGCGTTTTCCGTGATGATTTCCTGTGGGGCGGTGCCTGCGCAGCAAACCAGTTCGAGGGTGCATGGGATGTGGACGGCAAGGGCCCCAGTGTCCCCGATATGTGCACCAACGGCTCCCACACCAGCCCCAAATGGGTGACCACCACCATCCACCCCGACCGGCTGTATCCCAGCCATGAGGCCATTGACTTCTACCATCACTATGAAGAGGACATCGCCCTCTTCGCTGAGATGGGCTTCAAAACCTTCCGCACCTCCATCAACTGGACCCGCATCTTCCCCACCGGCATGGAGACGGAGCCGAACGAGAAGGGCCTCGAATTCTATGATAAGGTCTTCGACTGCTGCAAGAAGCACGGCATCGAGCCGCTGGTCACCATCAGCCACTACGAGCTGCCCTATGCGCTGGTCGAGAAGTACAACGGCTGGGCCTCCCGCGAGCTGATCGAGTTCTACATGAACTACTGCAAAGCCATCTTCGAGCGTTACAAGGATAAGGTCAAGTACTGGCTGACCTTCAACGAGATCAACTGCGGCACCATGCCGATGGGTTCCATCCTCGAGACCGGCACCATCAAGGGCTTTGAAGGCCCCACCAACAAGGCCCCGGACAACAAGCAGGAGCGTTTTCAGGCCCTGCATCACCAGTTCGTCGCCAGCGCAAAGGCCATCCAGTATGCACACGAGCACTATCCCCAGTTCAAGATGGGCTGCATGATCTGCTTCATCACCAGCTACGCACTGACCTGCGACCCGGCTGACGAAATTGCCAACCAGAAGGCAATGCAGATCACCAACTGGTTCTGCTCCGATATGCACGTCCGCGGCGAGTATCCCTACTACATGAAGCGTTATTTCGCCGAGAACAACATCACCATCCAGCAGGAGCCGGAGGATGCCGCCATCCTGAAGGCCGGCACCGTTGATTTCTATACCTTCAGCTACTATATGTCCAACTGCATCACCACCCACAAGGATGTGGAGGATGTGGGCGGCAACATCGTCGCCGGCAAGAAGAACCCCTACCTGAAAGCCTCCGACTGGGGCTGGCAGATCGACCCGATCGGCCTGCGTTACAGCCTGAACGAGATCTACGACCGCTACCACATTCCTCTGATGGTCGTCGAGAACGGTCTGGGTGCCTATGACGTCAAGGGCGAGGACGGCAAGATCCATGACAGCTACCGCATCGACTACCTGCGTCAGCACATCGAGCAGATGGCCGAGGCCGTCAAGGACGGCGTCGATCTGATGGGCTACACCCCGTGGGGCTGCATCGACCTCGTTTCTGCCTCCACCGGTGAGATGGCCAAGCGGTACGGCTTCATCTACGTCAACAAGTTTGACGACGGCACCGGCGATCTGAGCCGCGAGCGGAAGGATTCCTTCTACTGGTACAAGAAGGTCATCGCTTCCAACGGCGAAGATCTGGCCTGATCTCCCCTGTTTTTCTTCCATTGTTCTGATTTTTGCCTCCCGGTCCTCCGCCGGGAGGCTTTTTTGTGCCCGGAGAACGCCTTTTGCCAAGATTTTCGCGTTTTTCGGAAATTCATGCTTGACAACGCGGGGTTCATCTTGTATAATAAACTACGTTCCGGCGGTCATCTGCCGAAACGATGAACTTGAGCGATCATGGCCCGGTAGCTCAGTTGGTTAGAGCACCAGCCTGTCACGCTGGGGGTCGTCGGTTCGAGCCCGATCCGGGTCGCCATTTGCTGCTATAGCTCAGTTGGTAGAGCGCATCCTTGGTAAGGATGAGGTCTCCAGTTCGAATCTGGATAGCAGCTCCAGAGCAAAGCCACTTGAATCCTTTGAGATTCAGGTGGTTTTTTTGTTGTCTGTTTTTGTCGGGCCGCTGCACTGCCCTTTCCGGTTTCTTTGCCGTTCCGTCGAAATGCCAAAAAAGAGCCGATTTTTTCTCCACCTCCATCCATTGAAATTTTCACCAATTTGAAGTACACTATTTACAGATAAATTGGTTAATTTTTTCACATTTGTGAAAATCGTTGAGAGTATTTGAATTTCTGATTTGGAGGTATGTACCATGGCTCGTTTTACACTCCCCCGCGATCTTTACCACGGCAAGGGTGCTCTGGAAGCCCTGAAGACCTTTACCGGCAAGAAAGCCATCGTCTGCGTCGGCGGCGGCTCCATGAAGCGGTTCGGTTTCCTCGACCGTGCAGTCTCCTATCTGAAGGAAGCCGGCATGGAAGTCGAGCTGTTTGAAGGCATCGAGCCGGACCCCTCCGTCGAGACCGTCATGCGCGGTGCCGAGGCCATGCTCAAGTTTGAGCCGGACTGGATCATCGCCATGGGCGGCGGCTCCCCCATCGACGCGGCCAAGGCCATGTGGATCAAGTACGAATATCCCGACATCACCTTTGAAGAGATGTGCAAGGTGTTCGGCATCCCGCCGCTCCGCCGCAAGGCTCACTTCTGCGCCATTTCGTCCACTTCCGGCACCGCGACCGAAGTGACCGCCTTCTCCATCATCACCGATTATGCCAAGGGCATCAAGTACCCCATCGCCGACTTTGAGATCACCCCCGATGTCGCCATTGTCGATCCCGATCTGGCCGAGACCATGCCTAAGAAGCTGGTAGCTCACACCGGTATGGACGCCATGACCCACGCGATCGAGGCTTATGTCTCCACCGCCCACTGCGATTATACCGACCCGCTGGCCATCTTCGCCATCCGGATGATCCAAGGCGATCTGGTGGACAGCTACAACGGCGATATGTCCAAGCGCGATTCGATGCACAACGCCCAGTGCCTCGCTGGTATGGCGTTCTCGAATGCACTTCTGGGCATCGTCCATTCGATGGCCCACAAGACCGGTGCGGCCTTTGCCGACTACGGTGCGCACATCATCCACGGTGCGGCCAACGCCATGTATCTGCCCAAGGTCATCGCCTTCAACGCCAAGGACCCCGAGGCCAAGAAGCGTTACGGCGTGATCGCCGACGAGATGAAGCTGGGCGGTGCCAACGACGACGAAAAGGTGGCTCTGCTCATCGCCTATCTGCGCGGCATGAACGACGCGCTGAACATCCCCCACTGCATCAAGAACTACGGCCCGGATTCTTACCCCACCGAGCAGGGCTTTGTCCCCGAGGAAGTGTTCCTCGAGCGGCTGCCTGAGATCGCCAAGAACGCCATCGCCGACGCCTGCACCGGCTCGAATCCCCGTCAGCCCAGTCAGGAAGAGATGGAAAAGCTGCTCAAGTGCTGCTACTATGACACCGAGGTCGATTTCTAACCGACATCTTTCCGTTCCGACATATTAGTTTCCCCAAAAGCATCAAGGGCCGCAGGTCTACGCCAGACTTGCGGCCCTTGGTGTTTTCTGCTGTAAAATCCCGGACAAAACAAAAACACCCTGAAACCCAAAGGCTTCAAGGTGTCTGAGCTGGAGCTGCTATCCAGATTCGAACTGGAGACCTCATCCTTACCAAGGATGCGCTCTACCAACTGAGCTATAGCAGCACGATCACAGCTCAATTAGTTTACCATAAAAAGCGACGCTTGGCAAGGGTTTTCTGCGAAAAAGTTTTTGATTTCACAAAAATGCCGCGCAAAGCCTTCCCCTCGAGGGGAAGGTGGCGAGCTTGCGAGCCGGATGAGGTGTGAAGCTGCCCTGAAAAGCAGTCTCCCGGAGCATTTTCACCTCATCAGTCGCTGACGCGACAGCTTCCCCTCAAGGGGGAAGCCAATTACTCAATCAGACCGTTCAGCAGGGCAAGGCACTTGCGGCTGTGCAGCTTGCGGATGGCCTTGGCCTCGATCTGGCGGACACGCTCACGGGTGACGCCGAAATCGCGGCCCACTTCCTCGAGGGTGCGGGGGCGGCCATCGTCCAGACCAAAGCGCAGGCGGATGACCTTCTCCTCACGGGGGGTCAGGCTCTTGAGGGCCTGATTGATCTGCTGGGCGACCATGGCGCGGTCCGCAGCCTTGCCGGGAGCCTCGGCGTTCTCGTCGGCGACGAAATCGCCCAGCGAGGAATCCTCTTCCTCACCGACCGGGCTTTCCAAGCTGGCCGGCTCCTGTGCCATCCGCTGGATCTCGCGGACGCGCTCGACGCTCATATCCATAGCCTTTGCCAGCTCTTCCGGGGTCGGCTCGTGGCCGTTCTGGTAGACCAGCTGGTTGATGGCCTGCCGCATCCGGTTGATGGTCTCGACCATGTGGACCGGGATGCGGATGGTGCGGGCCTGATCCGCGATGGCGCGGGTGATGGCCTGCCGGATCCACCACGTTGCGTAGGTGGAGAAGCGGAAGCCGCGGTCGCAGTCGAACTTCTCAGCGGCCTTGATGAGGCCGATGTTGCCCTCTTGGATCAGGTCGAGGAAGGCCAGATTGTGTCCGACGTGCTTTTTGGCGATGGAGACCACCAGACGCAGGTTTGCTTCGCTCAGGCTGCGGCGGGCATTCAGACCGTCGCGGCGGATCTTGAGCAGTTCCTGCCGACGCTCTTCGGTCAGGGGGCCGTTCTCCACGGCTTCCATAGCCTCTTCCTCGGCTGCCTTTTCCTCGGCGTCCTCGCTGGACTTCTCGTTGCCTTCCTCGTCGAGGTCCTCATTGTAGCTGCGGCTGTTCTCGTCCTCCTCAAAGGAGAAGCGGGCACTGTTCTTCTTGATGTATTCGGGGGCACCGTACTTGGCGCGGTCAGCCTGCAGGATGTGCGCAGCCTCGGCACCGGCGTGGATCCGCTTGCTCAGCTCCACTTCCTGTTCGGCACTCAGCAGGGGGATCTGGCCGATCTGCTTGAGGTAGTTCTTCACGGGGTCGTCCAGCAGCTCATCCATGGCCGCTTTCAGGTCTGCCGGGTTCTCCTCGGCTGCTTCTTCCTCGTTCTCATCGCCCAGACCCAGATCGTCGCTGTTGTTCTCGGCGTTCTCGACCTCAGCAAGGATGCTGTCTACGTCCAGACTGGTATCCGCCTCCGATTCGTCGAGGATCTTGATGCCCCGCTCCTCCAGAAGAGTATAGAGCGTTTCCACATCCATTCTACACTGTGAGGCCAGAGCCTTTGCCTCCTGTGCAGACAGGGTGCCCTCGCCTTTGGTCAACAGTTCCTTTAAAGTCATGCTCATTTCGCTCTCTCCTTTTCACTCTGGGGAAAATCCCACGCAGGGATGTTGTGATATCGTTGTTCCAGTGCCATCAGATCACCAGACCGCCGTTGATGCCGAACACCTGTCCGGTGATGTACCCGGCGTCCTCGCCGGCCAGATAGACCAGCAGCTTCGCCACCTCGTCGGCGGTGCCGAGCCGCCCCACCGGGGTCTCCTCGGCCAGAGCCGCTTTGTCCTCGGCGGTGAACGAGGCCATCATGTCGGTGTCGATGACCCCCGGGGCCACGCAGTTGACCGTGATCCCGCTGGGGCCTTCTTCCTTGGCCAGTGCCTTGGTCAGGCCGATCAGACCCGCTTTGGCGGCCGAGTAGTGGACTTCGCAGCTTCCGCCGGTCTGCCCCCACATACTGCTCACGGTCAGGATACGGCCGTTCTTCCGCCGGATCATGCCCGGCAGGGCCAGCTGGCAGAGATGGAACGCACCGGTCAGGTTGACGTCCAGCATCCGCTGCCACTCGTCGGGGGTGATGTCGGTGAACAGCTTCTGCTGGGCGATGCCCGCATTGCTCACCAGCACATCCACCCGGCCCATGGCCTGCTCCACGGTGTGGAAGGCCAGCTCACAGCTTGCGCGGCTGGCCACGTCGCACTGCACCACGGTGCAGCCCGGCAGTTCCTTTTCAAGAGCCGCCGCCGCGTCCGCGTGGGTATGGTAGAGCACCGCCACCCGGTAGCCTGCGGCGTAAAACGCTCGCGCTGCCGCCGCGCCGATGCCCCGGTCGCCGCCCGAGATCAGCACGGTGCGCCCGTTGGCGGGCACCGTCGGTGCGTTTTCCGGTTCCGGCTGGGGGGCCGGTTCTGCGGGTTCCGGAGCTTCCCGGTGGGTCAGCTCCGGCATGATCCGGGTCGCCTCTTCCGGTACGGAGACCGCCGGGATCACCCGGGTGGGTTCCTCCGGGATAGGCTCCGGTTTTGCCTCCGCTTCGGGCTGGGGCTGTTCTGCCGGGAGCTTGACCGGCTCCTGCGCGTCGTCCTCATCGCCCAGATCGAAGGTCAGTTCAAAATCGTCGTCGTACAAGAGTTCCGCCTCCTGTCACTTGTTCTCTGTCCGGTACGGCAAACCCGTGCGGACAGGAAAAAACTCGCCTTTTCCGCCTCCCGATGGAGCTGCGCTCTGTCCAATTTTCCAGTCAAGGCCGGTACTGCGGCGCGCCCGTCGGCGTGATGAGTGGTTTCGACAAGTTTCCATTAAATAATATAGCACAATTTGACGAAAAAATAAAGTGGGAACGAACGGTTTTTCACGCAGTTCCCACTCTTTTTTCGGTCCTTTTGGGGGTTCAGGGCTTCTGGGGCGGTTTCCAGCGGGGTTTGCCGGCCCGCTGCTCCCGCAGACGGAGGAAAAACGCTTGCAGGAGGGCCTGTGCTTCCTCGGCCCGCAGCCCGCGCTCGACCACCGGGTGATGGTTGAAGGGCATCTCAAACAGATTCGTCACCGAGCCGCAGCAGCCCGCCTTGGTGTCGGCCGCGCCATAGACCACCCGCCTGATCCGGCTGTTGAGGATGGCCCCGCTGCACATGGGGCAGGGCTCCAGCGTCACAAACAGATCGCACTGCCACAGCCGCCAGCCACCCAGTGCTTTGCAGGCCGCGTCGATGGCCAGCAGCTCGGCATGATGCAGCGCGTTCTTTTCGGTCTCCCGGGTGTTGTGGGCCGCGGCAATGATCTCGCCGTCCTTGGCGATGACCGCCCCCACCGGCACTTCGCCCAGTGCGGCGGCTTCGGCGGCTTCGGCCAGTGCAAGCCCCATCAGTTCATAGTCGGTCATCCCATTCCCCTTTCTGCCAGCGTTGCGGCCGCGATGATCCCATTGTTCAGCAGGTGGAGCGCAAGCCCGGTCCAGAGGTTCCCGGTCTGTTCCGCCGCCCAGCCGAAGATCAGCCCCATTCCAAGGGCATAGCACTTTGCCCGCAGGCTGCCGTGCAGGGCGGCAAACAGCACCGCCTGCAGCCCGATGGCGGCACCCGCCCCCAGAGGCCGCAGACACCGCTGCAGCCCGCCCCGGAAGAGCAGCTCTTCTGCGGCCGGGAGGATCAGGCAGATCCGCAGCAGGTCGCCCGCGCCGCCGATCTCCGCCGTTCCCATCCCGCCGGGGCTCAACAGGGTAAAGCCCAACGCCAGCCCCGCCCAGAGCAGAAAGGCGATGCCCGACGCCCGTCCTTTTTCGGTTTTCAAACGCCCCGCCCCCTGTCGTTTTCGCTGTTTTTCTCCCTTTTGCAGAGATTGCGCGGCCATTGTACCACATCCGCCGCCCAAAACGCAACCCAAATGCCGGGAGTTTCGCGTTCCGTCAAAGTTTTTTACCTCAAAAGATTGACTTTTCAGGGGCAGTTCTGGTATACTTTTCTCGACTTTTTTGTAAAAACGTTGTTTTGTTTACCGGGAGCGCAACGCCCCACGGAGGTAATTTTTGTATGATCCGCATTCTCACCGATTCCGCATCCGACATTCTGCCCGCCGAAGCCGCCGAGCTGAACGTCACAGTCATCCCCCTGAACGTCACCCTCGAGGACGGCACCGTGCTGCGGGACGGCATCGACCTGACCCCCTCGGAGTATTATACGCACCTTGCATCCTGCCATAAACTCCCCACCACCAGCCAGCCCAGCCCCGAGCTGTTCGAGCGGTTCTTCACCGAAGCCGCATCTGCCGGCGATGAGGTCGTCGGCATTTTCCTCTCCCACGAGCTGTCCGGCACCTACCAGTGCGCCAAGCTTGCCGCAGACCTTGCCAATGTCGATAACGTCCTCTTCGTGGATTCCGCTTCGGTCTGCCTCGGCGAGGCTCTGCTGGTCCGGCTGGCCGTCCACCTGCGGGATGCCGGCAAAAATGCCGGACAGATCGCCGCCATCCTCGAGCACGCCAAGGAGCATCTGCACCTCGTGGCCGCCATCGACGACCTGAAGTATCTGCGCAAGGGCGGCCGCCTGCCTGCCGCTGTCGCCGTGGCCGGCGGAATGCTTGGCATCAAGCCTCTGATCGCCATCAAGGAAGGCAAGGTCGCCATGGCCGGCAAAGCCCGCGGCCTGCCCGGTGCGTATGTGGCAATGTTCAAGAAGATCGAGGAGATGGGCGGCATCAACCCGAACTTCGCCGCGCTTGCCGGTTACACCATCTCGACCCGTGAGGTCGCCCCCATCCAGACCTACCTGTGCGACAACCTGCACGTTGAGCAGGCGTTGACCCACCAGATCGGCTGTGTCATCGGCACCCATGCCGGCCCCGGTGCCTTCGGCCTCGCGTTCTTTGATAAAGGGCTGGTATTGGATCTGTAACTCTGCCTTACACAAACCAAAAGAGGAGCTGTTTTCGCAGCTCCTCTTTTGGTTTTATGCACCGATTTTTGTCCAATCTATTTCATCTGCATCCACAAATTCATCATTTTCCGCCTCGTTCAGAAGCTTTGCTTCCTCCGGTGTCAGTTTCGTGAAATCCGGATCCCATGCAAGAACCAGCTTTTTAATTAACTCATAGGCAAGATGCTGGTCGCTATCCGGCAGCATATCAATCATGCGTGCAGCATTCATTGCAGTTTCAGACATCATGCCACCTCCTTATTTGTAGATGTCTCCACGATTTCCGATTTCCAGAACCAACAACACTTCCACCCGGTTTTCTTCATCATACCGGTAAATCACCCGCCATCCGCCAACACGAAGACGCATCGTTCCATCCTTAAGGCCCTGCATCATCTTAATATCGCCCACAGGCGGCTTCTGTGTCAGACCTTCGATTCCCGAAACGATTCGATTCACGGACTTTTTATCCAGTTTATTCAGAAACTTCAGTGCAATTTTGGAATATCGGATCTTCATGTTTGTTTTCTCGTTATCCACACCATTCAGCAACTCCATTATAGTCCATTTTCAGCGTCTCGTCAATCTTTTTTCAGTGTATTTTATAGCACCGCGTCCGAGATGAGCTTCCCCAGCAGAAGCACCAGAACCACCATCATCATGGGGCGGATGAACTTTGCGCCGTTTTTCAGGGCAAAGTGAGAGCCCAGCAGGTTCCCCGCGATGCCGCTGATGGCGCAGGGGATGCCAACCGAAAACACCACCAGCCCGCTCATCAGGTAAGTGATGAGACTGGCGTAATTGCTGGCCAGATTGAGCACCTTGGCGTTGCCGTTGGCCGTCCGCAGGTCAAAGCCCATCAGGGTGGTGAATGCAATGATGGCAAAGGTGCCGGTGCCCGGGCCGAAGATGCCGTCGTACAGGCCGATGCCAAGGCCGATGGCAAGGGCAAGGACGGCTTTTTTCAGGTTCAGAGTGCCGTCATCCCGGTTTTCATCCGGCAGCTTCCGCCGCCAGAGGATCAGCACCGCCGCGATGGGCAGGATGACCAGCATCATGGCACGGAGTGCCTCGTCGCTGAGCAGTAGGACGATGTGGGACCCCAGCGCACTGCCCACAAAGCTGCCGGCCGCCGCCAGAATGCCGATCTTCACGTTCATAGCACCGTTTTTGAAGAAATTCACCGTCGCAAAGGTGGTGCCGCAGGCCGCGCTGAATTTGTTGGTGCCGTAGGTGTAGTGCACCGGCAGGCCCGCAAAGAGATAGGCCGGCAGGCTGATGAGTCCGCCGCCGCCCGCCGCCGAGTCCACGAAACCGGCAAACCCGGTCATCCCCATCAGAAACAGGAGCATCGGCAGCGAAATTTGTATACTATCCGTCATATTCCCCTCTGTAATATCTTTTTTTTTTACAGGTTCTCCTCAAAGAACCGCCGGGCGTTCCGCCAGAAGATCTGCTCCACCTCGTCCTCGGTGAAGCCCTCCTTGCGCAGGGCGTCGGCCAGCAGCGGCATCTTGTCGCAGCTGGCGATTTCGAGGTTGCCGCCAATGCCGTCGAAATCGCTGCCGAGGGCGATCATCTCGATGCCGCCCACCTGCTTGAAGTGCGCCGCGTGCTTCGCCATCAGAGCCGCCGTGCTCCGGCAAAGCTCCGGGCTGGGTTGGTCGTCGAGGAAGGCCGCGCAGTAGTTCAGGCCGGACAAGCCGCCCCGCTCGGCGATGACCCGGATCATCTCGTCGGTCAGGTTGCGGCAGTGGGGTGCCAATGCCCGGCAGTTAGAGTGGCTGGCCACAAAAGGCCGGGTGCTATGTTCCGCGATGTCCCAGAAGCCCTTGTCCGACAGGTGGCTCACATCAGCGATGATGTGCAGCCGCTCCATCTCTGCCAGAAATTCAAAGCCCTTTTCTTTCAGGCCCGTTTCGGTGTTGGGCTGGCAGGGCCAGAGCCGGTGTGCCTCGTTCTGGGGAATGACGTTGGGGCTGGCCAGCTCGTTTTCGTGGTTCCACGTCAGGGTCATCATCCGGACGCCCAGCTCGTACATCCGGCGCAGCACACCGAGGCTGCCTTTGCAGACACCGCCCTCTTCGATGGTCAGCATTCCGCTGATCTTACCGGCCTCGGCATTCTTGCGGATGTCCGCCGCCGTGTAGACCGGTGCGATCCGGTCAGAATACTGTTCCATGATCCGCTTGAACACGTCGATCTCTTCCAGTGCCGTCACCAGCGGATCGGCCCCCGGCGTTTTGTCGCCCAAGTTGACAAACGCCGCAAAGCATTGGAGCATATAATCTCCCTTTTGTAATCTTTCAAGGTCAATATGCCCGCTGTTGTGTTCAAAGCTCACGGGTCTGCCCTCTTTTTCGGCTTTGCGCAGCACACTCAGGGTGTCGCAGTGGAGATCCCAGACTTTCATCTTCCTCGTCCTTTCCCTCTTTGGTTTTTATGCTTCGGCTTCCAGCAGTTCCAGCAGTTCGTCCGGCTTCATCGAGAGGATGGCTCCATCGGCGGAGCCGGTCACGGTGTCGGCCAGAGTTTGCTTTGCCTGCTGCAGTTCGACGATCTTTTCTTCAATGGTGTCCTGTGCGATCAGCTTGTACACCTGCACCGGGTTCTGCTGGCCGATGCGGTAGGCGCGGTCGGTGGCCTGATTCTGGGCCGCCACGTTCCACCACGGGTCGTAGTGGATCACGATGTCCGCCGCCGTCAGGTTCAGGCCGGTGCCGCCGGCCCGCAGCGAGATCAGGAAGACGCTCACCTCGCTGCCATTGAACCGGCGCACCAGCTCGGCGCGGACCGGTTTCGGGGTGGAGCCTTGGAGCGTGAAATGGCTGATGCCTTCTTCGTCCAGCCGCTTGGCCAGAAGATCGAGCATGGAGGTGAACTGACTGAACAACAGGATACGGTGTCCGCCCTCGACCGCCGAAGTCACAAGTTCGGTGCAGGCGTCCAGCTTCGCGCTGCCGCCCTCCCAGTTGTCGGCAATGAGGCGCGGGTCGCAGCAGATCTCCCGCAGCCGCATCAGGACGGCAAACACCGCCATTTTGTCCTCGGGTTTGGCCGCTTTCAGCTTTTCCCGGGCGTCCACGACGGCGGCAAGGTAGAGCTTCCGCTGCTGCTCTTCCAGCTCGATGCGGTAGACGTTCTCCGTCTTGGGCGGCAGCTCTTTCAGTACCTCCGACTTCATGCGGCGGAGGATGAAGGGGCCGGTCAGCTGGTTCAGCCGCCGGGTGGCCGTCTGGTCCTCTTCCTGCACGATGGGCTTCTCAAACCGGGCGCAGAAGCTCTTATAGGAGGGCAGATAGCCCGGCATCAGGAAGGAGAAGATGCTCCACAGCTCGCCCAAGCGGTTTTCCACCGGAGTGCCGGTCAGCGCAAACCGCACCCGGCTGCGGATCTGGCAGACCGCCTTGTATTTCTGGGTGGTGTGGTTCTTGATGGCCTGTGCCTCGTCGAGGATGCAGGCATAGAACGCCTGCTTTTCGTAAAGATCGGCATCCCGGCGCAGCAGGTCGTAGCTGGTCACCACCAAGTCGGCGTCCGCCCAGCTCCCGGCCAGCTCTGCCCGGTGCGCGGCGTCGCCGTCCACCACAACACAGTTCAACTGCGGCGTGAACTTTTCGCACTCTTCCGCCCAGTTCAGCACCAGCGAGGCCGGGCAGACGATCAGATTCGGCAGCAGCGGCTTGTCCGCGTCGCCCTGCCCGATTTCCTTCATGGCCAGCAGATAGCTGAGCACCTGCACGGTCTTGCCAAGGCCCATATCGTCGGCGAGGATACCGCCCATTCCGTAGCCGTCCAGCGTCCGCAGCCAGCGGTAGCCGTCCCGCTGGTATTTGCGCAGGACTTTCCGCAGGGATTCCGGCGGGGTGTACTCGCTGTCCTTGACGGCGTGGAAGCTCCGGCTGATCCGCCGGAAGGCGTCGTCCCGGTTGAACCGCACCTCGTTCTGCCCCGACAACGCCCAGTCAAGGCTGGGGGCACGGTAAAGCGGCAGCTGCGCGTGGTTCTGGCCCAGCTTGGCCCCCGACAGTTCCAGCGTCTCGTTCAGCTCGTCCAGCACCTCCAGCGAGTCGTCCAGCCGGAGCAGGCGGCCGTCCCGCAGGCGGTGGTAGCGTTTTTTCTGGTGGAGCGACTTCAGCAGGCTCTTCAATTCGCTGATCGGGAACTCGCCCGTGTCCACCTCGAGGTCAAGGACGCTGCCCTGCACCGACACGCCCACCGAGATCTTCGGCGGTGCCACCTGCAGGTTCCGGAACGCGTCGCTCAGGTAGACCTCGCCCTCGCTCATCAGGGCCGGCACGCCCTCTTCCAAGAAGGTATACACCGTGTCCTCGTCGTAGGTGCTGTACTGCCGCGCCACGCCGTTTTCCCGCACGTCGATGCTGGGTTCCAGATAGGTGGCCAACAGCCGGGCAGCTCGGCGTTCGGCCCGGGCGTCCCGCATCAGGCCTGCCGGGGCTTCTTCGGGCGTGACCCGGTCTTCCCCGTACAAAAACTCTACATGGGCCGTGATCGCGCCCATCTGGGGCGCATCGAGATAGAACTGCACCACCGGTTCCAGCGGGATCTGGTTCAGCAGCAGCCGGTCGGGGTCCTCGATGGTCAGGTTCGGCCCCAGCTCCGGCAGCACAAAGCTGCAGAAATCCGCCGCGTCCCGGGTTGTGAAGAACAGGCCGCTTCCGCTCAGCGAATCCACCGCCGGCATCATCCGGGCCGTCTCTTTGTTCCGCACCTGCCAGATCGTATCCTCATTGTATAAATAATCGAAATCCAGTCCGTGGTAGATGGCCAGCCGCGGCCGCAGGGCGATCCAGACGCCGCCCTTCCGCCGCCCGACTTTCATCGTCAGGGCAGGCAGGCCCTTTTTCAGCTGATAGCCGCCCACCTGTCCCGTCGGCTCGTAGAGGGCCACCAGCGCGTCGAAGAACTCGCCGGTCAACGGTTCGCTTCCGGCCGGCGCACCGCCCAGCGACACACTATTGTACTTCTGAAACGCTTCCATGCTGCCGCGGGCGTTGCTCTGGCGGCGCAGAAGCTGCAAAAGCTGCTGTGCCTCGGGGGTGAAGGCGTCCCATCGGTGGACGAAGGCCAGCGACTTGCCGTAGCTGACGCTCCGCTCTTTCTCAATGTCCTCCAGCAGCTTCGGGATGCTCTTGACCACATACTGCCGCCCGCCGTCCGAAATGCGGAGCCGGATGCTGGGCCGGTCGGGATATTCCAGATTCAGCTCCGGTTCCAGCTCAGCAAAGTGCTTTCGCTGGTCGGTCCCGGCCGGAACTGCCCCCACATCCGCCAGTGCCTCGCCCTGATAGGTCCGCAGCAGGTCTTTTGCCTGCCAGTCGGATTCCGGCTCATCCTCCCGCCATTTCCGCCCGAACAGCATCTCCAAGCTGGACGCATAGCCGTCCTTTTTGGCGGGTTCCGTCAGGCCGGCCGTGCCCCGCACCACGCCCGGGATGCTCTCGGGCGGCTTCTGAGGCTTTGGCGTTTTTGCCTGAGGTTCCGGGTTCTCTTCGCAGTCCGCCAGAAGCAGCGCGCCGATGTGCTTGCAGTAGTCGCCCTCACCGTTCTGGTTGTAGGGGCAGCTGCAGGACGCGCTGACGAACGTTCCATTCTCCCGCAGCCAGACATGCGTGCGGTAGAGGTCGGTACCATCGATCAACGCCGTCAGATGCCGGACGCCCTCGGCGTTCGTCTTCCGGTCCAGCGAAACGATCTTTCCCATATACCGTTTTGCCCGCGCAAAAATCGTATCTCCCAGCAGATCCCGGATGTCCTCTTTGTCCACAGGTCTTCCTCCCCTCGTGCGCCTTATTGTTTAAGCATACCGCACCCCTCGGGCAGATGCAAGAGATTTGCAGAAAAAACTCCTGCGCCCAGTGCAAGGTGCAGGAGTTTCATCTTGAAAATGTCTCATTTTCGTGTTTTGAATTTCAGCGGGGTCTGCACCTCGGCGCGGATCTTCAGCAGATAGTTCCGCGTCCGTTCGGTGCTGCGCAGGATGGCGTCCACCTGTTCTTTCTGCGGGCCGGTCAGATCATCCTCGGCCAGCAGTTCCGCGTTGCCCTCGATGATGCTCAGGGGCGTTTTCAGCTCGTGGGAAAGCTGGATGATCTGTTCCCGCTGTTTCTGCTCCATCGTCCACTGCTTTTGCAGGCTGTCCGTCAGCTCCTGCCCCATCAGCTGCATCGCATTCAGGGCTTCGTCGTACTCCCGGACTTTCGCACCGGTAAAGGCCACGCCGTCCAGCCCCTTTTTCTCGGCCACCTGCCGGGAAGCCTCGGTCAGCCGCCCCGTCTCCACGGCCAGAAATTTCGCCGTCCGGTGGGTGCATCCCGCGATGATTCTCACCAACAGCAGAAAACCAAGCAGAATGTGGCAGGTCTGCACGTCCGGCAGTTTCCCGCGCAGGGCCGGGTCCGCATAGGGCACGGAATAGTCGAACTGGAACAGGCAGAGCGCGCCGTCTTTCAGTTCCGTGCTCATGTAATACTGGGTATAAAAGAGAAAGCTTCCCCTCTGTGCGCCGCCGCGCTCATACTGCAATGCTTTTTGCAGATGCCTGCCGTCCATATTCGTCCGGAGCAGCTCGTCCCCGTCAAACAAAGCATACCGGCAGAGCGCATCGAACCCCGTATCGTCAAAGCTTTCTGCCGTCATATCCGAAATCTTCTGAGCCGCCTTTGTGGTGGCATTTGCGGCCTCATTTGCAGGCAGGAACATTCCGCTGTCGATCAGCAAAATCAGCCCTGCAAACCACAAGACCGCCGCCAGAACACAGCACACCGCACATTGAACCAGATACCGGAGCAGGACGCTCCGCAGAGAGATCAGTTTTCGCTTTTCCATTGGTATCCCACTCCCCATACGGTCTTGAGCAGCTGTTCCGGGTCGGAAAGCCCAGCCGTCCGCAGTTTTGCCCGGATATTTTTGATGTGCTGGGTGATAGCGGTATCGTCCGCCGTGCCGTCCACGCCGAACACGGCCTCATAAATTTGTTCTTTGCTGAACGTCTGCCCGGCATAAAGCGCAAGATATTCGCAGATGGCGTATTCCGAGCGGGTCAGCGGCAGAATTTCTCCATTCACCGCCATGTTTTTCGCGACAAGGTCGAACTCCGCGCCGCCCCGAAGGATGCGGTGGGAGGGCGTCCGGTTCTGCCGCCGCAGATGTGCCGACACCCGCGCCCGGAGTTCCGCAATACGGAAGGGTTTTGCAAGGTAGTCGTCGGCCCCGATGCCCAGCCCTTTCAGCACGGCCGGTTCATCCGTCCGGGCTGAAAGAAACAAAATCGGTGCATCGGTCTGGTTCCGGATGCGGCGGCAGACGGCAAACCCATCCTCGTCTGGCATCATCACATCCAGCAGGATGCAGTCCGCCCACCGGCAAAGAGCTTCCGTCAGCTGCCCGCCGGAGGTTTTCACCGTCACCCGGTGCCCGTCCCGTTCCAACGCCGTTTGCAGCAGCCGGCCCAGATCGTTGTCGTCATCCACCACCAGAAGATTCGCCATACCTCACCTCAAAAGTTGATACACCGCACAGGATGCCCCGTACAACAGATAAACGTGCGCCGGATAAAACCAGTAGAACAGCTTTTTATGTCCGCTGCCCCGGGTGCCGTTGTACCGTGCCATCAGCAGCACCGCTGCGATGCCAAACCACTCGTAATAAGTCGTGAACATCTGCGAAAACACAAATCCGGGCTGACTGCGTACCACCAGATAAACATACAGAAAGTCCCACAAAAAGGCGTTCAGCGACCATGCCGCAAGCTGAACTTTCCGATGCCCCCGGAACAGGTAGAGCAGAACGCCGCCCAGCAGAAAGCTCCAGCCGCCGTCCGTGAGGCTCGTCCACAGCGGCAGCGGGCTTGTTATCACGAACGCCAGCACCGAGGATGCGATCGGCATCTGCTGCACCTGCGGAAACAGACGCAGGAATCCGGCAATTCCGAACGGCCAGAGCACCACTGCCGCAATCGCCAGAATGCCTCTCCCAAATTTCTTCTCCCGGATCCAGTCGATGCCCTGCCAGACGATGCAGAGAAGCATAAAATCCTGAAAAATCGCATTCATCGGGTAAAAGCCGTCGCCGCGCCGGAACGCCCCGGCATACATCATCCAGAATTCCAGTGCCGCCATCCCCGCACCAATGGCCCAGATGCGCAGGAAATACCGTTTCCGGTCATGGGTGTGCGCAAAGCCTTCCACCGTGCAGAACAGAAACAGCGGTGCGCCCAGCCGCCCCAGCATACTGAACCACTCCGGGATGACCCCGGTGAATTCAAAAAAGTAATGGACGTGGTCCAGCACCATCACAAAAAGCCCGATGAACTTGAGCTGTGTGCCCGACAGCCCCTTCTGTTTTTCCAGTGTTTCTTCCATCTCAGAAATCTCCTTTTCCAGTTTGATGGCTTCAGTGTAACAGAGATTTCTGTAGGAATTCTGAGGGGGAAGAACTTTTAGAGCCGTTTCGTCAAACGCGAATCCTTGCCGTGCCAGTAAAACCGCGTCCACAGCAGCACCGCACCCAGCAAAAAGCCTCCCACGGCCATCGTTTGGAGCGAAATGCTCGCAAAGACGATTCCACCAAGCATTTGATGCAAAATCGCTCCGGCCATATAAAGTGCCGCAACATACAGCACCAGATAAACCGCGCATTTCAGCCGATGCGCACGCGGCGGAAACCCGACACGCTCCATCATCCGCCGGAACAAATAGTACGACGACAAGCAGCATACAGCAAATTGGATCAGATAGCCCATTGAAAGCTCAAATCGGAAATCCGGGATCAGCGGCGAAAGAAGCAGTCCTTCCACACCCCAACCAAAAAAGCAGAACAGCGGGATCTCAATCGTGAAAAAATCGAACCAGCTCAGCCGCTTCTAAACTGTACCCATAAGAGTGGACACCATGAAATGTGAGATTTTCCGTCAAAAGCAGAAAAGCATAGGCCACATCAGGCAAACACTTCTTAACCTCTCTCCTGATTTGTGTTATTCT
>CAVKZS010000042.1:0-17307 GCA_963660925.1 Eubacterium sp. CAG:38 | reverse complement strand
AGGGTTCTCCCAAGTATATCTACGCATGCTCTCGTTGCCTGCGCGCTGGCAAAGTCACCCGCGCTGTCTAAGCTGCTGCGTATTGCCGGTCACTTTGTCGAGTGGCCGGCTTTTTTGTTATCATTTTTTCAGGGAGGTAACGTGTTATGGCACTGCCCGGCGATCCCATCCTGCTTCTGAGCTTTTTAAATATGAAACTGCGCGATTTTTACCCCAGTCTCGACGCCCTGTGCGACGATCTGGACGAGGATAAGGCCGCGCTCTGCGCCAAGCTTTCCGCCGTGGGGTATACATACGACCCCCAGCGCAATCAATTTGTCTGAGGAGGATGTACCATGGAAGGAACCTATTATAAGGAATGGAGTGCGGTGCTGGACCGCGAGATGGAGTTCAAGGTCTACGGTCAGGGCGGCGTGCCGGTGCTGGCTCTGCCTGCCCGCGGCGGCCGCTTCTACGATTGGGAGAACAACGGGATGCCCGAAGCAGCAGCCCGCCTGCTCCGCGAGGGCAAAGTGCAGCTCTTCTGTGCCGACAGCATCGACGCTGAGAGCCTGCTGAACGGCAATGCCGCACCCCGCCGCCGGGCCGAGATGCAGGAGAAGTATTTTCTCTACCTGACCACCGAGCTGGCTCCCCGCATCCTTGCCCTGAACGCCCCGGCAGCCAAGGCCGAGGCTTCTGAGAAGTCCGACAAGGCGGCTGCAAAGCCGGCCCTCTGGTGCGCGGGTGTGGATACGGGTGCATATCAGGCCGTCAACTGCCGCCTGCGCCGCCCCGAACTGTTTGCCGGTGCCATCGGTCTGTCGGGCCTGTACGATGTGAGCCATTTCTTCGGCAGCGAGTCCGACGACCTGATCCTCCGCAACAGCCCCATCGCCGCCCTGCATGAGGACGGCATCCTCGACAAAGCGGCCCTTGCCAAGGCTGAGGAAAACAGCCTGATCCTCTGCGCCGGTCAGGGCAATTACGAGGGCGAAGCTCTGGACGACACCCAGTCCCTCGCCGACGCGCTGGAAGATCAGGGTCTCCCCGCCCACCTCGAGATCTGGGGCGGCGATGTCTCCCACGACTGGTACTGGTGGGGCAAGGAGTTCGGCCTGTTCGCAGAGCGGGTCTTTGGCTAAAACGAACGGAGGTACGGTATGTCTGAGTTTCTGATCGGTGCGCGCGGCCACGATTTCGGCCGGCACGACCCCGAGACCCTGCTCTGCTCCATCGGCGAGGCAGGCTTCCGCTGCACCCAGCTGGCCTACACCAAGGCCATCGAAGGCGTCAAGAGTTACGCCGATGTGACCCCGGCTCTTGTGGATGCGACCATCGCCGCTGTGAAAAAGAGCGGCGTGTCCATCGCGGTGGACGGCACCTATGTCGAGCTGAGCTATGCCGACGAAGACCGCCGGAAAGCTGAGGTCGCCAAGGTACTGAGCCAGATCCCGGTGGCCAAGGCTCTGAACGCCGGGTGCATGGGCAGCGAGACCACCAACATGGCCAAGCAGCCCGGTGTGACCCGGAAAGAAGCACAGGAGGCCCTGCTGCGGAGTCTGGGTGAGATCCTGCCCGCCTGCGAGGAACAGGGCGTTCTATTTGCGGTGGAGTGTGTCTACTACCATGCCATGAACACCCCTGAGGCCGTCAAGATGGTTCTGGACACCATCGCCAGCCCCAACCTGCGGGTCATCTGCGATCTTGCCAACTACGTCGGCCCCGAGAATGCTTCGGTGGACGCCCAGCGGCGGATCTGGGACAAGGTCGGCAATTGGTACGGCGACAAGATCGCCGCCGTCCACTTCAAGGGCCAGAACTTCCAGCCCGACGGCACCCTCTATTCCACCAGCCTTGAGGACTCCTGCGTGGATTATAAGGGCGGCTTCGATATGCTGCGGCAGATGCCCCAGCCCGTCCTCCCCGTCCTGCGGGAAGAAGCCGTCCCTGCCCGCGCCGCCAGCGACATCGCATTCATGAAGAGCTTCTTCTGATCTTGGCTCTCCCTCTGGGAGAGCTGGCGAGTGAACACGAGCCTGAGAGGGCAAGGACGCTGACAAATAACAACAAAACACCGCGATACGATGCAGCTCCAAAAGAGCCATTGTATCGCGGTGTTTGTTTACTCGATTTCGAGCAGGCTCACCCTCTCAGTCTGCTTCGCAGACAGCTCCCCCAAAGTGGGAGCCAAGGGCGATTACTCTACGCTCGTCACCTTATAATCCTGATCCTCGACGGCCTTCTTCAGGGTGTCGTTGGCGACATCGGCGGTCAGGGTGACGATGGCGGTGCCGGCCTCGTGGCTGACAACGGCCTCGCTGACCTCAGGCAGAGCCTCGAGAGCCTTCTTCACGCGGGCCTCGCAGTGGCCGCACATCATGCCTTCAACGTGCAGGGTCTTTTTCATGGAATTGTCCTCCTTATTGACAGGTGCCGAAGCAGCTTCGGCAGTATTTTCAGCCGGGGCCGACGGTACAGAAGCCGCCGGAACCGCGGGAGACTGGGATTTTGCCTTGAGCGGGCGGTCGTGCTTGGTGCTGTGCAGGTCGAACAGATTCAGACGCAGTGCGTTGCTGACGACGCAGAAGCTCGACAGACTCATGGCGGCGGCACCAAACATCGGGTTCAGGGTCAGGCCCAGCGGGATGAACACGCCGGCCGCCAGCGGGATGCCGATGATGTTGTAGATGAACGCCCAGAACAGGTTCTCGTGGATGTTGCGCAGGGTGGCGCGGCTCAAGCGGATGGCGGCAGGCACATCGGAGAGCTTGGAGTTCATCAGAACGACATCCGCCGCATCAATGGCAACGTCGGTGCCGGCACCGATGGCGATGCCGGTATCGGCGCGGGTCAGGGCCGGGGCATCGTTGATGCCGTCGCCGACCATGGCGACCTTGCCGGATTTCTGCAGCTCGCGGATGACGGCTTCCTTGCCGTCGGGCAGGACGCCCGCGATGACCTCATCCACACCGGCCTGCTTGCCGATGGCGTCTGCGGTGCGCTGGTTGTCGCCGGTGAGCATCACGACCCGGATGCCCATGCCCTGCAGTTCGCGGATGGCACGTGGGCTGTCCTCTTTGATGGTGTCAGCCACCGCGATCACGCCCAGCAGACGGCCTGCGCCGCCAAAGAAGAGGGGCGTTTTGCCTTCCGCAGAGAGGGCCGCTGCCTTGGCCGAAAGGTCGGCCGGGACAGGAACTTTCGTCTCAATAAAGGCCGCATTGCCGCCGAAGATCTCCATGCCGTCGAGCTTGGCCGACAAGCCGTTTCCGGGCAGGGCAGCAAAGTCAGTGACTTCGGGTGCCGCCATCTGCTTTTCGGTGGTGTAGGCCAGCACTGCCTTAGCCAGCGGGTGCTCGCTCTTCTGCTCGAGGGCAGCGGCCAGCGTCAGCAGCTCGGTCTCGGTCACACCATCCGCCGGGAGCAGGTCAGTGACCTTCGGCTCGCCGCTGGTGATGGTGCCGGTTTTGTCAAGAGCCACGATCTGGGTGCGGCCCGCCGCTTCCAGCGAAGCCGCCGTCTTGAAGAGGATGCCATTTTTCGCGCCGAGGCCGTTGCCGACCATGATGGCGACCGGCGTTGCCAGACCCAGTGCGCAGGGGCAGCTGATGACCAGCACGGAGATGCCGCGGGCCAGCGCGTAACCCAGCTCATGGCCCAGCAGCAGCCAGACGACGGTGGTGATCACCGCGATGGAGATGACCGCCGGGACGAAGAAACCCGACACGGTATCGGCAATTTTGGCGATGGGTGCTTTGGTCGCGGCGGCGTCGCTGACCATTTTGATGATCTGGGCCAGCGTGGTATCCTCGCCGACGCGGGTCGCCTGACACCGCAGGAAGCCCGATTGGTTGGTGGTGGCGGCGGAGACCTTGTCCCCTTCTGTCTTGTCCACCGGGATGCTCTCGCCGGTCAGCGCGCTTTCGTTCACCGCGCTGGTGCCCTCGAGCACGATACCGTCCACAGGGATGTTCTCACCGGGGCGCACCACGAACACATCACCCTTGAGCACCTGCTCGATAGGGACGACCACTTCGGCCCCGTCCCGCACCAGCGTGGCCGTTTTGGGGGCCAGTTTCATCAGGCTTTTGAGCGCATCGGTGGTCTTGCCTTTGGAGCGGGCTTCCAGCATCTTGCCCACCGTGATGAGGGTCAGGATCATGGCGGCAGACTCGAAGTAGAACTCCATCATATAGTGCATGACGAGTTCGTCGTTGCCGTCCACCTGTGCGCGGGTCATGGCAAAGAGGGCGTAGGTGCTCCAGACAAAGCTGGCCATCGAGCCGAGGGCCACCAGCGTATCCATGTTGGGTGCGCCGTGGACAAGGCCCTTGAAGCCGCTGATGAAGAACTTCTGGTTGATGACCATGACGATGCCGGCAAGGATCAGCTGGACAAGGCCCATGGCAACGTGGTTGCCGTCAAAGAAGTGCGGCAGCGGCCATCCCCACATCATGTGGCCCATCGAAAAATACATCAGCACGAGCAAAAAGCCCAGCGATGCAATGAGCCGCCGCTTGAGTTTTGGCGTTTCGTGGTCGGCCAGCGCGTCAAGGTCGGCATTGGCCGAGGACGCCTGCGCCGCGCCGGATGCCTTGGGGCTTGCGCCGTAACCGGCGTCCTGTACGGCCTTGATGATGGCGGCGGGCGTTGCGGTGCCCTCGACGCCCATCGAGTTGGTCAGCAGGCTGACCGAGCAGCTCGTCACGCCCGGCACCTTTTTGACCGCTTTTTCTACCCGGGCAGAGCAGGCCGCGCAGCTCATGCCGGTAACATTGTACTGTTCCATTTGCAGTTTCCTCCGAATCTGGGACTTCCGATCCCCCGCGAGGGATCATTTCATCAGCTTGGGCAGCAGCCGCAGCAGCTCGTCCAGCTTTTCGTCGCCGCCGGCCTGCAGGTCTTCGGCGACGCAGGTGCGGATGTGCTGGCTGAGAAGCTCCCGGGAAAAGGCGTTCAGCGCGGAGTTGGCCGCAGCCACCTGCACCAGAATGTCGGTGCAGTAAACGTCTTTTTCGACCATGCCCCGGATGCCGCGCACCTGTCCCTCGATCCGATTCAGGCGGTGGATGAGGCTGCGGTACTCCTCCTCGCTCCGCTTTTTGTGGCGGCAGCAGCAGCTTTCCCCTGCTTCGGCGGGTGCAGACATCTCAGAAGGTGTTTCCGGGGTGTTCTCTGCCGCGCAGCAGGCCGCATTCTCTGCGGAGACCTCTTCGGGGGCCGGGTTGCAGCAAGCGCACTTTTCAGACATGGTAGGGCTCCTTTCCCATCAGCGATCCGCTGAATTGTGTAAAAGTTCGTGCGTCATTGTACCTGCAGGGGGTATCTTGACGCATTCATTCTAGCACAGTTTGTCCCACTGGACAAGTAGGAAATGCAGATTCAGATGTTATTTTTTTGTGAACAGTTACAATTCTTCAAATCTCCGGCATCCATTTCCTTTCATCCATCGCAGGAGCAGGGCATCTACTCCGGCAAGCAGGGCGGCACAAACCGCCAACACACCGGTGCCGGACAGGACGCGGAGCAGCAGGATACCGCCGAACATCAGCAGCAAGCCTGCCGCCCAGCTGCCAAAGAGAGCCACAAAGCCAAATACGCTCTGTTTGATGACCGCCGTTTCGCTGGTCCAGTGGAGGTTCGGCCAGAGCAGGCCCGCCATAAGATCAAAGAGGGCTGAAAAGCCCGAAAAGAACATTACTACAAGCAGAACCAGCAGCATTTCCCCGGCCTTCACCCGGAATGCCACGCCGCCGCAGAGCGTGCAGAACGCTGCGGGAACGGCCGTCAGCAGCAGGTGCAGGTCGAGCTTTGCCCGCAACGCCTGCCACGCCGTCACCGGCAGGCTCCGGATCAGCCAGAGGCTTTTGCCTTCCAGTGAAACCGACGGTGCCGCCAGCATATTGGTCGCAAGGCCCACGCAGACCATGGCGCAAAGCAGCAGCGGCAAAAACTCTGCCGGGAGCATCTCAGACGCATTGCCGTAGATCTCATTTTTCTTTACCAGAAGCACTCCGCCTACGATTACCAGCATCACCGAGCCGAGGGAGCAGTTGATGAGGTAAGCCGGGCTGGATGCCAGATGCAGCAGTTCCCGCCGGAGCAGCGCACTCCGCAAACTGGCTTTCCGGGTCTGCTTTGCGCGGTAGACCGCCTTTTTTGCGGCACGTTTGGTGGTCATCAGGTGGAGATAGTTCCGCCCCAGCACACCGCAGAATGCTGCCATTGCCACACCAGTCAGAGCCGCAAATCCCAGCAGAGCAAGTCCATCGCCCCGGGCCGCACGGCCAAAGCCGTACAGCAGCGGGATGCGTTTCAGTGCGGCATCCCCGCCCTGCGAAAGCCCGGTCAGCAATTCCCGGAGCAAGGTCTTAATTTTCTGTACCCCGGCATAGTATCCGCCGAGGAACACCAGCGACAGCACCACGGTCACGGCATTTTTGTGCCGGACCCGCCCGCCGACTTCGGCCACGATCCAGCCCAGAAGCGCACTGAGCACCGCCGAGATCCCGGCCAGAAACAATGCGGTCGGCAGCGCACAGACCACCGCCCCCAGCGGATGCGGCGCATACGCGGCATAGACCACTACCGTCGGCACCCACGCCAGCAGCACACAGGCAAAATTCGTCGTCAACAGGCTCAGAAGCCGGACGGCGAGGATCATCCACGGCGGGATCGGCATCGCCAGCAGCAGTTCATTGTCCTTTGCCGCAAACAGCCCCGAATACCCGGCAAAGGCTCCCATGATGACCGCCATCAGCAGGGCCGTCAGTCCCATGGTGACAAAATACAGCTCCTCCTGCCCCAGCGGAAGCATCACCTGCGCCAGCGGCCACGCCATCGTACCGAGGCTGACCATCACCAACAGGATCATGCCCCCGAAAAAGAGCGTGAACCCCACCGCCGCTTTCGGGCTGCGCCGGCCGCCGGTCTTGCGGCTGTTGGTAAGAAACGCCGTCATTTCGCAGAATTGTTTTTTCAGCAAAGCCTTAAACATGGCCGTCATCCTCCAATTCCAGAAAGACATTTTCCAGCGATTCGTCGCCCTTTACTTCTTCCATCGACCCGGCACGGATCAGCCTGCCCTGCCGGATGATGGCCACCCGGTCGCAGAGCTTTTCGGCCACTTCCAGCACATGGGTCGAGAAGAAGATGGCACCGCCTTTGTTGCAGAACTCCCGCATCACCTGTTTCAGCTGATGGGACGCGATGGGATCCAGCCCGACGAAAGGCTCATCCATCAGAATCAACTTAGGTGCGTGCAGAAGAGCCGCAATGATGGCCAGTTTCTGCTTCATGCCGTGGGAGTACGCACTGATGGGCTGGGCGAGATCATCCGTCAGGCCGAACTGCCCGCTGAAATCGGCGATCCGCTCTGCCCGGGTGTCGGCGTCCACCCCGAACACATCCGCGATGAAATTCAGGTATTGGATGCCAGTCATGTATTCGTAGAGGTCGGGGTTGTCGGGCAGATAGGCCAGCCGCCGTTTGGCTTCCAGCGGATCGTCCGCCACCGAAACGCCGTCCACCTGTACATTGCCGCCGTCTGGCCGCAGGATACCGCAGCAGATCTTCAGGGTGGTCGTCTTGCCTGCTCCGTTGTGCCCGATAAAAGCGCAGATCTCCCCTGCCCGGATCTCCAGCGTTAGGTCGTCCACCGCCTTTTTCTCCCCGTAAACCTTGGTCAAGTGCTCGATTTTCAGCATAGCCCGCTCCTCCTTCGGCCGGAAGTTGTATTGTTTTGATATCAAAATAATATCACTCACAAAAAGAAATGTCAATACCCCTCTTCGGATCTTTCTCTATACAAATCGCCCGCACCATGTTATACTGAATTTATTAAAATAAGATTGGTGTGAAACCGGACGTGAATTTTATCTGTAAAATCAACCGCGAACTGTACCGTGTTGTCGAGGACGATCTGGTCTCCGATGATGTGATCATCACCGAACAGCAGATTCTCCACATTGAAGAAGGACACCCCGGCGACTATGCTCGTCTCTCTGCATACGTTCCGCAGGCATTACAGGAACCCGATTACATCCTGCGCGGCAATCGTCCGCATACCGCACTGGTTCTCAAACAGATCACGACGCCAGAACTTACTGCCGAGGTCGTGCTGCGGCTGAAGGTTTCGAGCGACCCGGAAGAATACAAAAATTCCATCATCACTATGTGGAATCTCAGTCCAAAGCGTTTTCGTCGTCTGCTGCGCCAGAGTGAAATACTTTACAAAAAAGAGTAAATGTGCTATTCTATACATAGGATAAGAGGAGTGTCTGAGGTGGTCAATTTCGTGGCAGCCACACGCCGATGGTAACGACAAGGACTTTTGTCCTGAGAGATGCAGGAGAACGCCACGCCTGCCAGATGCTACTCGATGGGGAATGGTTTCAAGACCGTTCCCCGTTCCTGTTTTATCAGTAAATAAAAAACAGAGATACGTTGTGACGCAAAGCGTCTTTCGCATCTCTGTTTTTTATTATACCTATGTAATTTTCCGTTTTATTTTACCACGACAACGCTTTCCATCCCGTACCGCTCGAACAACCTTACCGCCGCGGGGGTGATGACCTCACCGCTGACGGCGATGGGGATGGCAGGCGGGCAGGAAACGGCAGGCATCGCACAGACCCGGCCCAGCGCGGCAGAAACCGGCACACGCTCCTGCGGTGCAAAAACGGCCTGCCGGATGGTGCATCTTGTCTCGGCCTGCTCCATCAGAGCGGTGAACTCGGCGGCGCAGGCGGCTTCGTCGGCCTCCGCACTGCCCTGCACGGTATCGGGCAGCGTCTGGCAGAGAGTGCGTATGGCTTCGGTCAGCTTTTCGTAATCCCGGGGCGGATTTTCCGGGGTGAACATCAGCACCAGATACCGCGGGTCGGCATACTCGCATTCCACGCCGTTTTTCCGCAGGCCCTCAGCCAGCTGAGTGCCGGTCAGCCCCAGTGCGGCGGCGTCCAGCGTCAGTTTCAGCGGTTCCCGGGCGGTATTGGCCAAACTGCCATCCAGCGCAAAGGGCTGCACGGCTCCGGCCTGCTGCGCAAGCTCGTTCAGTTCCTGCCGCAGCAGACTCAGCTCCCGCAGGCATTGCATCAGCCGGATGGGATATCCCTCGGCGAGGTAGCGGTTGCACCGGTCGAGGGATTGCAGAATCAGGTAGGACGGGCTTGTGGAGCCGAACAACGCCAGTGCGTTCCGGACGGTGCTCTCATCCTGAATGGGCGCGTTCTCCCCCAAATGCAGGTATGCACCGCCGGTGAGGACGGGCAGAGTCTTGTGTCCGGAGTCGCAGCACATGGCTGCGCCCAGCCCGATGGGATGGCGGTTCCCGGGCAGGAAGCGCAGGTAAGCACCATGGGCGTTGTCCACCAGCAGAGGCACGCCTTCCACGTTGCAGACTTCCGACAATCCAGCGATGTCCTGCACGTTTCCGAGATAATCCGGGCTGGTCAGGTAGACGCCAAAAGGCTTCTTCCCTGCCCGGCACAACTTGTCCAGAGCCGTTTTCAGCGCATCCGGATGCACCGGGCAGCTGCACAGTGCCCCCATCTCTTCCGGTGCGGGCCAGAGCCATTGGATATCGAAATCCAACAGGGCTGCGGCATAGAGCAACGCTTTGTGGGCGTTCCGCGCTGCCAGCAGAACAGGCCGTTCACCGTTCCTTGGAGCCGCCTGCAATGCCAGAAACAGCATCGCGCGGATGCACTGGGACGAGCCTTCGGTACTGTAATAGGTATGGGCCGTGCCGAACAGCCGGGTCGCGTTGGCTTCGCTCCGGGCGATGATGCCCTCAGCTTCATACAGCTCGTCCGCGCCTTGGATCTCGGTGATGTCGCAGGACTCCACTCCCAGAAAATTCTGGCCCTTGTGCCCGGGCATATGCAGACGGGACGTTCCCGACTGGGCATACCGGGCCACAAAATCCACAATGGGTGTATCCATCTGCGTTATTCGCAGGCTTCGCCGTCGGCGCAGGCGTTGCAGGAGCCGCCGATCTCGATCGGCACTTCGATGCCCTGCTTGGCCAGCTCCTGATTCTCGGCGACCTTGATCATGATGGCGCACTCCATCCGCTTGCGGAACAGCTCACAGCCGTACTCGTAAACGCCGGTGATGCTGCCGGTAGCATGGTAACCGTTGGCTGCACAGCCGCCGGAGCAATAGAGCTTGGCCCAGCAGTCCTTGCACTCGGGGCGGGCGTAAGCATTGCAGTGCTTGAATTCATCCCGGACGGCGGTGTTGGTGACGCCCTTCCAGATGTCGCCCATCAGATACTTCGGGTCGCCGACGAACTGGTGACAGGGGTACAGGTCGCCCCACGGGGTGACGGCCATGTACTCGGTGCCGGAACCGCAGCCCGAAATGCGCTTGTAGATGCAGGGGCCGCCGGTCAGGTCGATCATGTAGTGGTAGAAGGTGAAGCCGCGGCCTTCCCGATCCCGCTTGATCATCTCCTTGGCGAGGATCTCGTACTGCTCCTTCAGGATGGGCAGGTCTTCGGCGGTCAGTGCGCTGGGATCGTCCGGCTTGCAGACCACCGGCTCCATGCTCAGTTCGGTAAAGCCGAGGTCGGCCATGTGGAAGATGTCGTTGGTGAAGTCGGTGTTGTAGTGGGTGTAGGTGCCGCGCATATAGTAGCCCTTGTCGCCGCGCTTCTTGACAAACTCCTGAAACTTCGGCACGATGGTGTCGTAGCTGCCGCGGCCTGCGTAGTCCTTGCGGAAGCGGTCATGGACTTCCTTGCGGCCATCCAGACTCAGCACAACGTTGTGGCACTCTTTGTTGCAGAAGTCGATCACGTCGTCGTCGATCAGCATCCCGTTGGTGGTCATGGTGAAGCGGAAGTTCTTGTTGTGGATCTTCTCCTGCTCACGGCAGTAAGCGACCAGCTTCTTGACCATATCGAAGTTCATCAGCGGTTCGCCGCCGAAGAAATCCACCTCGAGGTTGCGGCGGGTGCCGGAGTTCTCGATGAGGAAGTCCATGGCACGCTTGCCGACCTCAAAGCTCATGAGGGCGCGCTCGCCCTCGTACCGGCCCTGCGAGGCAAAGCAGTAAGAGCAGTTCAGGTTGCAGGTGTGGGCGACGTGCAGGCAGAGAGCCTTTACTACGGTGTTGCGGTTCTTGAAATCGAACGCCATGTTCTCGTAGACGTCCGGGCTCCAGAGCTTGCCGGCCTTTTCCAGCGAAGCCACATCGTCGAGGCACTGGCGCAGATCCTCTTCGGTCACGTCGGGGCGGTCGCCGTATTTCTGCAGCATCGCGGCCACGATCTCGTCGGCCGTGTGCTCTTTGTACATGGCGATCACGTCATACGCCACTTCATCCACAACGTGCACCGAACCGCTGCAAGTGTCCAGCACGATGTTATAACCGTTCAATTGATACTGATGTACCATGTTCTTCTCCATTCCATATCAGCCATAAAAAAATGCCGCCCGGCAAAGGCGGCATCCAGTGTTTTCCGGAAAATTACTTGTTGCTGTTCTCGCACTTCTGGTTAGCCACGCCGCAAGAGGTCTTGCAGGCAGACTGGCAGGAAGTCTGGCACTCGCCGCAGCCGCCGGTCACAACGCTCTTGGTCAGGTCACGAGTAGCAATGGTCTTAATTCTCTCCATGATAGAATACCTCTCTAGCTGTATCAGTTTTGCACGGACACTCCGCGCACAGATTACTCTTGAAATATGATAACACGCTGGAAGGGAGATGTCAATACCCTCTCAGTCAAAGACTTCCGTCTTTGCCAGCTCTCCCAAAGGGAGAGCCCTTGGCAAGCCGGTCAACTTTCTGCGGCAACCAGCAAATGCCGGGCCTTGTTCCCTACTCTAATGGTTTATACTTTTTCAGCACCGTATGCAGCCCAAGCTCCCGTGCTTTGGATAATAAGTACCGGTAGCGGCACAGCAATGCCTGCCGTTCGTAGATCCGCTCCTCGATGAGGTCGGAATCCACCTCGAGGTCAAACATCATCGCGTTGCGTTGCAAACAAAACAGGCACTCTTTCAACTCTTCTTCCAGCTCCGGGTGATAGCGTTCGTGCTCGGTATCCCGCGGTACCCGCGGCGAAAGCAGCGTTTGTCCTCTTGCTTTTGTGATCTCGGCCATGGTTGTCCTCCTTTTTCGCTTGCCCTGTGTCTGATATACAGTTCAGTATATGCAGTGTGCGCGAAAAGGTTGACGAACCTCCGTCCATTTCCCAGTTTCTTCAAAAAACTTTCAAAAAGTGCTTGACAACTCCGGCATTTCTGCGTATAATAGCACACGTTGACCGGCTCAACACCGCGAAACAAAACAGAATATTGGGGATTTGCATAGTGGTAGTGCGGTAGACTCTGACTCTACTTGTGGGAGTTCGATTCTCTCATCCCCAACCAATTTAAAGCGAGACAGACTGTATGGTCTGCCTCGTTTTTTGTTATTTTGCAATTTTTTCACACCCCTTTCGCAATCCCGTCACGTTGGGAAGCTAGACTTTAGTGCAGACAGCAGGCCGCCCGGGAACGCCTGCCGCCGGGCGGGTTGGGCCTATGCCAGTCCGCCCTTAGCATTCTGAAACGAACCATCCAAAAGGAGTTGTGAAATATGAGACTGCTCACAAAACGAATCGCTTCCCTCACCTGTGCGGCGGCATTGGTATTTTCGCTGGCCGCGTGCAATACCACAGCCAGCTCCGGCAGCGGGGCCGACGCGCCTTCTGGCGTTTCCAGCGAAGGCACGCCGCCGGAGGGCAACCCGCCCGAAGGAAATCCCCCTGAAAAGCCGGATGGTCAGGGCGGGCCGGGAGGCGGCTTCGGCGGTTCCGGCACGGTCACACAGGGTACCAGTGCCAACACGCTGGACTCCGACACCAGCGTGTTCAGCGACAGCTATACCTCCACCGGCAATGACGAAAACGCCCTGCGGGTGGATGGCGCGGAGGTCACCCTGACCGACGTGACCGTGAACAAAGCATCAGGCAGCTCCTCCAACACCGAGGACGGCGATTTCTACGGTATGAACGCCGCCCTGCTTGCCACCAACGGTGCGACTGTGACCATCAAGGATTCCACCATCACGTCCAGCGCACAGAACGGCAACGGCGTGTTCAGCTACGGCGAGGGCACCACCGTCAACATTTCCGATTCCACCATCAAAACCACAGCCGACAACTCCGGCGGCATTCAGACCACCGGCGGCGGCACCACCAACGCGGAAAACCTCACCGTGGAGACTTCCGGCAATTCGTCGGCAGCCATCCGTTCGGACCGGGGCGGCGGCACGGTCAACGTGACCGGCGGCAGCTATACTTCCAACGGCAACAACTCCCCTGCCGTCTACTCCACCGCCGCCATCTCGGTGAAGGATGCCGCCCTCACCGCCAACAATTCGGAAGCTCTGGTCATTGAGGGCCAGAACTCCATCGTCCTCGAGAACTGCACCGTCACCGGCAGCATGAGCGACAGCGGCACCAGTGCGGACGAAAATGTGCATAACGTGATGATCTACCAGTCCATGTCCGGCGATGCCGAGGTCGGCACATCCAGCTTCTCCATGACCGGCGGCTCCTTGACCGGCAAACGGGGCGACCTGTTCTACATCACCAATACCCACTCGGTCATCACTCTCTCCGGTGTAACGCTGACGAATGAGGATGCTTCCGGCAACCTGATGACCATTGCAGGCAACTCGGCCTCCCACGGCTGGGGCACTGCCGGCAAGAACGGTGCGCAGGTGGAGCTGACTGCCGACGCCCAGACCCTGAACGGCACTATCACGGTGGACAGCATCTCCACCCTTGACCTGACCCTGAAAAACGGCTCTTCCTTCACAGGCACCATCAACATCGTGGACAACGCCGAGGGCGGCACGGCCGTCGAGAACAACGCCGTCGTCACCATTGAGAAAGGTTCCACTTGGACGCTGACCGGCGACTGCACCCTGACCAGCCTGACCAACAACGGCACGATCAACTTCAACGGCTATACCATCACGCTGGCCGACGGCACCGTGCTCTCATGACTTTTGGTCCAGACGCCGGTTTTGTCCTAGTTTTGCGCCGGTTTTGTCTCTTGCTCTCCCGCCCGGTTTGCCGTACTATTAAGGTAGAATTCTGAACATTTGAAGGAGGAGATCCTTTTGATCCAGCGTTTTACCTTCGGGCATCCCTTCGCCACCGGCAGCGTCGTTGAGACTCTGCCCGCCGCAGAAGGTCCCGTTCCCTTTCTGACCCCGGACGGCGACGGCTGGTGCTTCACGCTGGCCGAGGACGCCATTGTGTATGGCCTCGGCGAAATGCCCCGCGGCATCAACAAGCGGGGCTGGCATTACGTCACCAACAACACCGACGAACCGCACCACGGCGAGGACAAGCTTTCCTACTATGGTGCGCACAATTTCCTGCTCATCCGGAACGGCATCGGCGGCGACTGCTTTGGCGTATTCGTCGATTTCCCGGGCAAAGTCCGGTATGACATCGGCTACACCGACCACGATATTCTCCGCTTTGCTACGGACGAGCCGGATTACGACCTCTACATCCTGACCGGCAAAGGCGAGACGGCCATCTGCAAAGCCTTCCGGAAACTGATCGGTCAGAGCTACATCCCGCCGAAATGGGCGTTCGGTCTGGCCCAGAGCCGTTTCGGGTACAAGAGCGAAGCCGATATCCGGGAAGTCGCCCGGCAGTACAAGGAAAACCATCTGCCGCTGGACATGATCTGCATGGACATCGACTATATGCAGGATTTCGCCGATTTCACGGTCAACAAGAGCCGCTTCCCCGACCTGAAAAAGCTCTCCGACGACCTCAAGGCCGAGGGCATTCGGCTGGTACCCATCATCGACGCCGGCATTCGGATCGACCCCGAAGACGAAACCTGTCAGGAAGGGCTGGAAAAGGGTTACTTCTGCAAAAAGGCTGACGGCACGCCCTTTGTCGCCGCCGTCTGGCCCGGCAAAGCCTACTTCTCCGACTTTCTCCGCCCCGAGGTGCGGGAGTGGTTCGGCCAGCGGTACCACGTCCTGACCGACCTCGGCATCGAGGGCTTCTGGAACGACATGAACGAGCCGGCCCTCTTCTACTCCCCCGAACACCTCAAGGCCGTGCTGACCGAGCTTTCGACATTGAGCGGGCAGGACAACCTTGAGCATCACGAGTTCTTCGGGTTGATCGGCAAGGTCATGAGCCTGATGAACAACCCCGAGGATTACGCCAGCTTCTACCACGAAGTGGACGGAAAGTTCATCCGCCACGACCGGGTCCACAACATCTACGGCGGCAACATGACCCGCGTCGCCGGGGAAGCCTTCCGCAAGCTGCGTCCGGACCAGCGCACCCTGCTGTACAGCCGGTCCAGCTTCATCGGCTCCCACCGGTACGGCGGCATCTGGCTGGGCGACAACCACTCCTCGTGGGCACAGCTGCTGGCCAACATCCAGATGATGCCCAATGTCCAGATGTGCGGTTTCCTGTACACCGGTGCCGACCTCTGCGGATTCGACGGCGATACCACCCCCGATCTGGCCCTGCGCTGGCTGGAATTCGGTCTGTTCACTCCGCTGATGCGCAACCATTCCGGTGCCGGCACCCGGGAGCAGGAATACTACCGGTTCAGCGATAAAATGCCGGCCTTCCGCAAGATGCTCGAACTGCGCTATGCCCTTCTGCCCTACCTGTACAGCGAGTTCATGAAAGCCGCCCTGCAGGATGGCTCCTACTTCCGCCCGCTGGCGTTCGACTTCCCGACGGATCCCGATGCCGCACAGGTGGAGGATCAGCTGCTTCTGGGCGATGGGCTGATGGTCGCACCGGTCTACACCCAGAACGCCGCAGGCCGTCATGTCTACCTGCCCGAACCGATGAAGCTGCTCCGCTTGCGCAGCGTGGACGACTTCGACGAGGAACTGCTCCCCGCCGGGCATCACTACCTCCGCTGTGCGCTGGACGAGGTGCTGCTCTTCATCCGGCCCGGCCACATCGTGCCGGTGGCAAAGCCCGCCGCCAACACCGCCCAGCTGGACGAAACCGACCTGACGCTCTGGAGCTATCTGCCCGATGGCACCGGCTCCTACCGGATGTATTCGGACGACGGCGTGGGGTTCGATTTTGATGATCCCGAACATTGGAAGATCCTCGAAGCATAATTTATTACAGACAAAAAGACAGCGATACGATGCAGCTTGCATAAGCTCTCGTATCGCTGTCTTTTCTTAGCTTCAGGTCAATGAATCTGTTTTTTGTTTATAAATTTCTGTTGTCGTGGTTTCGTCCGGTGCCGTGTCTCCACCGTCACCCACCGTCAATGTAAGCGTTCCAACTTTCTCATTATTGATTGCTTTTGCCGGACGTCCAGACAAGCTGATATAAAGCAATGCCTCCGATACCGTACCCTGTGCATTGTACTTTTTAGTTGTTCCATCCGTAGTTCCACCAGTTGATTGAACTGTCCCCACTACATTTGCGTCTGCACGCTCCATCCAAATAGACTTAACCGTCTTGTAATATTCCGTATGACCGCCCACTTCACGCAAAACAATAAAGTCCGCTTCAACGCGGTTATCATTCAGCGTGTCTTCATTGGCATACGACAAATCAATATTCACATTGACATTAGATTTATTTGTAATCTTTACATAGTGGCTCGGATTTCCGTCCGCTCCATTGTTATTCCAGCCAACATTATCACCTTTGTATTGCAGCAAATTTTCGCTTCCGTTTTCCGGTATCCAAGTACCCGGCGTATAAGTAAAATTCATCTTGCTCCACTCAATATCGACGTGGTACACCGTCTGAACATTATAAGTACCTGTCACATCACAAGTCGCTTCTTTGTTAGCTGTATCATTATCAATCAGCGTTGTTCCGCTTTCATTTTCCGTCGCCCAAACGGGAACTGCCATGGTTGCCGCAAGAGCAAGAGCCGTAAAGACCGCAGCGGCCTGTTTTGTTCGTTTCATGGTTGGTTTCCTCCTATGATCTCGTTTTGATACAACATCTTGTCGGCTAAATTTCTTTGCCATTTGCTTAGAGTGTACTCCTGTTGCGCGCACCTGTCAATTGCTTACCCCCCCCCAGCGCATTTTCAGCGTTTCGACAAATTTCGAGCCGTTCTTTTCGTCATATTCCCGATAGCCGCCGGGCATCCTCTCTCCGGATTTTCACACATCCCTGACTTGTATTTTACATTCACCGGTATTATAATAGGTAATTGCCCCCGTGCTTTCTGGCACAGCGGGCTTTTGTTTCGTAATTTTGTAATATAGTGTAAGAAATCGCATGAATGCTTTCAAAGACCTGCTAATAAAAGTCAAGGGGTGATTTGAGAAAAATTCTAAAATCCGAG
>CAVKZS010000041.1:0-30776 GCA_963660925.1 Eubacterium sp. CAG:38 | reverse complement strand
TTGGAATGGAATATGGCTGGCTGCCATATCCGGTTCCATTTATATTGTAATAGAAAGGACCTACTTTGAGCGAACTTTACGATATTTTAGTGGAAACTCCCCCGACGAAAGTCATCCTGCTGGCCCTTGATCAGGGGCTTTGGGACTGCGAACGCAGCCTTGCGGAACTTTCTGCCCTGTGCGAGGCCAACCACATGGAGGCCGTGGCGCAGGTGACGCAGAAGCGCAGCACGCCCGAAACGGGCATCGTTCTCGGCAGCGGCAAGCTGGAAGAAGCGCACCTCGCCGCCGAAACGCTGGGGGCCGAGTGTGCCGTCTTTGACGGCGAGCTGACCGGCAGCCAGATCCGCAACATCTCCACCGCGCTGGGCGGCATGGAGGTCATCGACCGCACCATGCTGATCCTCGAGATCTTCCGCAGCCGTGCCGTCACCAACGAGGGCAAGCTGCAGACCGAACTGGCCCTCCTGCGCTACCGCCTGCCCCGCCTGCAGGGCATGGGCGAGAGCCTGAGCCGTCAGGGCGGCGGCGGTGGCGGCGGCGGCGGTGCCCGCCGTGGTGCCGGCGAGACCAAGCTGGAACTCGACCGCCGCCACGTCCATGCCCGGATCGACGCACTGGCCGAAAAGCTAGCCGAGATGGAAAAACGCCGCAGCGAGAGCCGGAAGGCCCGTGCCAAGACCGGAATGCCGGTGGTCAGTCTGGTGGGCTACACCAACGTCGGCAAATCCAGCCTGATGAACGCTCTCTGCGGCCCCAGCGTCGCCGAAGCCGATATGCTCTTTGCGACCCTTGACCCCACCAGCCGGAAGCTGGTCCTGCCCAGCGGCATGGCCGTGCTGCTGGTGGACACCGTCGGCTTCGTCTCCCGCCTGCCCCACAATCTGGTGGAAGCCTTCAAATCCACGCTGGAAGAAGCCGCGTGGTCGGATGTCATCGTCCGGGTGGCCGACGCCGGCGACGAACAGCGGGAAGAACAGCTGGCCGTCACCGACGAAGTGCTGGACGGCCTTGACTGCGCCGATATCCCCCGCCTGACCGTCTACAACAAGTGCGACAAGCCCGGTGCCCTGTCCTTCGACCCGGACATCCTGCTGACCAGTGCCAAGACCGGCTACGGTCTGGACAAGCTGCTGCAAAGGCTGGACGAGACGCTGAGCGACCGGGTGCATACCATCCGGGTGCTGCTCCCCTACGACAAACTGGGTCTGGCCGCTCCCATGCGCGAACGCGGCAGCGTGCAGGTGGAAGAGTACCGTGAAAACGGCCTTTACCTTGAGGGCATCGTCAAGACCGAGGATCTGCACTGCTTCGAGGGCTATCTCTGCTAAACGCATCCCACAAAATCTTTCGGAATTTTCTTCGTCGATTTGTCCAAAACCGCCTTTGATTTTTTAGGCAGTATTCCGTATAATAAAGGCCATAACGAGTGGCGTAACTGCGTAAATCCAGTTATCGCCCCTCGTTATTTTTTATGCCTATTTTTCAAGTCACAGGAGGTTTCACCCAGTATGCAAAACCAATCCCAGAATAAAATGGCCGTTCAGCCCATCCCATCGCTGATGTTCCAGATCGGCCTTCCCATTGTTCTTTCCATGATCCTGCAGGCCGCTTACAATGTTGTGGACAGTGCCTACCTTGCCCGGATGACCTCCGGCGGCGAAGACGCGCTGACCGCTCTCAGTCTTGCATTCCCCGTTCAGCTTTTCATGGTCGCGGTCTCCATCGGCACCGGCGTCGGCACCAACGCTCTTCTTGCCAAGCTGCTGGGTCTGGGCGACCGGGAATCCGCCAACCGCACCGCAGGCAACGCCCAGCTCCTCGGCATCGTGATTTCTTTGGTCTTCATGCTGTTTGCGCTGGTCGGCGTCCAGCCATACGTCTATTCCCAGAGCGCAGGCGGCAGCATCCGCTCCGATGTTCTGGAAGCCGCCATCGACTACCTGCACATCTGCTGTGGGTTCCCGTTCGGCGTCGTCCTGTTTTCTGTTTACGAAAAGATGCTTCAGGCCACCGGCCGTTCCCTCTACTCCACCATCGCCCAGATCACGGGTGCTGTCGTAAACATCATCCTCGACCCGTTCCTGATCTACGGCTGGTGCGGCCTGCCTCAGATGGGGGTCCGGGGTGCAGCCGTGGCGACCGTCATCGGGCAGGTCGTCTCCGCCGGGCTGGGCCTGCTTTTCCACCTCAAGCTCGATGTCGAGATTGAGAACAAGATTTCTTATTTCAAGCCCAGCCGCCGCACCATTCTCGGCATATACTCCATCGGCCTGCCCGCCATCATTTCGCAGGCTCTGCTCACCGTCATGACCTATTCCCTCAACCTCATTCTCGGCGGAATGCCGCAGGTCGGCCAGAACGCCGTCACGGTCTACGGCCTGTACTACAAGATCCAGCAGCTCATCATTTTTGCAGCCTTCGGCGTGCGCGACGCCATCACGCCCGTCGTTTCCTTCAATTATGGCGCACGGAACCGCCAGCGCGTCCAGCAGGGCATCCGCTGGGGTCTGATCTACACTTCTGTCCTGATGCTGGCAGGCTTCCTCGGGGTCGAGCTTCTCGCCGTGCCCCTCACCGGGCTGTTTTCTCTTTCCGGCGTCACCTACACCATGTGCATTGGCTGTATGCGCATCGTCTCGATCGGATTTCTCTTTGCCGGGCTGTGCATCGCCTTTCAGGGCATCTTTCAGGCATTGGAATGCGGCATCGAGTCTCTTATCATCTCACTCTGCCGTCAGGTGTTGTTCGTTCTGCCTCCGGTCTGGCTGCTGACCCGGCAGGTGACCGGTGCGGAAAACGTCTCCATCGTCTGGTGGCCGCTGGCGGTCGGCGAAATGGCAACTCTGTGCGTAGCGTTGATTCTGTTCCTCCGTGCACGGAAAACAAAGGTCAGCTGCATCTGAAATAAAAAAATCCCCATACAAACACAAAAACCCGCCTGGCAGCGGGTTTTTGTGTATAGAGGGGTGGGAAAGTATATAAAGTTGGGAATCTCAAATATCAGGCGAAACCACTCGGGAAATGTCGTCCGGGCACGGTGAGAACCACCGCTCGGCCTCGCAGTATGTATTATACCCATTTTTTCTTTCTTGTCAAACCGCAATTTTCTGTTTTGCTTTAAATTAACACTTTACATTTTGAGCAAAACTTTATATAATTAAAACAAGCAAATCAAAAGCGGCTTTTTTCAAGCCTTGTGCGATAGCAACAACAATAAAACTTTACTTTCAAAAATTTTTATGAATTTCAACAGATTTTAAAAAGGAGCACTTTTCTCATGGACGATTTGGACCGCAAGATTCTCGCCCTGCTCGCCAAAAATGCCCGGATGCCGGTCAAGGAAATTGCCGAGCAGGTGGCCCTGACCAGCCCCGCCGTCTCGAGCCGCATCCACAAACTGGAAACCGACGGCATCATCAGCGGCTATACCGTCAAGCTCAACCGCCCCTCCGACCGGGTGTACGTCGATGCCCTCATCAGCCTTTCCGTCTCGCCCTCCCACCGGGACGAGCTGGTGCAGCTGATGCAGAACAGCAAAGAGGTGCTGCAGTGCTATCACGTCACCGGTGCCTATACCTTCCTCATCAAGGTCAGCTGCGGCAGTATGCCCCAGCTTGAACATCTGATCCTCCAGTTCCAGAAACTCGGCACCACCAGCACCCAGATCATTCTCTCCACGCCGGTCAACCACGGCGACCTCGAAGCCCTGATGCTGTAAACGGCCCGTTCGGCCCGTTCACAGAACTGTTACAAACCTGCCGGTTGTCCGGTGCAATGTTTTGCTGTTGCGATTCGTATCCTGTATAGCTGCCGCCAAAACGCAGATACTAGCGGCAGAGAGAAGGATTTTTGCAAGAACGAAAGGATACGATTTTATGAAACGGATCATTGTGACCCTGCTGGCCGGTCTGGCCTTGTTTGCCCTTGTGGGCTGCTCTTCCGGCAAACCCGCCGCATCCGCCACCCCGAAAGATTACACCCAGATCCTCCACGACGCCCGCCCCGAAGAGGACAGCGAATACAACATGATCTTCACCAAAGGTGAGGACGGCAAGTTCACCGCCCAGTACGGTTACAGCAGCGAGTACGAGGCCGACCAGCTGAACGACGAGATCGAAAATATGCTGCTCCCGCTGCTCGGGCTGGAAGAGGACAGCTACACCGACTTTGCCGCTTCCATCTCAGCTATGATGACCCAGAGCTACGGCATTGCCATCGTCAAACCCGCCGAGGGCAAGACGCAGGAAGTCGTGGATGCCCTGAACAACTACGTTCTGAGCCAGCAGCAGACCATGGAGCACTACCTCGAGGATCAGTACGAGATCGCCAAAGCTGCCAAGGTCGAGACCGTCCCCTCCGGCGAGGTCGTCATGGTCTGCTGTGAGGACAGCAATACCGTGCTGGCCAATATCAAGGCTGCATTGGCAAAGTAAACTTTACTCACAGAAAACCGAAAGGAGGAATCTTCATGCCGACCAACGAAATCGACCTGTTGAAGGAACGTTTCATCGAGCAGCTTTCGCCTGTCCGCATTTATCTGTTCGGGTCGTTTGCCGAGGGCAAAGCACAGCCCGACAGCGACTTCGATTTTTATATCGTTGTTGACGACACGCAGACCGACATCCCGGCCCTGACCTCGAAGGCATATCGTTCCATCCGTCCGGTCAAGCAGCGTCCGGTGGATATCCTTGTCGGCACCCAGAGCCGTTTTGAGACACGCCGACAGATTCCTTCCGTCGAGAACGAAGTTTACCAGAAAGGAGTTCTCCTCTATGACACCGGAAGCAAAAAGCTGGCTTGACTTCGCGCAGGAGGACTTTATTGTAGCAAAGCATCTCTACGATGCACTCTACCCCAAACCGCTCGAGATCATCTGCTACCATTGCCAGCAGGCTGCAGAAAAGGCCATCAAGTCAGTCATTGTTTCGCTGGGCTGTCCGGGCGGACTCCCGAAACGGCATGACTTATCCTTTCTGCTCGACCAGATTCACAAAACGGTTCCTGTCAGCGATGAACTTTACGATGCCGCCGACGCGCTGACTCCCTACGGCGTTGCGGCACGGTATCCCAACGAGATGTTTCTCGAAGAGCATCATGCTTCACAGGCCATCCGGGATGCCGAAATAATTTTAAACTGGGCCAATCAGATTTTAGCATAATAAAACACGGCTGTTGTGTGGTGTGTACCATGCAGCAGCCGTGTTGTTTTTATCCACGATTTTCTGTTTTCTTCGCCCAGAGATAAAGGGCAGTTGCCAGAAGCCATGCGCAGAGGATGGTAAGGACGCCCGTCTCGCTGACGAAGTACATCCGGTCGGCTCCGCCAACGGTAATCACACCGAAAACGGACTGGTCATAATTGTTGTGAGCCGCATGGAGGAAGGCCGCAGGCCAGAGGCTTTTGCTCTTGACGGTCAGCAGACCAGCCATGACGCCCACTGGGAAGATGCAGAGCACGAAGGCAGGCAATTTATACCATGCCGGTGTACCGGACATATAATCGCCGAACGCCAGAATCGGCAGGTGCCAGCCGCACCAGAACAGACTGGAAATTACCAGCATCTTGTTCAGGCCAACGGTCTCGTACAGGGCCGGGACCATGAATCCGCGCCAGCCGATTTCCTCGCCGATAGCAGTCAAAAGCGACAGGAAGACGCCAAGGATAGTGATCGGCAGGCAGTCTTTCAGGACGACTGGGAACGGAACGCCATGATAAGCAAACGTTTCGGGGTGGGTCATCCAGTAGATCCGATAGGGCACCAGCAGATACACCAGCGAAAGCAGACATCCCAGCAGAATATCACTCCCCTTGCACCTGTGGAAATTGCCATACGCGAGCAATTTCTTCAAGGTGATCCGCTCGCCGCTTTCCCGCAGGCGGACGAGATTTGCCGCCAATGCCGCCAGAGCCGGGATCCACATCAGGACGAGGTACAGCACCTGCATATCGCCCATGAAGATGATTCCGCCCTCCACAAGAGCAGACAGGACAACGACGATCCCGAAAAAGACCTGAATGGACTTTTTACTGTAAGAACACATTCGATTCGCCCTCTTCCCGTTTTATCGCATACCCGTCGAAAATCGTGTCACTCCAAGTCCAGCTTGTTCTTCATCAGCCAGCTGGCGGCGGCGAAGTAGACCACACCAAAGGCGACCATAATGAGCAGATTCACCCACGGAAAACTTTCCGAAACGGTCGGGGATGCCGACCAGACATCCGCCGAGTTGACCGTGATTCGGATCAGGCTGCCGAAACCCGCTGTGCCGCCCAGTTTGCTCTGCACGCTCTGGAACAGGAAGAACGCAACGATGCTGGCGACGCTGGTGTGCTTCTTGAACAGATGGCCGACCATGCAGGCCGCATAGATGCAGAGAATGAGGACGGCGGCGGCCGCCAGCCCGACAAAGATATCCCATGCCATCATCGCCCAGAACTTTCCGCCCAGACGGGCGAACTCATTCCCGATCAGGCCCATGAACTCGCGCCAAGTGTAGCGGACGGAATGGCCCATGCTGTCGGTGCCGGTTACAAGACCCACCGTCGAAGGGTGGAAGGCACAGAGGCCCAGCATCCAGCAGGGCGATGGACAGCAGACCGGCCACGGCACTGCACACGACCCAGACAAGGCTGGAGATCAGCTTGGAGCCGACCAGCTGACACTCGTTCACGGGCAGGGTGTGCATCAGATAGCCCTCCCGCCCCAGCAGGTTCTTGGTGAACCGCTGGATGATGGTCATAATGCAGACCACGCCGACCGCGATGGTAATGCCGACGTACACCAACGTCAGAATGTACCAGATCTGCCAGCCGTTGGGGTTCTCGCTCCAGACCACTTTCCGCATCGAGACCCCCAGCAGCAGCGCGACCAGAAGCCATACCAGATACAGGCCGCCGTAGGTACGGCGGGTGGCCTTGAACTCATATTTCAGCAAATTTTTCAGCATTTGAATACCTCCCGGAAATACGCATCCACGCTCATTCCCTCGTTTTCGCGGATGTCGTCCACATTGCGGTGCGCGAACACCCGGCCCTCTTTCAGGAACACGGCTTCATCCAGCACCGGCTCGATGTCCTCGATCAGGTGGGTCGAGATCAGCACCGTCGCATCCTTGCTGTAATTGGTCAGAATGGTGTGCAGGATGTAATCCCGTGCCGCCGGGTCCACGCCGCCAATGGGTTCATCCAGCAGGTAGAGCCGGGCGTTCCGGCTCATGGCGAGGATGAGCTGGACTTTTTCTTTGTTGCCCTTCGAGAGGGTCTTCAGGGCCGCTTTGGGCGGCAGGTCCAGCTTTGCCAGCATCTCGTTGGCCCGGGCCGGGTCGAAGTCCTTGTAGAAGTCACCGAACATCTCTACCAGCTGTTCTACCCGCATCCAGTCGGGCAACCAGTCGGCATCCGGCAGATAGGAGACGATGGCTTTCGACTCGACGCCCGGCGTCATGCCGGCGATCTGGATGCTGCCGCTGGTGGGCTGCAACAGTCCGTTCGCCAGTTTGATAAGGGTAGTCTTGCCGCTGCCGTTGGGCCCCAGCAGACCGACGATCTTGCCAAGGCCGATGTGCAGTTCGATGCCGTCCAGCGCGGTCTTTTTGCCGTATTGCTTGGTCAGGCCCTCACAGGTCAGGATATCACTCATGGTCTTTCTCCTCCTTTGTGTGCCGGGCCATCAGCTCAGCGGCCTGCGCCGGGCTGTATCCGATGCCCTGCATCTTCTCGAGAAATTCTGCCGCGAATTTTTCCGCGGTCGCGGCGCGCAATTGTTCGATCAACACGGTGTCCTCCGTTACATAGCGGCCCGCGGTCCGCTCGGTGCGGACGAGGCCCTCGGTTTCCAGCTGGGCCAGTGCCCGCTGCATGGTATTGGGGTTGACGCCCACGGCTGCGGCCAGATCCCGCACCGAGTCGAGATGACCGCCGGGCGGGTAGGTCCCCGCCAGAATCTTCGCCTTGAGCCGTTCCACCAGCTGCGCATAGATCGGGCGGCTGGCATCAAATTGTTCGCTCATCGTTGCCCTCCCTGCACTTTGTGTTGTTGTGTTAAGTGCCTAATACAATAATACTCGTTTTTCGGATTGTGTCAAGGGGGTAATACAATTTTTTCAGATTCCCCTCTTTGCCAATGGCTCCCCTACAAGGGGAGCTGTCTGCGAAGCAGACTGAGAGGTTGTATAAGATGTTGTTTATCCTGACTTCTGCTCTGTCCAACCTCTCCGTCAATGCTGCGCATTGCCACCTCTCCTTGTAGGAGAGGCTTTGGCAGTTCGCAACACTTCATTCAAGGATAAAAGGTTTCCTTTTCATGTTGATTATGTTATACTTCTTTTTGTAAAACCACCGAATCAGGAGCATTCTTTATGATAAAAGCAACCATCGTCATCCCCAACATCAATGGCAAGGGCTGGCTGAAAGATTCCATCGAGTCGGTCTACGCCCAGACCGAGCAGAACTTTGAGCTGATCGTCGTGGACAACGGTTCCACCGACGAAAGTCTCGAGCAGGCACGGAGCTACTGCAGCCGTCCCAACTTTACGTTGATCGAAAACGGCACCAACACCGGCTTTTCCCACGCGGTCAATCAGGGCATCGCCTTGGCCAAAAGCGAGTTCGTCGTCCTCTTCAACAACGACGCCTTTGCCGAACCCCAATGGCTGGCCGAACTGATCCGCGCCGCCGAGTCCGACCCCAAGATCTTCGCCGTCCAGAGCCTGATGATCCGGCACTTCGACCGGGAACTGGCCGACGACGCAGGCGATTACGTCACATGGATGGGCTTTGCCTGCAAGACCGGCGACGGCCGCCGGGCCAGCCGGTACACCAAGCAGAAGCGGATCTTCTCGGCCTGCGGCGGTGCGGCCCTCTACCGCAAAAGCATCCTTGACGAGATCGGCACATTCGATGAGAACTTCTTCGCCTACTTCGAGGACGTCGATCTGAGCTGGCGCGCCAACAACGCCGGGTACAAGAATATTCTCTGCCCCACCGCGAAATGCTACCACATCTGCGGGGCCAGCACCGGTGCAGTCAAGTACAACACCTTCAAAAGTCAGCAGAGCGGCCGGAACAGCATCCTCCTCCCCCTCAAGAACGAGCCGCTCCTGATGCTGATCCTCAACTTCATCCCGCTGGCTCTGGGCTACCTGCTCAAGGCCTACAAGTTCCACAAGCAGGGCTTCGGCGAGGCTTGGGATAAGGGAATGCACGAAGCCTTTGCCCTACTCCGCTCCGGCAAGCTCGGCAAACGCCCCTTCCGCCTCCGTGACCTGCCCAACTACGTCCTCATGGAACTCTGGATGATCTGGAACGTCATCCCCTACCTCTGGTACCGCCTTGTCGTTGTGCGGTTTGATTTGAAGTAACGCTTCTTGTATTTTCCGCGTTCTTATGTTATGATTGTATTGTAAAGCTGTACTCTGTTGTCGTAAGAAAGAGGCTTTCATGGCAAAATTCGTACCGTTTATTCTTCGGGCCGCAGACCAGAATCCCGTTCCCGTAAAAATCACCCGGATGCGGAAGTCCGATGCCGCACAAACCGAGAAGGAACCCGTCTGGCAGACCAGCTGGCTGTCCGAGTATATTCAGGATTCCTCATTTGAAAAGTACGCCCTGAAAACAAACGACGGTGAGTTGGTTGCGCTGGCTGCTTATGAAATTCAGGAAGCAGATGTCATGGTGCACATCACCTATATTGAAAGCCATCCCGAGAGCAACCCGACGATCGTTGGTCATTCCAAAAAGTACAGCGGCATCGGCCGTGTTCTGATTGCCTACGGCATCAAGCTGTCGATCGACCACGAATGCGGCGGTACAGTCACCTTTGAAGCAAAAGTTCCGGAACTGGCCGAGCATTATGTCCGGGACTATGGTGCCAGTCCGCTCCCCAGTTTCGGCGGCGCACCGCGCTATGAACTTTCCGGTGAAGCGGCAATGAATGTATTTGTAACCTATCTGAAATGAGGTGTTTGCATGACGGCGCAGGATTATTTCAAACGGGACCCCGAGCGGGATGAATTTTATCGCATCTTTTACCAGACCTGCCGTCGGTTCAATGTTACTTGGTCCTCTGCCTCTCCGGAGGTCAAAGCCTTCATTGAGGAAGCGACCCGCGTAACCTACGAGCAGGAAAAGGCCCACCGCACTGGGACATCCCTTCATGCGGTGCGTTCCTTTTTTGGCGACACTGCCTGCTGATTTTATCTAAAAAGCACGAACCCCCATCCATTCGCCTGCTTACACAGGCCCGGACGGGGGTTCGTTTGTTGATTTGGTTTCTGTTTTCTGTTACGCCGCCGCGCTGGAAGCTGCTGCGGTGCTGTCTGCGGCTGCACTGTCTGCGCCGGTCTCATCGGAGGCAGGCTCAGCCTCCTGCGACGCGGCCTCTTCCGAAGCAGCATCGCTTGTAACAGTAGAATCGCCGGTCGTGGCGAGGATGGCGTCCTGCACATCACTTTCGGCCATGGGCACCGGCTCATTGGACTGGGCCGGCGTCTCCTGCGACTCGGGCTTGGTCTCGCTGTCGGTCAGGCCGGTCAGATACCAGCTGCCGCTCTGCCGCGAGAACAGATAGTCCATATACTTCACCGGCGTGTCCGACGTGGTGTTCAGGATGGTGTCGTCCTGACTCTGGGTCGGGATATAGCCCACGGTGACATGGAGCCGTCCGCCCTTCTTGAACAGTTTGGTGACCACCGCACTGTAACTGCCGACCGTGCCCGTGACGGGGATTTTGTAGCACTGGGTGGTCTCGTCAAACTCAATGGTCATATCTTCCATCTCAAAGCTCTTGTGGGTCATCTTGAAGCTGGGGCCAACCAGCTTGGCAAGGTAGGCATCCACATCCACCGACGGGATCAGCAGCTGCTCGGTGTCGGGGTCGGTATTGTAGTTGTCGAAACCGCCCTGCGTCTCCTGAATGTTGTACACGCAGCCCCAGACCGCCGCTTCCCGCAGGGTCAGGTCGTCGATGTTCTCGATGCCGTCAAAGGGCACCGGGTCGAAGAGCACAAGGCCCTCCAGCTTATCTTCGTATTCTGCTTTCTGCGCGGTATCGTCAAACAGGTTGGCCACCACGCCCACACCGGCGCGCACCACGGTCACCATGCCGATCAACACCAGCAGGGCGATCACGGCACCCAACGCCTGACGCGCACGGCGGCGGTGATGCCGGGCGTGCTCCTCCTGAGTCATATAGGTTTTCATAAGATCATCGTCTCCAAGAATTCGTTCTGCGGAAGCGGCTCTCGGCACTTCCAACGTACAGTATAACACAAATCGCCGCCGGGCGCAAAATTCTGCCGGTGGATTTTTTGTGAAAGCCCGTTTGTTTCCGGGATATCTTCAGCCGGTTTCCGGATCATTCCCATGTTTTCCAGATCTCGGGCTGGTAGCCCACCGTGGCCTGCCGGCCGTTCCGGACGATGGGGGTCTTGAACAACTGCTGGTTCTCGAAGAGCTTGTCCTCTTTCTGCCAGTCGATCAGGGCGTCCAGCAGGGCCAAGGTCTGCTTGTCCTTGGCCGCCGGGTTCACCAGCTTTTCCCAGCCGCCCAGTGCCCGGGCCACGTTGTCAAACTCGCCCCGGCTCATCTCTTTTTCCTTGAGGTCGATCATCTGGAATTTGATGCCCCGCTCCTTGAAATACCGCTGGGCCTTTTTGGTATCAAAGCACTTGCTCGTACCGAAGATCTGAATGTTCATCGCTTTTCCCTCCTGAAACTGCTCCTATTGTATCATACTCGCGGCCAAAAGAATAGTATATTTCCGCCCTTACCCACCCAGACTAACCGCAACGCCGATTCTGACAGGAGGATTTTTGTATGATCGCAACCGTTGACCCCGATCTCTGCATTGGCTGCACCCAGTGCGCCGGCATCTGCCCCGAGGTGTTCACCATGGAGGGCACGCTGGCCGTCGCCCTCCCCGGAGAACTGCCGCCCGACACCGTCCCGCAGGCAGTCGAGGCGGCGCAGGCCTGCCCGGTGAGTGCCATCACGATTACAGAGTAAGCAAAAGAGCCGCTGTGCGCAGCGGCTCTTTTGCTTGTCCACGTTTTGTGCTATACTATAAAATGTGAAATTATCGAATGGAGGACTGCACACCATGCGTTTACTGGTCATTGACGGCAACAGCATCGCCAACCGCGCGTTTTTTGGCATCAAGCTGCTGACCACCAAGGACGGCCGATACACCAACGCCATTTTCGGCTTTCTGAATATTCTTCTCTCCCTGCTCAAAGACACCCAGCCCGACGAGGTCGCCGTGGCGTTCGATCTGCGCGCGCCGACTTTCCGGCACAAGATGTACGACGGCTACAAGGCCACCCGCCATGCAATGCCCGAAGAGCTGGCCCAGCAGATGCCGGTGCTGAAGGAACTGCTGGCCGATCTGGGCTACCGGCAGGTCACCGCCGAGGGCTGGGAGGCCGACGACATTCTGGGCACGCTGGCCGCGGCCTGCAACGCCCGCCGGGACGACTGCTTTCTTGCCACAGGAGACCGCGACAGCCTGCAGCTGGTCAGCGAGAGCACGACGGTCCTGCTGGCCACCACCGCCATGGGCCGGAGCAAGACCGTCACCATGGACGTGGACGCCATCGAGGAAAAATACGGCATCCAGCCCAAACAGCTCATCGAGGTGAAGAGTCTGATGGGCGACACTTCCGATAACATCCCGGGCGTCCGGGGCATCGGCGAAAAGACGGCCCTGAACCTCGTGCAGAAATTCGGCACGCTGGAAAACGTCTATAACCACCTCGACGATCCCGCCATCAAGCCCAAGCAGCGGGAGCATCTGATCGAGTGCAAAGCAGATGCCGAGCTGAGCCATGTCCTCGGCACCATCCGCACCGACGCGCCCATCGACACCGCCGAGGGTGCCTACAAGATCACCGAGGGCGACAAGGCCGCCGCCGTCCGCCTGATGCAGGAGCTGGAACTCCACTCCCTCATCACCCGGTTCGGTCTGGACGGCGTGGCTTCGGCGGCGGACCCCGAAGCTGCACCCGTCGCGGAAGCGGCTATCGCTTCCCTGCCCGCCCAGCCGTCCGGCTGCTACCTGCTGGCTGCGCGGCCCGCTGTCATGGGCAAGCAAGGCACCCGCAACGTCATCACCCAACCCGAGGCATGGTATGCTGTGCAGGACAAAACGATCTATCCCCTTGAGGACGCCGATCTCGTCCGCCTGCTGGACGATCCCGCCGTCACGCTGGAAGTCTTTGACTCCGCACCCCTCTACGCCCGCGCCATGGCTGCCGGCGGCTGGGGCAGCAGCATCGTCTGGGACGGCAAGCTGGCCGCGTACCTTCTGGATGCCTCGGCGTCCAAGTATCAGGTGGGCGAGCTGGCCACCGCCTACCACGCCGAAGCCGCCTTCGCCTCGGCCGACTGGCCGGACGCCGGTTTCCTCGCCGACCTGTTTGCCCGGATGAAGCGGGAGATCACCGCCCGGGATGAGGACGCGCTCTACAACGAGATCGAGTTCCCGCTGGCGCAGGTGCTCGCCGATATGACCCGCACCGGCATTCTGGTGGACAAGGCCGGCATCGAAGAATTCGGCGTCCGGATGCGTTCGGAGCTGGAACAGGTGCTCACCCGCATCCAGATGGAGACCGGCAGCACCAGCTTCAACCCCAACAGCCCCAAGCAGCTGGGCGAAATGCTCTTTGACACCCTCGGCCTGCCCCATGGCAAAAAGACCCAGCGGGGCTGGTCCACCGACGCCGAAACGCTGGAAAATCTGCGGGATTACCCGCTGGTGGAGGACGTGCTGCAGTACCGTGCTTACCAGAAGCTCAACTCCACCTACGTCGAGGGCCTGCTGAAGGTCATCGCCGAAGACGGCCGTATCCACACCCGGTTCAACCAGACCGAGGCCCGCACCGGCCGGCTCTCCTCCGACAACCCCAACCTGCAGAACATCCCCATCCGCACCGAGCTGGGCAGCCAGCTCCGCGTCTATTTCATCGCCAAGCCCGGCTGTGTGCTGGTGGATGCCGATTACAGCCAGATCGAGCTGCGCATCCTCGCCCACATCACCGGCGACGAGCATATGCAGCAGGCGTTCCGGAGCGGCGAGGACATCCACCGCAGCACCGCCGCCAAGATCTACAACCTGCCTGCCGATCAGGTCACGCCCCGGCTCCGCTCGTCCGCCAAGGCCATCAACTTCGGCATCATGTACGGCAAGGGTGCGCACAGCCTGTCCAAAGACATCGGCGTGACCGTCAAGGAGGCCGACGCCTTCCTCAAGAACTACCTCGCCGCCTTCCCCAAGGTGAGCGGCTACATGGACAAGACCATTGCCGACGCCAAGGCCTGCGGCTATGTGTCCACCCTGTTCGGGCGGCGGCGTTCCCTGCCCGAACTCGCCAGCTCGAACCGGAACATCCGAGCCAGCGGCGAGCGGATGGCCCGCAACACCCCGATCCAAGGCACTGCTGCCGACGTCATCAAACTGGCAATGGTCCGGGTCTGGCGGCGGCTGCGGGACGAACAGATGGAGAGCCGTCTGATCCTGACCGTCCACGACGAGCTGATCGTCGAAGCTCCCGAGGCCGAGGCGGAAAAAGCGGCCCGGATCCTGCGGGAAGAGATGGAGGGCTGCGTGCAGTACGCCGTCCCCCTGAGCACCGAAGTCCACGAGGGCAAAAACTGGCTGGAGGCCCATTGATATCATGATTATTTTAGGAATTGAATCCACCTGCGACGAGACCGCCGCATCTCTGGTGGAAGACGGCCGGCACCTGCTGAGCAACGTCATCTCCACCAGCGTCAAGGAACAAGCCCTTTACGGCGGCGTCGTTCCCGAGATCGCAAGCCGCCGGCACTGCGAGTTCATCAGTGCCACCGTCAAAAAGGCCCTGCTGGACGCGGGTAAGACCATGGACGACGTAGACGCTGTCGCCGTCACCTTCGCGCCCGGCCTGATCGGGGCCGTGCTGGTGGGCGTCAACTTCGCCAAGGGTCTGGCCTACTCCGCCAATAAACCGCTCGTTCCGGTGCATCACCTGCGTGGGCATATCGCGGCCCTTTACCTGACCCACCCGGAACTGAAGCCGCCTTTCCTCTGTCTGGTGGCTTCCGGCGGCCACAGCCACATCGTGGAAGTGCAGGACTACACTCACTATCACATCCTCGGCCACACCGTTGATGACGCCGCCGGCGAAGCCTTTGATAAGGTGGCCCGCACGCTGGGCCTGCCCTACCCCGGCGGCCCCAGCGTCGCCAACGCCGCCAAGACCGGCAATCCCAAGGCCTACCGCCTGCCCGTGCCCCATGTGGAGGGCAAGTACAACGTCAGCTTCTCCGGCCTGAAAACCGCCGTGCTGAACGAAGTGAATCAGGCCCAGATGAAGGGCACCGAGATCAACGTGCCCGACCTCGCCGCCAGCTTCCAAGAGCGGATTGCAGGCATCCTCGCCGAAAAGCTTCTGCTGGCCGCCGCCGACACCGGGGCAAAGCAGGTCTGTCTGGCCGGCGGCGTCGCTGCCAACGGCCGCCTGCGTCAGCTGGTCAACGACGGTGCCCAGAAGCTCGGGGCAAAGGTCTACCTGCCCGAGCTGAAATTCTGTGGCGACAACGGTGCCATGATCGCCGCCCAAGGCTACTACCAGTATATCGCCGGCCATACCGCCGGCCTCGATCTCAACGGCCTGCCGACCCTGCCGATCGACTATGAATAAGGAAGTCTGAACTTTTCCGAAAGAGTGTGATGTTTCATGTGTAAAAAGGAATCCGCTTCTGTCTCTCCGGAAAGCCAATCGAATCCTTCCGGTTCCGAGATCACCGGTTCGGTCAATGCGGCGGAAAATGCGGCGGCCAGTCAGACCCAGATGGACAAGTTTCAGGCGGAACAAGGCCATGGATATGCTGCGGAGCAGGCAAACAACCTGTATGATCTCCTGCATGGCAGGGATGCCGTCATCGTAGGCGGCGACAATGCAAAGGATGGTGCAGACCGAAAGGTGGATGGCGCGCTGATCCAGACCAAATACTGCCAGAATGCTTCGGCTTCGGTGCAGGCAGCATTCCGGGATGGACAGTATCGGTATCTCGACCCGAACGGCACACCCATGCAGCTGGAAGTTCCATCCGACCAGTATGAGGACGCGGTCCGGCTGATGCAGAAGCGGATCGAAGCCGGACAAGTCCCGGGTGTGACCGACCCCAACGACGCAAAATCCCTTGTCCGGCGCGGCAGCTTTACCTACCAACAAGCGGTCAACCTGACGAAGTTCGGAACGATCGAATCCCTTACATACGATGCCACAAACGGCACGATCGTTGCAGCGAATGCGTTCGGGATCACCGCCGCTCTGACCTTTGCACAACATCTTTGGCGAGGCGACCCACCCGAAGTCGCAATCGAATATGCAGCCTACTCCGGTCTGAAAATCGGCGGTGCAGCTTTTGTAAACACGGTCGTCACCAGTCAGCTGATGCGCACTGCCCTGCCGAAAGCACTGGTCGTTCCCACGGATACGGTGGTAAAGCTTCTCGGCCCAAAGGCATCTGCCGTAATTGCAAATTCTCTCCGGAGCGGAGCAAACATCTACGGTGCAGCCGCAATGAACAATGTCTCCAAGCTTTTAAGAGGAAATGCCATCACCGGAGTCGTTATGCTGGTCGTTCTTTCGGCTTCGGATATCCGGAATTGTTTTGAAGGCCGTATCTCCGGCAAACAGTTGTTCAAAAATGTTGTCACACTTGCTGGCAGTATGGCGGCTGGCTGCATTGCAGGCGGCCTTGTTCTTACCGTTCTCACGGGCGGTGTAGGAATCGCGGTCAGCATTGCGGTTTCTGCTGCGGCAGGTACCGCAGGCGGCACCATCGTGAACAAAGTCGTCGGAAACTTCGTCGAGGATGACGCTGTGGAATTGTGCAAAATCATCGAGGAAAGCTTCTGCCAACAGGTGGGCGATTATCTCCTGTCGGCGGAAGAGTTGGATATTCTGCTCACCAGCCTGAACCAATCGCTGAAACAGGAAACGCTGCTGCAAATGTATGCCAGCCCGGATCATCGGGCCTTTGCGGACGAACTGATCCAGCAGCAGATCGAAAAGCTTCTCCGGATGCGGTGTCAGGTCTGTCTGCCCAGTGAAGCAGATCTCATTCAGGGCATCGGCCGGGTATTTGCAGACGCCGAGACCGGCAAAGGCATTTTTGCACAGAATGCAGATCAGCCGGATGCCGTCGCAGTCGGCCGTGCCTTAACGGGCAAAACGATGTCGCCGCTGGCCGCGAAAACGGGATTATACGCCGCCCGACAGATGAATCTTGCCCAGATGCAGGGAGAAAATCGTCTCCGGCAGATGGCGCAGGAAGAAAAATGCTATCAGGCAAAACAGGATGCACTGCACAGCGAACGCACCGCTTTGAAAAATGAACTTTCTGAATTGTTGGGAGGAAGTCTGGCATGAGCAATGAATTGACTGTCGTTTCACCCGAAGTTCTGACCGGACCCGAGCAGGAGCAGATCAGCCGGAACATTGATTCCCTGATCGACCGCTACAAATCCAACCGGCAGGAGATCAACCGACTGGTTTTTGAGAGCGTTTCGGCTATGACCGCCGGGGACGAATACGAACACGAGCTGGCCAGCAAAAAGGGTCTGCGTCGGTTTATCGGCGGCATCACCGGCAGCAACAAAAAATTGCAGGACAAGATCAACAGCAGCCGGGCAGCGGCACAGTACGCCTCTCAGCTGACCTTACAGCGGCTTGCAGAGCAGAACCTCATGAGCTTCGACCTCATCACAGCCGTGAACAATAAGCTGAATTCTTCCGTTCTCGCCATTGAGGGCGAACTAAACGATGTATACGCAACCCTCATCCAGTTTTTCAAGCAGAGCCGCAGTGATGTCGTGCAGCTGGAAAACCGGGTGGCACAATTGGAACAGAATGTCGCCCTGCTCAACTGGCAGAACTCCATCGAGTTCCAGATGTTCGACGGCATCGAATATGCAGAGTTGGATGATGCCGCTAAAATCGTCTGTATGGTGCGGGACTTCTACGATATCACCAAGGGTGCGTGGAAAACTTCCGACTTACTGCTCCTGAAAGCAGCCATGTCGACCATCGGCCTTTCTCCCCGAGAAAAGACCAGCATCGCATCCTTTCTCCGGAGCGTCGCGGCTTCTCCTGTCCTGATGGAAAAGCTGTTGGATGGCAATACGATCTGCCAGCTTCCGGAACCGTATCTCGTGCCGCTGCTTGGCCTGAAAAAACAGGAACTTCTGGACACCGACGAAGCCTTTATTCTGGATACGGTCGAAGATACCCTGAATGAATCCGGCATTGCCACTGACCGTTCCAAACTGGAAGAGCGACTGATTCACAACTACATCGCGCAGGAATCTCAGGTCGACCTGAACGCTCCCATCACAAATTACGACCTGATGATCGAGCTGCTCTTTGACCTCAGTCAGGTTGCACTGTCAAACGATCCGGCACCTGAAATCGAGCCAGAAGACCCCTGCAAAATTCCCGAAGTTGTTCTCCCTGAAATTGAAAAACAAACAGCCGCCGCGCAGAAAGCAGAAGAAGAACAGCATTGGCGGGAACAGACCGCTCTTGCTGCCGCCCGGGAAGAAGCTCTGAAAAAGGCCGATTCCTTGTATGACCGGGCACGGCACCGGGAAGCTCTCGAATATTATCTGAAAGCGGAAAATGCCGATAATGGCCGTGCTTACTACCGCGCTGGTCAGCTCTACGCGGCAGGCTGGAGCTCCACGTTGCTTCCCATCGGCAGCAAGGAGCACATTGCCAAAGTAGAAGAACTTTACACCAAGGCGGCTGAATGCGGCAATCCGGATGCCGCGTATGCGCTCGCGCGGTTCTATTACCGCATGAGCCTGACCGATCAGCCGGAGTACCGGGAAAAGACCCGTGCGCTCCTGTCCTCTGCCGCAAAGCAGGGCAATCTGGACGCCCAGCAGATGCTTGCAAATCTGGATGCGATTTGTACGCACCTGAAATAACCAAGAATCACAAAACGCCGTGCCTCAATCCGAAGCACGGCGTTTTCGTTTTGTTTACTCTTGCACTTGATCCCGGCCAAAGTACCACCCGACTTCCCCGATCTTCTTCTTCCGGAGAAGGAACACGGTCGGGATGAGGTAGACGAGCACCGAAAGCAGCATGGTGGCGTCGTACTGGCTCACGCTGTCGGCGACCGTCTCGGTGCCGTACAAGCCGCCGGCCAGCATCGAGGTGATGTCCATGGCGGCGTGGAGAAAGACCGTGACCCAGATGTTGCCGGTGCGGAAGTAGATGGCCGCGAAGAGCACGCCCAGCGAGGCCGCAAAGACGCACTGCATCAGCACGCCGAAGGGCTCACTGGCGAAAAGGTTGGTCAGGTGCGCCGCGCCGAAGAACACGCCCGATAGCAGGCAGGCCTTCCAGACGCCCTTCCGGTCGGTGCCGAAGTGTTCCAGCAGGGTCTCGGCGATGACGGCCCGGAAGAGAAATTCCTCGGCCACGCCCACCAGCGACATTCCCACAAAGAAGCAGGCGATCCGCCAACCCGCACGCATCGGGCCGTCCGGCAGGGAAAGCAGCTTGCTGTACACGCTGTCGGCAATGAGCACCAGCGGGTACATTCCCACCAGCAGCCCGTTCAGAAAACCGCTGCCCCGCCGATGGAGCAGCTCGAGCTTGCCGGTCTTGGCCAGAAAGAGCACCGCCACGCCGACGCCCGCCAATTCCTGAATGGCCGTCAGCAGATAGTCCTCCACGCCGGAGAGGTCGCAGCCCGAGAGCACCAGCCCCAAGGTCAGCAGAAAGGAGACCAGCATCAGCACCCCCAGAAAGATCACCTCGGCCCCGATGCAGTACCCGATGGGATGTTGTTTGCGCAGACGTTTCAGCATAGCGTTTCCCCCTGTTGCAGTTTGTGCTCCCATTGTACCACACTTTGGCCCAAAACAAAAGGAGACGCCTCCCAAACGGGAAGCGTCTCGGTGTCGGTTGCCGATCAGCCGGCCAGATTCTCGGTGCAGAACAGCTCGATGCAGTTGTCGATCATGGTCTGGTCGCAGTCGGTCGAAATGCCGGAAGCAAGCCAATAAGCGTAGTCGCCTGCGTCATACTGACCCAGTGCGTCGGCGTCGGAGCCATAACGGAACTCGATGTGGAAGGTCTCGTCGCTGGTGTCCGGTGCGAAGAAGAAGTAGGTGAACTCGCCGGAGTCGGCGTCGTCGCTCTCGAACTCATACAGGCCGCGGATGGGCTCCATGCCGATGTAGTGGTAGGTGTGGGAGAACAGCTCGTTGCCGTCCTTATCGGTGCCGGAGATGGTGGAGGTTGCACCATCCACGGTCAGGGTCACCATGTCCTGCGTGAAGCCGCAGAAGTAGGCACCGCCGCCGTTGGCATAGGCTTTGACGGCATCCTCGCCGTAGACCTCACCGGTGACCATGGAGGACAGCTTGTCGTAAGCCCCCTGTGCGTTCTCCTCGCCCACCAGTGCGGTGCAGTCGTCCAGCCAAGTCTGGGTGTTCTCGTCGGCAAGGATCACCGGCCACAGCTCCTGATAGCTTCCGGTCAGATCCTGCATCAGCTGCGCGGCAGCGGCTTCGTTCTCATCCACGCTCTCGGAAGCAGCTTCCGAAACGGCAGAACTGGCAACACTCTCTGCAGCGGAGCTGGCCGTCGAAGAAGCGGCCGTGCTTGCCGAGCTGCTGCAGCCCACCAGCATCGAAACAGACAGGGCGACCGCAACGGCGGCCCCCAGAGCTTTTTTCATCATACGCATTGAAGTTTTCCTCCATGAAAATCAAAATGTGCGGTGGTTAGTATTCTCTAATCACCGCACAGATTTTACTGGAAGAATCGCTTTTTCACAAGGCCCGAACGGACAACAGCTATCCGTTCGGACACCCTTTCCGGTATTCGGTCGGGGTGGTGCCGTACACCTGCCGGAACGCCGACGAGAACTTGTTGGGGTTCTCGTATCCCACCCGGTGGGCAATCTCGACGATGGGCGCGTCCGTCTCAGCCAGAAGCTTCTGCGCCGTCTGGAGCCGGTATTCCCGCAGGTAGGCGTAGATCGAGCTGCCGAACACTTCTTTGAAGCAGGTTTTCAGGGCCGTAGGCGACAGCCCTTCCTCCTGCGCCAGCTGCTCGATGGTGCGGTGGCTCTGAAGATCCTGCGTCATCCGGGCCGCTACCCGTTTGGCGCACTCGGCCTGATGCTGGTTCAGGTAGGCCGTCTGCTGCACCTCGGCCCGGGTGTCTAGCTCGCTGAGGAAGAGCAGCAGTTCCAATACCTTGAGCTTCCGGTGGCCGGCCTTGCGGGGCGGGCGGATCTCGTACAGCTCCGAGAAGATATGCCCGATCTCGGGGTTTGCCCGCAGGATGCAGCAGCGGTTTCCGGTGCAGATATACTGTTGGATGGCGTTCAGATCCACGCCGAACAGTTCCATCAGCTGCCGCGTTTCGGGCGACAGGGCATCGAGGTCCAGCAGGATGGTGATGCCGTGGTAGTGCCGCAGCGGGAAGCAGGAGGCCGACTTTTTCCGGGTCCCGGCACTCACTGCGAAATCCCCCGCCGCCAGATAGCAGCAGCTGTTCTCGCCGAAACTGCACTCATACCGCCCCACCCGGCAGTGGTTGATCTCGATGACATTCTTCTCCTGCGGCTGATCCGGTTGCACCACGCAAGGTGCATATCGTTGTAGCACAGCTCGATCCCCGGGAACAGCCGCTCAATGGTCACGTTTCCCTCGCCGCTCTCGTTGGAGACACAGACGGTCTGTACCCCGTCCTGCCCGGCGGTCTGCGGCGCATCCGTGCCGTACAGCGTGTTCCAAGTCATGGTATCATCCCCTTCCGTCCAAAATGCTCCTGCCGGTACCCGCTCACAGTGGTTCCGGTCCACACCGAAAACGCCCGCAGAAACGAACTCAAATCCTGATACCCCAGCAGATAAGCTATATCTTCTGCCCGCATATCAGTACTGCCAACATAGTACTTTGCCAACAGTTCTCGCGTATGGTTGAGCTGCTTCTGAAAGTTTGTGTTTTCCTCCTGCAGCTTCCGTTGCAAGGAGCGTTTGCTGTACCCCAGTTTCTTTGCCACATCTTCGATGGTACATTCTCCGCTGGGCAAAAGTTCCATGAGTGCGCTGCGGACACGAGCTGCGTAGGAATCATCGGTTTCCATCATGGAAAGCCGTTTGTTTAACTCTGGCTCAAAGAACTCCCACATGGATTCGTTGCAACTGATGAACGGCAGCAGCATATCTGTTTTGGAAAAGACGAGTTGGTTCTTTTCTGCCGTTGTGATGCCAACACCGATGAAATTTGCATAGGCATGATTTTTCATTTCCTGTTTGGCGGTTGCCTGCACAGGCAGGATATTCTCTTTGGTCGCCTTGCGGAGCAGCCCGACAAGGAAGGCAAACTCCGTTCCGACAAGAATTTCCGGCAGCTCAAATTCTGCATCGGCAGAAACGATCTCTACGCAGACCTTGGATTCTGTTTCCGTCACCTTATACAGCAGTGCACCAATCAGCGGTTTATACTGTGCCAACCGCTTCAAACAGGTCAACCCATTACGGCTGCAATATGCCGCAAAAATGGACGGAGAGAAGGTTTCAATGCTGTCTGAAGCGGCCAGCTTGATGGGAGTCTGTTCATCGGGAGAAAGCGCATCAATCGCTTGCATAAAGCGGAAGTATTCCTCAACTGTCAGACTGGGAGCCTGACGTGCAAACAGATCTTCTGGCAAAATTGCTTTCTTTAAGACTTCCTCCACAGAATATCCCATTGTGGAGAGGTACGCTCCATAATTTTTGTCGAGTAAGAAATGCTTCAAAACATCACTTCCTATGCTTTAAGAGTGTGCTTGCCCCAGTACTGGCTTTTCTTGGTATTACCGCTATAAAAATAATAAACCACAAGGGCTTTCATGGCAAGTCCTCTGATTGTATCAGCTAAAGTTCTTGATGACCCAATCGAACACACGGTCGCCAAAAATTTTGTGTGTCCAGACCATCGGCTTTGCACCGAAGCCAATCAAGTAGCGGGTGCGCGGGCGGCGTTTCGTGACAGCCTTGCGGACGGTTTTAGCAATCAGTTCAGGCTTCGAGAGCATATTGCCGCTGTAATTTTTAATCATGCCATCCGCAGCCTTGTTTGCCATCTCTGCATACGCACCGTTGGCCGAAGTCTTTTTGAGGTTGTTGGCGGCGATGATGCCCCAGTCCGTCTTGATACCACCCGGTTCGACCACGATCACATCAATGCCGAAAGGCTTCAATTCCATGCGCAGGCAGTCCGACAGACCTTCCACTGCATACTTGGTAGCGTGATACCAGCCGCCGAACTTGGTCCAGATCTTGCCGCCCATAGAAGAGATATTGACGATTTTGCCGTAATGCTGTTCCCGCATGGTGGGCGTGATAAGCTGGATCAGCCGCGCCATGCCGAACAGATTCACTTCAAACTGCCGCCGTCCTTCTTCCAGAGGCACATCCTCGATTGCGCCATACGAGCCATAGCCCGCATTGTTTACCAGAACGTCGATCCGGCCAGCCACGGTCAGCACCTGCTTGACACAGGCACAAATGGAATCGTCTTTCGTCAGGTCCAGCGGTACTGGAACGATGCCTTCGCTTTTCAGATCGTCCATATGGTCTACCCGCCGTGCGGCAGCGTAGACCTGAAATCCTGCGCTCTGCAGTTCCCGCGCGACCCTTTTCCCGATTCCGCTGGATGCCCCTGTGACCAATGCTGCTTTCTTCATAACAAATGCCCTCCTGTTGATTTGGTGGCTCTATCTTACCGAAAAAGCCGCCCGACCGGAAGGGCACAGTACGCCATATTCTTTGCAATTTACGCCAAGTCGGAGAGTGCTCAAACCTCCGGCAGGTTCTCCCACACCGGCAGGCGGTGGAGTGCCCGGACGATGTTGCACTGTTCCAGCAGGGTGCCGTCGCCGTCGCAGACGGTGGCGTACCACATGGGATTGCGCAGTTTCCGGCTTTCCGGGTCGATCAGCTGCTCCGGACAGCTGGCGTACTGGAAATGCAGGTGGCTCAGCAGCCCGCCATTCTGCCGCGCAGTGCGGGCCGGCATCGGCTCCATGGCCAGCAGGCAGCGGAAAGGCCAGTTCTCCGGCACATCCTCGGCCATGAAGAGGGCGTTTTCCTTGCCCTCCAAGCCCTTCCCGACCACGGTTTCCAGATGGTAGACCGCCTTGCCGAGGCTGGTGCCGTCTGCGCCCAGCCACTCGATGCAGAGCTTTTCGCCCGCGGCGGGGGTGATGTTCCAGCCGCCCAGCGTGTGCGGGTTCTCGGGGCTGGTGGTCACGCAGGCCATCTGCCAGAACCGCTTCACGCTGCCCTTGAACATCGGCATGGCAGCGGCCGCAGCCTCGGCGTCCTGCCACGCTTTCACCAGATAGGGGTCGGTGCTGGTCAGGTAGCTCTCAAAATTCTGCCACCGTCCCAGCCAGTCGTTTGCATGATATTCCATCGTTTTTCTCCTGTTCAGTCTTCCAGTCGGATGATCCGGTCGCACCAGTCGGCGGCCAGCTCTTCGTCGTGGGTGATGACCACAAGGGTCTTGCCCTGTGCTTTCAATTGCTGGAGCAGACGTCCTACCTGTTCCATATTGCCCCGGTCGAGGCCGCTGGTGGGCTCGTCCAGCAGGATCAGCGGCTTATCGGACAGCATGGCTGCGGCCACCACCACCCGCTGTTTCTGCCCTCCGGAAAGGCTCATCGGGTGCCGGTCGGCCAGACCTTCCAGCCCCAATGCCTGCATGACTTCATCGCACCGCTCCGGGCAGGCCGCGCCCAGCAGGATCTCCTCCCGGACGCTGTCGCTGAACAACTGGTAATTCACATCCTGCATCACGAGGAAGCTCTTGTGCAGGCGGGTCTTGGCGTTGGCGGGCTTGCCATCCCAGAGGACGGTTCCGTCCAGCGGCTCCATCAGGCCGCAGAGGGTCTTGGCCAGCGTGCTCTTGCCGATGCCGTTGTGCCCCATCAGGCCCACGATTTCGCCCGCCGCAAAGTCCATCTCCGGCAGGGTTGCAATGGGCTGCTTTTTGCGGTAGCCCAGCGTCAGATGGTTCAGTTCCAATACCGGTTTTCCGGTGCTGTGCCGGTCGGTCTTGGCCTGCAGTTTTTCCCGATAGGGGGCCAGCTCCCGCGCCCGCAAACCGGCACGCCGCAGCGTCTCTTCCGGCAGAGCTGCAAACTCTGCCGCCGTCCAGACGGCCGACAGCGTTCCCTCTTCAAAAAAGAAGTACCGGTCTGCCGCATCGCCGATCCACGCCAGCCGGTGTTCCGCCAATACGATGGTCACCCCGGCGGCTTTCGTGGCCGCGATCATATCGTGGAGCTGCCGGATGGCCCCGGCGTCAAGGTTGCTGGTGGGTTCGTCCAGCACCAGCAGCTTCGGCCCCAGCATACAGGCCGCAGCAAAGGCCACCCGCTGCTTTTCGCCGCCGGAGAGCTGAAACACACTGCGATCCATCAGAGCCTCGAGGTGGAACTGCGCCACCACATCCTGCACTCTCTGCCGGATGGCGGCGGGCGGCATCCCGCTGTTTTCACAGGGGAAAGCCAGCTCTGCCGTGGTGTCTACATTGAAGTATTGGGTCTTGGGGTTCTGGAACACGCTGCCCACCAGCGGCACATAGTCCTCGATGACGGCCATTCCCGCCAGCAGACCGTCCACCGTGCAGCTGCCGGTCAGCTCTCCGGGATAAAACGCCGGGGCCAGCCCGTTCAGCAGCCGGGAAAATGTCGTCTTGCCGCAGCCGCTCCGCCCGCAGAGCAGCACACACTCACCGGGCCGGATGTCCAGAGAAACATCCCGCAGAGCCGGGGCGGTGCTGTTCTGATAGGCAAAGGTCACGTTCTGACTTTCGATGAAGCTCACAGCAGGGTCACCACCTTCCAGAGCAGCGGCAGGGTGCACAGGGCCGGATAGAGGAAATCCCACACGGTCAGGTGCAGTTCCGTCATGCAGGTATGCGTTCCCGGCAGGCCGATGCCCTTGGTCAGAGCCGCCACCGAGAGGTCCTGCGCTACGTTGTTGCCGTTCATCAACAGGGGCATCAGAATATATTCCAGCGACTGCATCGGGTGAAGCAGCAGGGCCGCTTTGCCCTCGGCGATGCCCCGCAGGGCCATCGCGTTCCGGATCTGACGGTAGTCCTCCTGCACCGTCGGGAAGAACCGCACCACCACCGCACAGGGGATGATGACGCTCTCCGGGACGTGCATCCGGCGCAGTGCACTGGTCAGCTCCCCCACCGTCGTGGTGGAAAAGGCATAGGCACCGGTGATGATGCAGGGCAGCATCATCCGGATGCCCACCGACACCAGCGACAGCAGGTTCAGCAATACGCCCTCCCCGGCCAGCGGCACCACAAAGAGATCCACTGCCAGCAGCCCGAAGTAGACCACTGACAGCCGGATGCCCGCCCGCGTTTTGCCAGATAGAAAGAACAACAGCAGAAACAGAGCCGAGGACGCCGCCTCTGCCAGCGTCCCGACGTGGAAAAAGAGCATCAGGTTGGCGAGCAGCAGCAGATACAGCTTGGCACGGGGATCCATCCGGAAGGTCATGCCACGATCCCCGCTTTTTCAAAGTGCTTCTTCATCATCTTCTGTCCGAAGATGCCGCCCAGCAGGGCGCAGATCAGGATGCCCACGATGCAGGCCGCGAAGCTGCCGCTGTTGATGGGCGCGAACAGGGTGTTGATGTAGGCCGCATCCTTGCCGCGGGCGGTCAGGTTGGCGATGTAAGCGTCCTTCATGAACCAGAGCGGCAGGATCGGTCCGGTCAGACCGTAGGAGAAGATCACATAGCTGGCCAGCAGACCCTTTTTGCTGCGGTACTGGCTGCGGCTGGCCACCCAGTCGGCCAGCAGGCCGCAGACGATGTTGGCCGCAAAGGAGAGCACAAAGTGCCCGGATACGAAGAAGAACAGGCCCATCACAAGGCCCATGATGCTGATGCCGCCGAATTTCTGGAGCTTTGCCGCCAGCAGCATATACACGCTGCCCGAGATGAGTGCAGCCACCGCCGGCAGCAGGATGTTGCCGACGCCCGGCAGCAGTGCGCTGGCAAAGGTGGCGATCGTTACCAGCACAAAATAGATGGCGGTGAACACACCGACCGAGATCAGGTCGGGGATGGTCAGCTTCTTGGAATTCTGCTTATTCGGATTCATAAGTACCTCCGTTGATTGGCTTATTGTTAGTTTATTCTAACTTTTGGTTTTATGAAAATGCCATGATCGCTCATGGCAGCTTTCAACGTTTCTCTGCAAAGATCTGCGCACAGATCCCCTGCGCCATCCACAACAGGATCTGCGGGTAATCTTCGCCCAGTTTTTGGCGCATCGGCACGGTCAGGATCAATCCCCGCAGCGCGTTCATTGCCTGCTCTTCGGGCACGCCGGGCCTGCCGCTCTGGGCCAGAAACCGGTGGAACACCGCATATTCTTGTTCCCGCTGGGCCTCACGCTCCTCGACCGGAATGGCTTTCAGGATCTCCGGGGCGTCCTGCTCCCAGAACCGGCACAGCCCGCTCTCATCCAGTGCCCGGCAGCCTTCCAGAATCGCCCGGGTCAGCTGTTCGGCCGGCGTGCCCTCCGGCTCTTCCAGCATTCGCACCGCCGGGCCGTACAACTCTGCGTGCATCTGACGCAGCAGCGCGTAAAACAGATGTTCCTTGGACGGATAGAACAGATAGAACGCCCCCTTGGAGATTCCGACGCTGGCCGTCAGCTGCTCCACCGTGATTTTCCGCGCACTCTGTTCCTTCACAAATCCGCGGGCGTTCTCGAGCAGCTTCCCGCGCAGCTCCGCCCGCTCCTCCGCCGTAAATGCGATCGGCATACAATCCCTCCTTGTGACCGGTTTGAAGTTTCAGTCACAGCATGGTTAGAATAGCATAACTCCATGGTTCTGTCAAGAGAAAGTATAAAAAAACGTCTGCATATCTCTACACAGACGTTCTCTTGGTGGGCGCGGGTGGATCACGCAAGCCGCGCATCTAAAAAAGCCCCACCGGGGCTTTTTTGCCGCCGGGACGCAGGGCGGCGGCCGATGCTGTTCGAATCCACCCGCATTCTTGAGTTTCACGCTTAAACAAAACAAAAAACTCCAGTGTATTTCTACACTAGAGCTTTTTTGGTGGAGCGAAGCAACCTAAATCCGAACCATTGCCCTCTGGGGCATCTTTGGCGGCAATTTCATCGAAAGTGATAGTTTTTGTGCCGTCTTTGTAGTTGAACGTAATCAAAACTTTTTCATCATAAAGATAAACAGCGTTCACGAATGTATTGATAAGCGTTTCCCGGTGGCTTTTCACGTTCGGGTCGAGCTTGCGGAACCGGGTCAGCCAGAACCGAACCTGATTTTCGCTCAACCGTGGCCGAGCGATTTTTTCTTCGGCAATCCGAACCTCAAGTTCTTTCTGCTGTGCTTCCAGCTTTTCCAAACGCGATTTGGTGGAGTTGGTCAGTACACCTGCTTGAATGGCGTTCAGCATATTCTCAATGCCGTTCTCCACCTCGCGCATCTGCTTTTCCAGCAAAGGGAGCGTGGTGTTTTCCTGATCCTGCAATGCCATCACTTCCGCAACGATGGCATCAATCACGGCATCGTCCTGAATCAGCTTCATGGTTTCAGCCACGACCAAATCTTCCAGCCATTCCTTACGGACAGTCTTTTTCTTGCAGGTCTTGAAACGCTTTGCGGTGGCACACTTATAATAATGATGAACAACTTTGTTCCTGCCTGTGCCGCACTCGCCGAACATCATGGCTCCGCACATTCCGCAGAATAGCTTGGTGGTAAGCAGGTAATCATCCTCGGCCTTGTGGCGGGCAGGAGCGCGGCTGTTCTTCTTGATTTTCAGCTGCACTTCTTCAAACAAGTCCTTGTCCACGATGGCCGGGATGCTGTCTGGCATCACAATATCCTTGAAGTGGTTTTCTCCGATATATCGTTTGTTCGTCAGCAGCTTCTGAACACTGTTGTAGGTGAACTTTTGGTTACGGTTAGTGGTTACACCACTGTCGTTCAGCCAGTTCATCAGCTCCTTCATGGTCGCGCCCTCATTATAACGCTGAAAGGCTTCTACCACAAAGGGAGCCTTCAGTGGGTCGATTTGAAAGAACTTCTCCTCGTCCACCTTAAAGCCAATAGGAATCGTGCCGCCGTTGTACTTGCCCTTCAGAACATTCTCGGTCATGCCGCGCACGACTTTTTCAGAAAGCTCTGCCGAGTAGTATTCGGCCATGCCAGTGAGCATACTCTTGACCATGATACCCGCAGGGCTGTCAGAAATAGGCTCCGTGGCCGATACCAGCTTGACATGATTGCGGTCAAGGATATGCTCATAGTGGGCCGAATCATAGCGGTTCCGGGCAAAACGGTCGAGTTTCCAGACCAGCACCATATCGAACAGCCGCTTTTCGCTGTCCTTGATCATCTTCTGGAAATCCGGGCGGTTGTCGGTTTTTGCGGAAAGGGCGCGGTCAATGTAGTGCTTAACTACCGTGATGCCGTTCTTTTCGGCATAAGCCGTACATTCACGAATCTGGCCTTCAATGGATTCTTCGCGCTGGTTATCGCTGGAATAGCGGGCGTAGATTACGGCGGTCATGCAAACACCCCTTTCACTTTATTCTCCGCAGGCGGCGTACAAGGTCGGATGCACTGTACAGCACACGAGCCACCGACACGGTATCCTCACCCACGATGTAGAACACCGAGTAATTGTCCACCAGCATCTGCCGCAGTCCTTGAGTGCGCTCCGGCTCACTTTCCACCAGCGCACAGCGTTCCGGCAGGATGTTCAGGGATTGGATGGTGTCTGCAATTCGGTTATACTGCCCAATAGCCGTGTCAGGCTCCAGCAGACGGTCAGCAATATAGCTGTAAATCTGTTCCATATCACTGAGGGCTGCATGGGAAATTTTCACGTCATACTGCTTCATCTGTGCTGTTCCCTGAACTGTGCGAATGCGCTTGCGGCATCCACGGTATCACCATTCTGAATCTCCTTGATGCCTACCTGCAAGGCTGCATGAAGCTGGTCATCGGTCATGGTGTCAGCGTTCAGAGCCGCAGGAGCCTTCGGCAGGGACAGCGAGAAGGGGATGCCGCCAGTCATGGTGATCTGGCGCAGGTACATATCAATGGCGGTTGCCATTGGGATACCAAGCTGCTTCAGCACATCTTCGGCTTGCTGCTTGACGGTAGGGTTGACACGAAGATTGAGTGTCATCGTTTTTTCCATAGTTATCACCTCGGCTTTATTGTAACGCATTTTACGTTATTGGTCAACTAAATACAATCATTTTAATAACATTTCACAACTTGAACAAATCATCGTTACTTTCCGAAGTGTCGAGTAAACTTAATTTCTCTCACTTATAAAAGCGATCCCTACATTTTATGGTTGTTCTAATTTCATCTAAGCCGAATCAGCATTATATAACACATTCCAACAGACATCTATTTGCATCGAATCAGAAAAAATTCATTTTATATAAGTAAGCGGTCAGTAAGCCCCCGGCTGTAAGGAAGCTCCATTTAGTGAGATAATAGATTCTAAGAAGTCTCAAAAGTCCAAGAAGTCTAAAAGAGAATCTTGAAAATCTCAGAAGTCCAAGAAAGACAGATGAGACAATCTGAGAAGTCTAAGAAATCTCAAAAGATTGAGTGAGAAAAATGGCTGGAGAATATTATAATTTAAAGAAACAGCACTACCTGCGCCTCATCGGTGAATGCGCACACAGTGG
>CAVKZS010000040.1:0-20421 GCA_963660925.1 Eubacterium sp. CAG:38 | reverse complement strand
GCTCGGATTTTAGAATTTTTCTCAAATCACCCCTTGACTTTTATTAGCAGGTCTGTTTGTATCAACCTCTGTACTTGCCTCTCCTGTGTAGGAGAGGTGGCATCGCGCAGCGATGACGGAGAGATTTATTATTGTACGATGTGTGCGTGGGAGCTGCCGTCCAACCGGAGCAGCTGGGCGAGATAGGCGATCGCGTGCAGATAGCCGCTGATCCCCTCGCCGATAAAATGGCCCTGACAGCCAAAGGAAACGATGTCGGTCTGGCGGAAGGGCTCGTGTTCGTTCGGCTCGCTGAGCATCACTTCCACGGCGGGCAGGCCGCAGACCCGCAGCGCGTCGAGGATGGCGACGCTGTAATGGGCGTAGCCGCCCGGGTTGAGGATGATGCCGTCGGCCCGGCCCGCTGCCGACTGGATCTCGTCCACAAGGTCGCCCTCGTGGTTCGACTGGAAGAATTCGACCTCGATCTCCATCTGGGCGCAGCAGGCTTCGAGGTAATCGAGCAGGCCGTTGTAATCGACCGTGCCCTCCACCCCCGGCTCCGAGAACTGGGTCAGGTTGAGGTTGGGGCCGTTAATGATCAAAAATTTCATCCAGAGCCTCCCTTGCCGCAGACACGGCGTCTGCGACGGTGGTGTTGTTGGGGATCACGGCGTCGGCTGCCACCAGATAGAGCGGGCGGCGTTCGGCTTCCATGGCGCGGAGCGCGTCGGCACTGGAGGAGAGCGGCCGTCCGCCGCCCACGGTCAGGGCCTCCAAGGGCCGGTCGAGGAAGAGGATCACGCCGTTCTGCCGCAGGGCGCGCAGGTTCTCGGGCCGCTTGATGACGCCGCCGCCGCAGGAGAGCAGCTGCCGGCCTTCTTTCGAGAAGCGGGCCACCTGTTCGGTCTCTCTCTTGCGGAAGCCGTCCTCGCCCTCAGCGGCAAAGATGTCCGGGATGCTCCGGCCGTCGGCCTTGACGATCTCTTCGTCGAGGTCGATGAAGGTCTTACCCAGCTCCTTGGCGAGGGCACGGCCCACGGTGGTCTTGCCGGAAGAGGGCATCCCGATCAGGGCGATGTTCAGGGTATCCCGGCGGAGCGCGGCGGTGATCTGGTTGATCTCAGCCGGGGCGTCCGGGAATTTGCGGTCGAGGAAGTATTCCGCCGCATAGACCGCCTGCGCCACCAGCATCTCGAGGCCGCCCGCGGCCACGGGAACACCGGCTTCCTCCGCGCGGAGGATCAGTTCGGTCTTATCGGGGTTATACACCACGTCCAGCACGGCTTCCAGCCCGGGCATGACGGCAACGTCAAGGTTGCAGACGCCGACGTTGGGGTACATTCCGGCGGGGGTAGTGTTGATAACGATCTGTGCCCCGGAGGAAACGGCTTCCGCGTAGGAAAGCTCGCCCTTTTCCGGGTCGGGACGGCGGCTGACAGTGAGGATCTTCGCTGCGCCCTTGTCCTTCGCCACCGCGCTGGTGGTGTTGTGAGTGCCGCCGGTGCCGAGGATCAGGACGGTCTTGCCAGTGAAGTCCACGCCGTGGGCGTCGCACAGATGGGCGAAGCCCATGTAATCGGTGTTGTAGCCGTAGAGCAGGCCGTTTTTGTTGACCACGGTGTTCACCGCGCCGATGGCCTTGGCCCGGGGGTCAATGTAGGAGCAGAACTCCATGACCAGCTTTTTATAGGGGATGGTCACATTGATGGCCTTGAAGGGACGCCGGGTCAGGAACGACCGGGCCTCTTCCTCGGTGGGGAGGGGGCAGAGGTCGTAATGGTAGCCGCAGAGCATCTCATGGATGATCTTGGAGTAGGAGTGGCCCAGTTTGGAGCCGATCAGTCCGTATTCCATTCAGTCCTCCTCCTTCCGGAAATGGGTGGGGTCTTCCATCCACGCCATGCCGTATTTTTCGGTCAGCAGGTCGCTGATGGCCAGAGCCGCCGCGCAGGTCTGCACAATGGCGGCGCGGGGCACGATGCAGGGGTCGTGCCGGCCTTGGATCGAAAGCTCCGCATTCTTGCGGGCGATGTAATCCACGGTGTCCTGTTGTTTGTAGATGCTGGGGGTGGGTTTGACCACAGTGCGGAACACGACGGGCATCCCGTTGGCGATGCCGCCGTTGATGCCGGCGTTGTGGTTGGTCTCCGTGATGATGTGGCCCGCCGGATCCATCCGGAAGGCGTCGTTGGCCTCGGAGCCGCGCAGGTCGGCAAAGCCGAACCCGGTGCCGAACTCGATGCCCTTGACCGCCGGGATGGAGAACGCCGCATGGGAGAGCACGCTCTCCACGCTGTCAAAATAAGGTTCGCCAATGCCGGCGGGCAGGCCGAGGATGGCGGTTTCGAGGATGCCGCCCACGCTGTCGCCCTCGGAACCGGCGGCGCGGATGGCGGTCTTCATCGGTTCTTCCACGGAGGCGTCCAGCAGGGCAAAGCCTTCGGACTTACTCAGCAGGGCCTCCGCCTGTGCCGCCAGCGTGTCGGGATCGTTCAGCGCAAAAGGTGTGTCGGCGATGCCGGCGCATTTGGCGATGTGGGTCGTGATGTCGATGCCGGCCCGGTTCAAGGCTCCCAGCACGACGGCACCGGCGGCCACCAGCGCGGCGGTGATCCGGCCGGAAAAGTGTCCGCCGCCCCGGGCGTCCTGATAGCCGTGGTATTTGGCGTAGGCCGTATAGTCGGCGTGGCCGGGCCGGAGCAGATCGGCGGTTTTGGCGTAGTCGTCGCTGCGGGTGTTCTGGTTCTCGATCATCAGGGCGATGGACGTGCCGGTGGTGCGGCCGTTGACCACGCCGGAGAGGAACTGCACGGTGTCGGCCTCCACCCGGGCGGTGGACAGGCCGTCGCCCCGGGCACGGCGTTTGTCCATGCAGGCGGCGATCTGTGCTTCATCCACCGGCACACCGGCGGCCATGCCGTCCAGCACCGCGCCGATGGCTTTGCCGTGGCTCTCGCCGAAGATCGTTAAGGCAAGCGCATTGCCAAACGTATTTTTCATGGCCGGTCACTCCTCCATCCCGAGCAGAGGCCGCAGCCCCTCGACGGGGATGGTCTCGGCCCGCCAGCAGCCGAGGCCGGGCACCTTGATGATGGTGATCTGGCTGCCCTGCGCCTTTTTGTCGTGGAGCATCTCGGCCAGAACCTTTTCTTTATCGTAGGTGGTGCGGGTAGGCAGACCCAAGCGGCGGTAGACCGCGCGGACCCGCTTCTGCAGGGATTTCGACTCGATCATAGGCAGCATTCCCAGCGCGACGCACTCGCCGTGGTACAGGCCCACCGTGCGGCGGCCCTTGATGCCCTTCACGGCCTCGATGCCGTGGCCGATGGTGTGGCCGAAGTTGAGGGCCTTGCGCATTCCGTGCTCGGTCTCGTCCTGCTCGACGATGTTCTTCTTGAATTTCAGGCTGCGGCAGATGATCTCGCCGATCTGGGCGTCCACGTCGCCGGTCTCAAAGATGGAGAACAGCTCCGGGTCGGCCAGAAGGCTGGCCTTGACCGCCTCGGCCAGACCGTTGATGTAGTGGCGTCGGGGCAGGGTGGACAGGGTGTCCGGGTCCACGATGACCAGCTTCGGCTGCCAGAAGGCACCCACGATGTTCTTGGTGGGGCCCATGTCCACAGCGGTCTTGCCGCCGATGGAAGAGTCGATCATCGAAAGGGTGGTGGTGGGGCAGTTGATGAAGTCGATGCCCCGCATATAGATGGCGGCTGCAAATCCGGCCAAGTCGCCGACCACACCGCCGCCCACGGCAATCACGAGGTCGCCGCGGCCCATGTTGAACTCCAGCATCTGCTGCAGGACGGATTCAAGGATCTTGAAGCTCTTGCTGGCTTCGCCCTGCGGCACGGTGATGATCTTGGCCTCGCGGCACTGGTCGGCCACCCGCTGGGCGTACTCGGCGGGCACGCCGCTGTCGGTGACCACGGCCACCCGGCGGTCCAGCCGGGCGAACTGATAGAGGTTTTCCAGCGCACCCCGCTTCAGGATGATATCATAGCTCCGCTCACCGAGGTTCATGGTGAGTTTGGTTCCGATAAATTCACTCATTTTGTGTACACTCCTAACAGCCGTACCGTGCGGCAGATCCGATCCAGCTCGCGCAGCAGCGCGGCGGTCTCGTCGCGGGTGGGGTCGCCCACCAGTTCGACGTAAAAGTAATATTCAAAGGGCACATGGGGCATCGGACGGCTCTTGATGGATTCCATGTTGAAGCCGCTGGCACCGATCATCTGGATGACCTCGCCCAGCTTGCCGGGCTTGTTGTCCACCGTGAACAGCAGGGAGAACCGGTTGCCGGCGGTGGGCTTTTCGCGGCTGAGGACGATGAACCGGGTGGTGTTGTCGCCGTCGGTGTTGATGCTGGGGACCAGCACTTCCAGCCCGTAGAGGTCGGCTGTCTCCGCGCTAGCGATGGCGGCTTTGGTCTTGTCGCCGCCCTCGGCCACGAACTTTGCGGCCATGGCGGTGTTTGGCATGGCGGTGGCCGGCAGGCGGAACTGTTTCAGGAAGGTCTCGCTCTGGGCGATGGCCTGCTGGTGGCTGTACACGCTTTGGATCTCGCTGAGCTGGGTGCCGGGCAGGACCAGCAGGTTCTGGGAGATGGGGAGATCGTACACGCCCACGACCCACAGCTCCGGGTGGTTATAGCAGAGATCCAGCACAGCGGATACGTCTCCGGCGTGGCTGTTCTCAAAGGGCACTACGCCGTGGGCGGCGTCGCCGTTTGCCACGGCATGGAACACATCGTCCCACGTCGGGTAGCTGACGGCCTCGGCATGGGGGAAGAGGGCCTTGAGCGCGATGTGCGCGAACGCTCCCTCTACGCCCTGATAGGCGGCGCGGTTCCGGCCCAGCACTTCGGCCTCGTACTGCTTGGCAACGTCCATCATGTTCTGGACGTGATTTTTGTAATAGGGGCGCAGGGCCGGGTCATGGATCCGTGCGGCGGACTTTTCCAGCACGGCGGCCTCCCGGGAAGCGTCGAAGATCGGCAGACCGTGGGCCTGCTTGTATTGGGCGACGCTGAGCACGGCGGCCATCCGCCGCTCAAACAGGGCGGCCAGCTGTGCATCGACCGCGTCGATCTCGGCGCGGGCTTGTTCCAGAGCGTCCATGGGTTCCACATCCTTTCGCGTTGTGGTTTGGTGATACTGAATTAGTATACCATAACCCGGACGGAGAGACAACAAGGCACCTGCCTTTTCAAAGGGGAGAAAATTTCAAATACAGGGGAGGTAACAAGAAAAAAGGTCAACCTCTCAGTCTCGCATTCGCTCGACAGCTCCCCTAATAGGGGAGCCTCTGGCGAAAAGGCGACGCTTTGCGAAATGCCAAAGCCTCCCCTCAGTAGGGGAGGTGGCATCGCGTAAGCGATGACGGAGAGGTTGATCGTTCAAATGCTTTTTCGATTCTTCTGCAAGTCCTCCCGGCTGCGGGCCTTGCCGTAATACCGGCCATAGGGATTGTCGAGGTCGGCGGCTTTGGGCGGGGCGGGTTCGTTTGCGGGGACAGGAGATTCCGGAGATCCCGGAGATTCGGGCCGGTCAAAGACAAAGCGTCTCACCGACACGCCGGAGCGATTGTAGAACCGCATGGGATCAGTCCTCCGCGCTGGCAGTGGAGACGGCCCCGGCGGTCAGGGCCTGCCAGAATTCTTCACCGCCGGCAAGGTTATCGGCGGTGCCGGAGTTCCACGCGCCGCGCATTCCCACATAGAACTGCGCCATGTAGTCCTGACTGCTGCCGCTGTGGTTCTGGGTGGTGTCCGGGCCGTAATCGCCGAGGTCAAGACCGGTCAGCACCGGGCAGTCGGTCCACTTGTAGACCATGTTCCACCAGTCGTCGTCGCTCTCGGGGGCGGGCAGGGTGCCGTCCAGATACCGCAGAGTGCCGGTGCTCTCCTCAAACCCGGCGGGGTCGTAGAGGATGAAAACGGAACTCAGGCCGCCCTGTACATCGGTGGCCAGCTTGGTGGTGCCGGCCATGGTCAGGTAGGCGGCACTTTCGGTCTCGGTGTCGCCCGAGGAGTAGTCCAGCGTGTAGACGTTCAGGGTCACAACCACCTTGCCGTCGCCGTTCCGGTCCTCGCCGTACTTGGCAAGTTCGGTCTGGAGGGCATTCACGGTGTCCTCGGGCAGATAGTAGGGGGTCACCACCGCCACGTTGTAATCGGCTTTGGTGGTGAAGAAATACTGCCCGATGAAGCAGTAAGCCACGAATGCGACGGCAATGCCGATGACGATGACCCACTTCAGGTTGTAATCCCACCAGTTGGCCCAGCGTTCTTTCCGGGTGTACTGCTTTTCGCGGCGGGGTTTCAGGTCTTTGGGGTCGATGTCGCGTTCATAACGATAGCTTGCCATGCGGTTTGTTTCCTCTCGTGTTCAAATGTTACAGCTGGGCCAGAATGGTCTGGCGGACAGCGTCCGGCAGCTGTTTCTGCTCGGCCTTGCTCATGCCGGCGGTCTGGATGGGGGGCAGCACCTTGATCTTCACCGGGCCGGGGGTGCAGACATTGCCGTGGTTCTCGAACAGGGCGCGGGCACCCGAAATGGCCACCGGCACGACCGGCACGCCGGTCTTGATGGCAATCCGGAAGGCACCGGCCTTGAACTCGCCGGCACCGCCCTCTTCGCCCTTGTAGCGGGTGCCCTCGGGGAAGATGACGAAGCTCTTGCCGCTCTCCACGATGGCGGTGGCGTCGTTCAGGGCACGCACCGAGGCGCGGATATCGTCGCGCTGGACGAACACGCAGCCCAGCAGCTTCATCCAGCGGTTGAGCAGGGGGATCTTTTCCAGCTCTTCCTTGGCGAGGATGCCGTGGGGTGCGTCGAGGCTTGCCAGCAGCAGGGGAATATCGTAGTAGCTGCGGTGGTTTCCGACAAAGACACAGGCGGTGTCCTTGGGGATGTTTTCCAGCCCGGTGACGGAGAGCTGGACGCCGGTGATCCTGAGGATCTGGCGGCTCCAATGAGGAATGTGCTTGCGGACGATCTGCTCGACCGTTTCGGTATCGCCTGCGGCGAGGGCGCGCTCAGCGCGGCGGAGCACGCCATAATGGACGATCATGTAGCCAAACAAATAGATGAACATGGCTATGGTGCGGAAAATATTCACAGGATCAATTCCTCCTTCTGGCCGTAAAAAGCCGAGTTTATTGTAACACACTTTCTGGAAAAAGGGGAGAAAAAATACTTTTTTTACATTTAAGGGGCTTTGCGGCTTGCAAAATTCACAAAATCCGGGTATAGTTATAACCAGAAAGACAGCACAATTGCGTTTCTTTCGGGAAACGGCCCGCAGCCGGGAACCGGTGCTGTCGGTAACGATGGAGAGAGGTTTTAACACCCCATGAGTCTATTTCCTTCCGCAAACGATTTCAAGGCCGGCCCGGGCGTCGAAAAGGATGCTCCCCGCAAGACCGGCGCAGGCCGCTTCTTTGAGCTGGTAGGCCGCGACATGAGCAGCCTGTTCCTCGCAAACATCCTGACCTGCATTGGCTTTCTGCCGGTGATCTGCTTGGTCTACATCGGCTTTCTGATGAACAGCCTGCCGGTCATGCTGATCAGTGCCGCCGTGGGCGGCATTCTGGCCGGCCCTGCACTGGCTGGAATGTACGACACCGTCCTCCGCGCCCTGCGCGACGAGGCGGGCTACTGGTGGGTGACCTACCGCAAGGCCTTCAAGCGGAACTTCAAGGCCAGCATCGCGCCGGGCATCTTCTACTGCGTGGTGGTCACGACCCAGATCTTCTTGGTCTACTTCTGCTTCAATATGCTCTACCACGGCACCAACGTGGGCATCGCCACTTGGGTGGGTACGGTGCTGAATCTGGTGCTCTTCCATATGCTGTTCTCCTATATGTGGCCGCAGGTGGTCCTGCTGGATCAGTCCTTCGCCCAGACCATGAAGAACAGCCTGAACTGCATGATCGCCTTCCTGCCCCACGCGCTGGCCGCGTCCATCGTGACCATCCTCTTCTGGGGTCTGGTCATCCTCTGTATGCCGCTGGGCCTGCTGCTGATGATCGTGTTCGGCTTCTGGTTCTGCTGCGAGGTCACCACCCAGATCGTCTACGGCGACCTGAACCGGGTGTTCCACATTGAAGAGAACATCCGGAAGCTCCGGGATGCCGAGCTGGAAGAAGAACTGCGCAGGGACTACGGCGACGACAGCGGCGAGCAGCCGTAAACGAACAAAGGAGAGCGTGTCATGGAACAGCGGAACAATCTGGTTCTGCAAGGGACCGAGACCTTCTCCCGCGGGCAGCTGGACAACGTTGCGCTGGAAAGCGGGAGTCTGGTGCTGGACAGTGCGGCCGGGCGGTATCTGCCCTACGGCAGCTACACCACGCCGGAGTTCGCCATGCCCGCTTTCTGCAACCTGAACGTCAGCTGGAACGCCCACGCCCCCCACAACACCCTGATCGAGGTGCGGTGCCGGGTCTACGCCGGGAACAGCTGGACCGGCTGGATGAGCTTCGGCAAATGGGCACCGGATTACCCCCGGTGCAGTGTCAACACCCAGAGCGAGGACGGGATGATCTTCCTGATGGGAGATACGGTCACGGTCGCGGCCCCGGGCGGCGGCACCGGCATTCAGCTTCAGGTGAATCTTTCGACCAACGACGACAAGGCAACGCCTGCTATCCGGCTTCTGGCGGCCTCCGTCCGTCCTCTTGTCTGGGAAAAGCAGGAGGGCCAGCCCCTCAACCGGCGGCTCTATCTGCCCGAATACTGCCTCAACGCCCACGACCCCGCCTTTGGCCGGGAGATGGATCTGCCCCTCGTCATGGCGGCTCTGATGAACCGCTGGGGCGAGGATATCCTGCCCGAGGAAGTGGCGTATGTCATGGAGGACAGAGCCACCAGCAGCACCGGCAACGCGGCCTTTGCTGCAGCTGCAGCAGGCTGCTGCGGCTACCCCTGCTGGCAGGCGTGGATGGATCTGAAAGACCTCCGCGCCCAGATCCACGACGGCTGCTCGGTGGCTGTCCGGGTGGAGCGGAGAGTCCGGGGCCAGCGGGATCCCGTGGGCGTCTGGATGGGGCTGCACGGCTTCGGCCACGACGACGCAGTGCTGGCGGATTTCGTCCTGCTCAATGACCCCACTGCCGACGGCGATGGGGCGGTGAACTGCACCATGGCGTTGACGGATTTCCTCCGGTACTTCACCGGCCGGGCCATCGCCCTGCGGCCAAAGCCCCGGGACATCGAGGCCGACCGGCCCCGGCGGATCCTCTGCGAGCTGGAAAAAGGCAGCGAGGAAGGCCGCTACTACTTCTCGAAACGGGGCCAGCGGGACCCGCTGCCCGAGAATTTCTCGGGCTGGATCGTAGGCAGCCCCCACGACGGGGTGGCCCACGCCACCACCGCCCACCGGATCTTCCAGCGGATGCGCCGCGCTGAGGACGGCGGCATCCAGTTCACGCCGGAGCAGCTGGCCGTCGGTGGACGGCAGAGCGTCTACGCCGTGGACCAGACCGGCAGTATGCGGGTGGCCGAAGTCCGGCTGCCGACCCCGCCGGCACCGGCAAAACAACCCGCACCCCCAGTTACCGATCACCAAAGCACCGGGCCGGCTGCGCAACAGCAGCAGAGCCTGTGACTTTTCGGGATAAATACATTCACATAGGAGGAACACATTATGGCAAAGACGATCATCACGATTGGCCGAGAGTACTGCACCGGCGGCAACTACATCGCAGAAGATGTAGCCAATGCACTGGGGATCAAAATGTACGACAAGGAACTGATCACCATGGCGGCCAAGCATTCCGGCCTGTCCGAGGAGGCGGTTGCAGCCAGTGAAAAGCGTCATACCCACAGCCTGCTGTACAGCCTGTATACCATGGGCAACGAGCTGCCGCTGGGCGATCAGGTGTTCATTCTGCAGAGCCGGATCATCAAGCGGCTGGCGGACGAAGGCCCCTGCGTCATTCTGGGCCGCTGCGGTGACTATGTGCTGCGGGAGCGCAAGAACGTCCTGCGCGTCTTCATCTATGCGCCGGTCGAGTGGCGGCGGGAGCTGGCCAAGACCGATCCACTGGTAAAGGCCAAGGACGAGAAGGGCATCAAGGAAGAGATCGAAAAGACCGACCGCAACCGTGCTGCCTACTACAACTACTACACCCAGAACCGCTGGGGCGACGCACACAACTACGATCTGGCCATCAATGCGGCATTGGGCCGTGAGACCTGCGTCAAGATGATCCTCGACGCCGTGGCCGCCAAGGAAAAGACGCTGGGCGAATAAGGCCCATCCCCGGCAGAAATGCCATAAACAACGGTGCTTCGTGGGCAGGGCGGGCTTTCGCTCTGCCCACGTTTTGGGCATAGAAAAAGAGAGGATTTACCAACAAGCAACGCAAAAAAAGGAGAAATCGTGGAAAACAAGCAACCCCAAACCCAGCCTGCATCCCGGGAAAACATCATGGGTACCATGGACATCAACCCGCTGCTCATCAAGCTGAGCGTGCCGATGATGGTCTCGATGCTGGTGCAGGCACTGTACAACGTCGTGGACTCGGTGTTCGTGTCCCACGTCAGCGAGAACGCGCTGACCGCCGTTTCGCTGGCGTTCTCGCTGCAGAACGTCATGATCGCCGTGGGCGTCGGCACCGGCGTGGGCGTCAATGCCCTGCTGTCCAAGAGTCTGGGCGAGAAAAATCAGGAGCGGGCCAACAAGACCGCTGAAAACGGCATTTTTCTGGCCCTGTGCAGCTTCGCGGTCTTTCTGGTCATCGGTCTGACCTGCATGAAGCCCTACTTTTATGCGCAGACCAGTGATGTGGAGATTGCCGAGCAGGGCATCCGGTATCTGACCGTCTGCAGTGTGTTCAGTCTCGGTCTGTTCTTGCAGACCATGAGCGAAAAGCTGCTGGCCGCCACCGGCCGCACCCACCTGAGCATGATCAGCCAGCTGATCGGTGCCGTGGTCAACATCGTGCTGGACCCCATCTTCATCTTCGGCTACTGCGGCGAGGCCCTCTCCGGCACCACCGGCGCGGCCGTGGCCACGGTCATCGGCCAGTTCTGCGGCGCAGGCACGGCCATCTTCTTCAACCTGACCAAGAACCCGGACATCCAGATCAGCTTCAAGGGCTTCCGCCCCAGTGCCGAAGCCATCCGGCGGATCTACGTCGTCGGCCTGCCCAGCATTGCCATGCAGTGCGTCGGCAGCATCATGACCTTCTTCATGAATCAGATCCTCATGACCTTCTCGGCCACGGCGGTGGCGGTGTTCGGTGTCTACTTCAAGCTGCAGAGCTTCGTCTTTATGCCGATCTTCGGCATGAACAACGGCATGGTGCCGATCATCAGCTACAACTACGGCGCACGGAACCCCGACCGGGTAAAAAAGACCATCAAGCTGGCGGTGTTCTACGCCGAGTGCATCATGCTGATCGGTTTCTGCATCTTCCAGTTCCTGCCCGATAAGGTGCTGGGGATCTTCGCGGCCAGCGATGCGATGCTGGCCATCGGCATCCCGGCACTGCGGATCATCTGCCCGCACTTCCTGCTGGCGGGTGCCGGCATCATTCTCTCGTCGGTCTTTCAGGCGTTGGGCAACGGCGTGTTCAGCCTGACTATCTCCGTCTGCCGTCAGCTGGTGGTGCTGATCCCGGCGGCGTGGCTGCTGAGCAAGACCGGCAATGTCAATATGGTATGGTGGGCGTTCTTGATCGCTGAGGCCGTCAGCTTTGCACTGAGCCTCGTGTTCATGGCGCGTATCAATAAAAACGTCATCGCTCCCCTCTACGACGGGCAGCCCGCTCGGTAAACCGGGGCGAAGCTTCGCAAAGGACGAAAGGAACGTGATCTCTATGGCAAAAAAGCTGAAATGGAACCTGATTCTGATGAGTGTGCTCTACCTTGCCCTCGGCATTTTCCTGCTGCTGGTGCCGGGTACGGCCCTCAACGTGGTCTGTTACGCGCTGGGCGCGGTGGTGCTGGTCTGCGCCGTCATCCAGCTGGTACGGTATTTTGTCGTGGAGCGCGGCATCTTCCAGAGCCAGCTCACCCTGATCTCGGGGCTGGTCTGTCTGGGTCTGGGAGCCTTCCTCATCCTCCGCAGCGACATCGTGGTGCGCATTTTACCCATTGTGTTCGGCCTGTTCGTCATCTTTGACAGCCTCGGCCGCATCCAGAACGCCTTGGAGCTGCGCCGCTGCGAGTACGACAGCTGGAAAGGCTTCCTGCTGCTGGCGTTGCTGAGCATCGCGCTGGGCGTGGTGATGATCCTGAACCCCTTCGGCACCATGGAGACGCTGGTGATGGCCATCGGCGTGATCCTGATCGTGGAGGGCGCGCTGAACCTGCTGAGTGCGCTGTACACCGTGATCGCGGTCCGGCGGTTCGCCAAGCTGCATCCCGAGACCCAGTCCATGCTGGAAGCCCTCACCGGGCAGGACCTGAACGGCGACGGCGTGGTCGCGCCCGATGTGACCCGCACCGACGCCGAGGCCACGGCGGTGGAGCTGGATCATGTGGATGAAAGCGCGGAAGTCGAGCAGGAGAGCGAAGAAAACTAAAGGCGGCTCACCCTCTCCGTCATCGCTGACGCGATGCCACCTCTCCCGAGGGGAGAGGCAAGACTTGGCTCTCCCTTTGGGAGAGCTGTCACCGAAGGTGACTGAGAGGGCAAGGCTGCTGAAAATCAAAACAATAAGGATAAAAAGAAATGGAAAAGTACGATCTGATCATTGTGGGTGCCGGCCCTGCCGGTATTTTTACCGCTGTGGAGCTGCTGCGCCACGGCAGCAAGAAGAAAATCCTGCTGGTGGAAAAGGGCAAGCCGGTGGAAAAGCGGCACTGCCCCAAGGCGGAGCTGGGCCACTGCGTCAACTGCCGCCCCACCTGCGCCATCACCACCGGCTTCTCCGGTGCGGGTGCCTTCTCCGACGGCAAGCTGAGCCTGTCTTATGAAGTCGGCGGCGACCTGCCCTCCCTGATCGGCGAGGAGTTCGCACAGGAGCTCATCAACTACACCGACAAGATCTACCTCGAGTTCGGCGCAGACCCCCATGTGGAGGGCATCTACACCGGCGAGGACATCAAGGAAATCCGCAAGAACGCCATCCACGCCGGCCTGAAGCTGGTGGACTGCCCCATCCGCCACCTCGGTACCGAGAAGGCCCAGCAGCTCTACCTCGCCATCCAGAACTATCTGGCCGACAACGGCGTGGAGATGCTGTTCAGCACCGAGTGCGAGAACATCATCCTCGAGAACGAGGTCTGCAAGGGCGTCTATATCAAGCAGGGCAATGAGGAGCCTCGTGCCGTCTACGCGGATACCGTCGTCATCGGCACCGGCCGCCGCGGAGCCGACTGGCTGGAAAAGATCTGCGCTGAGCACCACATCGCCCACAAGCCCGGCACCGTCGATATCGGTGTCCGCGTCGAGTGCCGCAACGAAGTCATGGAAAAGGTCAACAAGGTCCTGTATGAGTCCAAGCTGATCGGCTATCCGAAGCCTTGGAAGAACAAGGTGCGCACCTTCTGCCAGAACCCCGGCGGCTTTGTGGCGCAGGAAAACTACGACAACGATCTGGCGGTGGTCAACGGCCACAGCTTCAAGGAGAAGAAGAGCGCGAACACCAACCTTGCCATTCTGGTTTCCCACAACTTCACCGAGCCGTTCAACCAGCCCATCGCCTACGCCCAGAAGGTGGGCGAGCTGACCAATATGCTGGGCGCAGGCCACATCATGGTCCAGCGTTACGGCGACATTCTGGACGGCAAGCGCACTTGGCAGAAGGAGCTGGCCCAGTCCAACGTCAAGCCCACTCTGAAAGACGCCGTGGCCGGTGATATCACCGCCGCCATGCCCTACCGCGCTATGACCAACATCATCGAGTTCATCAAGATGCTGGACATGGTCGTGCCCGGCTTCGCCGCCACCGAGACCCTGCTGTACAGCCCGGAACTGAAGTTCTACTCCAACAAGGTCAAGATGGACGAGAACCTCGACACCAACATCAAGGGTCTGCACTGCCTCGGCGACTCCTCCGGCTGGACCCGCGGCCTGATGATGGCCTCGGTCATGGGTGTGCTCATGGGCCGCAAGCTGGCCGAAAAAGAAGGCTGCTGAGCGGCAGGAACGGAGCGACATTCCATGGCAGAAAGTTTTTTGGAGCATTACCGCAAAAGCAACCCCTTCATGGATCACTGCGGCATTGAGGCTGCGGTCAGCAGCCCGGAGTGCAGCGAGGTGACCCTGACCATCCGCCCGGACAGCCGGAACATCCACGGCGTGGTGCACGGCGGCCTGCTGTTCACCATGGCCGACTGTGTGGCCGGCCTGACTGCCCGCGCCGACGGCCGGGACTATGTGACCCAGAGTGCGCACTTCAACTTCATCCGCAACCTGCCGGAGGGCACGATCCATGCCTACGGCACGGCGGTCAGCCGGGGACGGACTATCGTGATCGTCCATGTCCAGCTGAAAGATGAGGATGGCCGCCTGCTGGCCGACGGCAATCTGGATATGTTCTGCATCGGGCAGAACGGCAAATAACCGAAAATAAAACAATACCCGGAGCAGCTGTTTTGCGCGGCAAGGCTCCGGGTATTGTTGTTTCTGGAAAAATTATCTGCGGGTAAACGGCTCCATGCCGTGCTCGTCGGGGGTGTAGTATTCCATCAGAGCGATGTAGTTTTCCCCGTGGTGGCAGTAGGCGGCGCGGAGCAGGTTGTCGGGGTCAGTGCGGACGGCCAGCAGGCTGACCACATAGTTGGCGACCATCTTGATGACGTCCAGCTCGATGCCGTAGCACAGGCCCACCGCGATCATCGGGATGATGATCTGCTGGACCCGGATCGGGACGTTGCTGCCGAACCGCTCCAGAATGGGGCGGCTGATGGTGGAGGCGGCCCAGACGCTCTGAATGACCTGCCACCACGAGAACTGGTGGAAATTGCGCAGGCCCTGCAGCCGCTCGACGATCTCATCGTCGTTCAGCACTTTGCCCTCGGTGACCTCTTCCTCCGAGCGGAGAAAAGCGCACTCGATCATGTCCATCAGGGCTTCCTCGTACTTGTCGTGGAAGTTCTCCTTGCTGATGCAGTAGTTCCGCACCGAGTCGATGACAGCGGTGGTATCCTCGGCCACCGCAAGGTCGGAAAAGACCAGAGGTGTGGGGCCGAACTCTTTTCCCATGGCGTTCAGGTCGGCAAGCTCGTCTTTGTTCCGGGTGGAGGGGAGGAACCGGTCACTGCCGTTCCGGTGGTAGCCCCAGTCCTCGGGCAGGACGCGGGTGACGATGTCGCCGCTGGACAGGATGTTGAAGATGTTGCTGGTGTCCCAAGTGGATTTCAGCACGCCGTTGGGCAGGTGGTTGTGGTCGAAATCCTGCTGCAGGTCGGGCCGGTCGTCGGCCGTCAAAGCCATAGGAACGCCGAAAAGATAGACATAGACATTCTTGGAGTCCAGCTGGGGCAGGTCGTTGTGGATGCGGCCGGCCACGAGGTTTGCGACGATGGCACCCCGGCTGTATCCGGTGATCCAGACCTTGACCGTGCCGAGCTCTTCCCGGCGCAGCGCGTCGGACAGATAGGTGCAGAAGCTCCGGAACACTTCTTCCACAGGTGCGACAAAGCCCGCGTGCTCTCCGCCTTCGCCCACATGGAGGTTGCTGGCCCACTCGCCGCCATAGCCGCCGCCCCGCAGGGTCAGCGCAACGATGGTGGTGCGGGTATTGTCGGCGTCCAATAGCGTCTTGCGGGCCAGACTGTACCCCACGATGTCTTCGGGGGCACCCACGTCGATGTCATAGTGGTGGTACTGGGTGTCGGCAAAGCCAAGTTCTTCGTAGGCGGCGGCCAGATTGTCCTGCCGTCCTACGTCGGCGTTGACCCAGTAACGGCTGTCGCTCTCGGCCGTGTTAAAGGCCGACAGCGCAAGGCCAAGGCTGGCCAGAGCCAGCTTGTGGTCGTATTCCAGCGCGGAGTGCGCAAAGAAACGGTCGCTGTAATAGAACTCGTGGGAAATGTCCATCACACTCAGCTCACTGCGGAAGGAAAGCAGGTGGCTGCCGTCCTTGACCGCGTGGCCGGTGGTTGAATCGGCGGAGGCTGCCGCTGCAGGGGGAGCCAGCAGGAAGGAACCCAGCAGCGCGGCCGCGCCGGTGCAGAATGTCCGTCGTTTCATGGTCAGAACCTCGTTTGTTTATACGCCGCGGGCCTGCCGGGTGATCTCGCCGTACCACTCCGGGCGGCGGTCCCGGAACACGCCCCAGCTCATCCGGTTGGCTTCCACCGCGTCCAGATCAAAGGCCGCGGTCAGTACTTCTTCCCGGTCGCGGGAGCCGTCGGCCACCAGTGCGCCGGTCTCGTCGGCAATGAAGGACGAGCCGTAGAACCGCAGGGCCGACTTCTGCCCGCCGTTGGCCTCGCAGGGGGTCACTTCTTCCAGACCGATCCGGTTGGCGGCGACCACGGGGATCAGGTTGCTGCCTGCGTGCCCCTGCATACAACGCCGCCAGTGGCCCGCGCTGTCGCAGTCGAGGATGGGCTCGCTGCCGATGGCGGTGGGGTAGAGCAGCAGCTCTGCGCCCAGCAGTGCAAGGCTGCGGGCCGTCTCGGGAAACCACTGATCCCAGCAGATGCCGATGCCGATCTTTCCGAAGCGGGTGTCCCAGACCTTGAAGCCGGTGTCGCCGGGGGTGAAGTAGAATTTTTCCTGATAGTAGTGGTCGTCGGGGATGTGGGTCTTGCGGTAGACGCCCAGCAGGGAGCCGTCCGCATCCAGCACCGCGATGCTGTTGAACAGCTGGGTGCCGGCCTTTTCGTAAAAGCTGATGGGGAGCACGACGCCCAGCTCCTTGGCCACGGCCTTGAAGTGGCAGACCGCCGGGTTTTCGGCGGTGGGGGTGGCGTAGGCGTAGTATTCGTACTGCCGTTCCTGACAGAAGTAGGGCCGCTCGAACAGCTCCGGCAGCAGGATGACATTGGCTCCCTTTGCGGCGGCCTCACGGACCATCTTGTCCGCCTTGGCGATATTTTCCTCTACCGAGGGAGAGCACTGCATCTGAATGGCAGCGACGGTTACGTTTCTCATAAGTAGCTCTTTCCTTTTGATATCATCAGTTTGTCAGCGTCCTTGCCCTCTCCGTCATTGCTTCGCAATGCCACCTCCCCCAAAGTGGGAGGCAAGTCTTGGCTCTCCCTTTGGGAGAGCTGGACGCGAAGCGGCCTGAGAGGGCAAGCCCGTTCACCTCGGAATCTGCTGCGTGACGCAGTGGATGTTGCCGCCGCCCACGAGGATGGTGCGGGCGGGAATGGGATAGACCTTCCGGGTCGGGAACAACTCGCTCAGGATCCGGACGGCCTCGGTGTCGTGCTCGTCGCCGAACTGGGGCAGGATAATTCCGCCATTGGAAATGTAGAAGTTGACGTAGCTGGCCGCCAGCCGCTCGCCGGCCTCCCGGGTGTCCTCGCCCTCTTCAAATTCATAGCCGGACAGCTCGTCCTCGGTCACGCAGACCGGGTGTTTCGGGATGGGGAGCTTGTGGACCGTGAACTTCCGGCCCTTGGCGTCGGTGGCGGCTTCCAGCGCGTCAAGGCTGGCCTTGCTCAGCGGATACTGCGGGTCGGTCTTGTCGTCCGTCCACGCCAGCACGACTTCGGCCGGGCCGACATAGGCGCACACATTGTCGATGTGCTCGTTGGTCTCGTCGTTGTAGATGCCCCGGGGCAGCCAGACGACTTTTTCGGCCCCGAGATACTGCTTGAGCTGGGTTTCGATCTCTTCCCGGGTCAGCTGGGGGTTCCGCCCCGGGCTGAGCAGGCAGGCTTCGGTGGCAATCACCGTACCTTCGCCGTCGGTGTGGATGGAGCCGCCCTCCAGCACGAAATGCCGGGCGTCGTAGCAGTCCATCCGGAGGGCGTCGCAGATCGCACGGGCAGCGGCGTTGTCCTTTTCCCAGTGGGCGTACAGGCCGTCGTAGCTGCCGCCCCATGCGTTGAACTGCCAGTCCACGCCCCGCACCTCGCCTTGGCCGTTGACGACGCAGGTAGGGCCGACATCCCGCGCCCATGCGTCATTGGTCTCGATGGGGAGCACATGGATGGCCTCGTCTGCCGCAAAGACGGTTTCAACGGCGGGCACGTCCTGCGGTGCGGCCAGCATCCAGACCGTCTCGCTCTCGGCGATGGCCCGGGCGACCTGCGCAAACGTCTGCTGGGCGGCCTTGCCGCCGTGGGGCCACGAGCCGGGACGGACGGGCCAAATCATCACACAGCCCCGGTGGGGCTCATATTCGGCCGGCATCCGGAATCCGTCTGCCGCCGGAGTCGAAGAAAAAAGCTGCATGGCTTCCTCCTGTTGTTTCGATGGATTTGCCCCTAGTATACCGTATCAACCGCGCAGATACAATTCTTTTTTACAGAAAACCCGGCCAACGTTGCACACATTGGCCGGGTTGTGGTATGATAGCGGGTAGAAGATCACTGCGCGACGTTTTCTTTGCAATAGTCGATGATGTGGTGGAACATCTGCTCGACGGCCGGAGCCATGGCCGTGGGGCGGGGCACTGCTAGACCCACCACCCGGTATTCCTCGGGGTCGATGGGATAGATCTTGACGGCGGCGGTGCAGTTGCGCAGCAGCATCTGAGGCATGATCGAGATGCCGAGGCCGGCTTCGACCATGGCGATGTTGGACTGGTCGTCGATGACGTGGCAGCGGCGTTCGGTGCTGATGGAGTATTTCTTGAGGAACTGGCGCATCTCGGCGTCGGTGGCATCGCACTGGACGACAAAGCTCTGGCCGTTCATCAGGGCGGGGGTCATCACGCCGTTCGGGGGCGTGGGCCAGTCCTGCGGGACGATGCAGAGCAGCGGTTCCCGGAACAGCTCGGTCAGGGTGAACTCCTCGCGGCAGGTGGAGGACAGGAACGCCATGTCCACCTGACCGGTGCGCAGCCACTCCTTCACGTCGTCGTAGGTGCCCTGATAGACCTCGACCTCGATCTGGGGGTAATGAGCCATGAAGGTCTTGAGGATGCCGGGCATCAGGCTGGCGCAGACCGAGTTGAAGGCACCCAGCTTGACTTTGCCCTTTTCCAGACCGTTCAGGCGGGCGATGCTCTGCTGCAAAGCCTCGTCGCTGTTCAGGACGGCACGGATGGACGGGTAGAGCGAGGCACCGTAACTGGTCATGGTCACACCGTTTTTGCCGCGGTTAAAGAGGGTAAAGCCCAGCTCCGTCTCCATCACGGCGATGGCGTGGCTGATGGCCGAGGGGGTCAGGTGCAGCTGCTGCGCCGCCTTGTTAAAGCTGCCCTGCCGTGCCACGGCGTCGAAAATCTCATAAGAAAATAGCGTCATAAAATCCCATGCCTCCCTCCGCTTTCTGGTTCGGAGACGCCCGATTTTCTGTGAATCTTTTTCATCTTGCGGATGTTTTGAATCAATTTTCTTTTTGATTGTACTATTCCGGCTCCGTTCTGTCAAGCGTTTCCGGCCGGATTTCGCGCTCCGTTCCGCAGATTCTGGAAGATTCATGCAGGATTTCGGCGCGGAGACCCGTAAAAGTAGATAAGACGTCTATTTTCAGAATTCTATATATAAAGAAGGAATAAGAACATGACCGAAACACTTCCCACCAACCGCCGCTGCGGACTCAGCGGCACCGCGCTCAAGCTCATTGCCTGCGTCACCATGCTCATCGATCACATCGGGGCCTCCTGTATCGAGGCACGGTACGGGGCAGCGGCCAGCTACCCGGCCGGACTGCTAAAGTTTGACCTGACCCTGCGGCTCATCGGGCGGCTGGCGTTCCCGATCTTCTGCTTTCTGCTGGTGGAGGGTTTTCTGCACACCCACGACGTGAAAAAATACATCCGGCGGCTGCTGCTCTTCGGGGTGGTCAGCGAGATCCCCTTTGATATGGCGTTTTTCCGGGTGCCCTTCCACTGGGGGCACCAGAACGTCTACTGGACGCTGGCACTGGGCGTGATCGCCATGGCCGCCATGCGTCATTTTCAGGATGATGCCGGCCATCTGACGTGGAAAGGCGGTTTGGCCGCTGTGGGCTGTGCATTTGCGGCAGAGCTGGCGGCAACGGACTACGGTGCCATCGGCGTGGCGTTGATCGTCGCGCTCTACCTGACCCGGAACTCCCGGATGCAGCAATGCGTCATCGGCGCGGTGATGATGCTCTTTGAGAGGACTGCACCCATCGCGTTCGTGCTGACGTGGTTCTACAACGGGCAGCGCGGCTATTGCCCCAAATGGGCGCAGCGGGCGTTTTACCTCTTCTACCCGGTGCATCTGGTGGTGCTGGGGATTGTGACGAACTTTATTTTATAACGAAAGAAGCTGGGCGTTTGCCCAGTTTCTTTCGTTATAAAATGGAAAAAGCCCGGTGATTTCTAAGAATGAACAGCCCCCAAATTAGTAGACATGAATAAAAAGCGCCCCATGTAGGGTGAGT
>CAVKZS010000039.1:0-34537 GCA_963660925.1 Eubacterium sp. CAG:38 | reverse complement strand
GGAATGGAATATAGCTGGCTGCTATATCCGGTTCCATATTTATTGTAATAGGAGGTGGTTCCGGCATGAAACGGACAAGGCTGACAATTTTGATCCTGATTCTCGCATCCCTCGCATCGGCGGTCATTACCCTGTGCATGGGGGCGGTCCGGATCCCGGTGGAAGATACCCTGTCGATTCTGGTCCGGCATCTGTTCGGGGCCGATACCGGGCATACCGTGTCGGTGGCCTTTGAGCAGATCGTCTGGCAGATCCGGATGCCCCGCATTATCCTCGGCTTTCTGGCCGGAAGCGGACTGGCCCTCTGCGGCTGCGTGATGCAGGCCGTGGTCCAGAACCCGATGGCAGACCCCTACATTCTGGGCGTCTCGGCAGGAGCAACGCTGGGAGCCACCGGTTCCCTCTTTCTGGGGCTGGGCGTGATCTCCGGCTTCTGGGCCTTTGTGGGTGCCGGCGGTGCCTGTTTCCTCGTGCTGGCCCTCTCCTCGGCGGACGGCAAGACCACCTCGGTCAAGCTGATCCTTTCGGGCATGATCGTCAACGCACTGCTGACGGCCTTTTCCAACTTCATCATCGCGGTGGCCGGCGACTCGGACGGCATGATGTCCATCAAGTTCTGGACCATGGGTTCCCTGACCCGCGCCGGCTGGAAGAACATCGGCCCCATCGCGCTGGTCGTGGTGGCGGCGGCGGTCTTTTTCCGGACGCAGGCGCAGACGCTGGACGGCCTGATGCTGGGCGAGGAAGCTGCTTCCACCATCGGCATCAACACCTTCCGGTGCCGGCTGGTGTATCTGCTGGTGCTCTCGATGCTGACTGGCGCACTGGTTTCGGTCTGCGGCACCATCGGCTTTGTGGGCCTCATCATCCCCCACATCTCCCGCGCCATTGCGGGTACTGCACACCGGAAGCTGCTGCCGATTGCGGCTCTCTCCGGCGGGCTGTTCATGCTCTGGGTGGACGCCATCGCCCGCAGCATGATCCCCAACACCGAGCTGCCGGTGGGCATTTTCACCGCTTTGGTAGGCGCACCCTTCTTCGTCTATGTCATGGTGCGCAAGAAGTACGGATTCGGAGGCAATTGAATGAGACTGGAAGCAAACAACGTCAACGTTTCGATTGCCGGCAAACCGATCGTGCGGGATCTCTCCATCGAGGTACCGGACCGGAAATTCTCGGCTCTGCTGGGAGCCAACGGCAGCGGCAAGACCACCCTGCTCCGCTCCATCTACCGCACCCAGAAGATGGACAGCGGCATCGTCCGGCTGGACGGGGAGGACATCGCCCGCTTTTCGGGTAAGAAGCTGGCCCGGAACATGGCGGTGATGGGCCAGTTCAACCAGATCAACTTCGATTATACCGTGCTGGACATCGCCCTGATGGGGCGGTATCCCTTCCATTCCCTGCTGGAGCAGGAAAAAGACCGGGATTACGAGATGGCACTGGATGCGCTGGACAAAGTCGGGATGAAAAGCTACCGCGACCGGAACTTCCAGTCCCTCTCGGGCGGCGAAAAGCAGCGGGTGGTTCTGGCCCGCGCGCTGACCCAGTCGCCCAAGATCCTGATCCTCGACGAGCCGACCAATCATCTGGATATCCGCTACCGGCTGGAGATCCTGTCGATCATCAAGGAGCTGCACATCACGGTTCTGGCGGCCCTCCATGACCTGAGCCTTGCGGCCCAGTTCTGCGACCACCTCTACCTGATGAAACAGGGCGGGATCGTGACCGAGGGTGCGCCCGAGGCCGTGATGACCCCCGAAAACCTGCGCAGCATCTTTGAGGTCGAAGCCTGTGTTTACCCCAGCCCGGTCAACGGGAAACTGATGATACAATATCTATAAAAACAAAAACGCGGGAGTATCCCGCAGAAAGAGGAATGTTATGAAGAAGAAAACCCTGAGCGTGGCTGCCGCTGCACTGGCCGCCGTGATGCTGGCCACCGGCTGCGGCCAGACTGCCTCTTCCGTGGCGTCGTCCGCTGCTGCCTCCTCCGACGCCGCTTCGTCGGTGGCCGAGAGCACCGTTTCCGCCGAGGAGACCGCTTATCCCCTGACACTGCAGATCTACGATGCCGACGGCAACGCCGTGGACATGACCTACGACCACGCCCCCGAGAAGGTGCTGTCCACCCAGCTGTCCATGACCGAGCTGCTCATCAAGCTGGGCCTCAAGGATAAGATCGTCGGCGTGTTTGATAACGACAATGCCCTGAAGGGCGATATCGCCGATGAGATCGCTTCTCTGAACAGCCTCGGCGACAAGAAGTCTGTCTCCAAGGAGACCATCCTCGCCGCCGAGCCGGATCTGATCCTCGGAAAAGGCCCTCTGATGTTCACTGAGAACACCATCGGTACGGTCCAGTCCTATCAGGAGCTGGGCATCCCCGTCTACACCGAGCTGGCCAGTGCATCCATTGACCAGTCGCTGGACAACATCGTGGAGGATGTGCGGAACATCGGCGAGATCTTCAACGTGCAGGAGACTGCCAACGCTTACGCCGACGAGCTTCAGGAGCGGATCGACGCCCTGATGGACAAGGTCGGCGGCCAGAGCGGAGAGCCGCTGAAGGTCCTGTTCATGGGCGGCTATTCCGACGGCACCTTCGTGGCCTTCAACTCCAAGATGAGCAGCTGTATGCTGGATGCCCTGAACGCTGAGAACGTTCTGGACAAGGGCGGCAAGGGCCTGACGCTGGAGAATCTGGTCTCCATGAACCCGGACGTCATCGTGTATGTCCGCGCAGACCGCTTCGGTGCCACCGATGCCGACGCTGTGGAGCAGCTGAACTCCAACGCCGTCGTGCAGGAAGTGCCTGCCATCGCCAACCAGAAGGTCATCGAGATGGATTACGATGATGTGATGGACTACGGCGCACGGGTCATCGACGCCGCCGAGACCCTGTACGACTTCATGTACAGTGCTTCTTAAAACTTAAAACAAAACACTCCGGTTACGGCAGAATGCGGGTGGGCGGAAAGCCCATCCGCTTTTTGTAAATACGGCTGAAATAACAGGCGTCCCGGTAGCCGACCTCGTGGGCGGCCTGCGTCACGGTGTAATCGCCGGAGCGAAGCAGCTCGGTGGCCACCCGGACCCGGTAGTTGATGAGATAGTCGATGGGGCGGATGTTCTTATACTTATAAAAGAGATAGCTGACATGGGCGGCTTTCTCGTTGACCTGTTCGGCCAGCGCGTCCAGCGTCAGCGGCTCGGCATAGTGCTGGGCGATGAAATCCAGCAGGATGCTCATGATCTGGCTCTCGTTGTAAGTCTCCTCGGGCTGGAAATCTGCGAAGATCTGGGCGAAGAACTCCTCGGTCAGCTTCTCCTGCTGGTACTGGCTGCGGATGTCGGCCTCCGGATGGAGTTTTAAGATCTGCTCAAGGATGGAAAAGGTCTGTTCCGGGTTCTTGAGCTTATGGGAGAACAGCAGCGGGCGGTCGTTCTCGTAGTACATATTGATGTAGTGGAAATCCTGCTCGCCCAAGGCCGAAATGGTCAGAGTCTTATTGGGGCATCCGTGCAGGAACAGCCCCCGCTTGGCGATGAAGGGTTCGTGCTCGAACGAGAAGATGGCCCGGCCTGACACCGGGACGATCAGCGCACTTTTCAGGGTGCGGTAGCTGTTGCTCTCGCCGGCGTGCAGGGTGAAGCTGCGGAAGCCGACGGACGCGATCTGGCCCTGATTGTATTCCTGAAACAGGATTTCCAACGGGTTGAGGGGAACGGATGGCTGATTCATGGGAGACTCCTTTGCGGTGAAAAGTGGTTAGCTGATGCTAATATAGCACAAAACGCCGCCGGTTGTCTATGCCGGGAGCTGTCTGCACAGGCGAAAAAAATTGACAGAAAAAGGACGGTTATGGATGGAAAGTTTGCATCTTGGTTCGCACCGGGCCGTGGTCTGGCTCCCGGAAAAAGGCTTGCAGGCGGAGGGGAACCCGGCGATTCTGCTCAACGACGGGGAGCTGATCGGGCGGCTGGATCTGCGCACCGAACGGGCGGTTCTGGTGGGGCTGTACCCCAACGACCGGCTTTCGGAGTACACCCCGTGGCCGGAACCTGCCATCCGGCCGGGCGCACCGGATTTCGGCGGGCAGCTGCAGGCGTATCACCGGGAGCTGACCGGCGAGATCCTGCCGGCCCTTGTGGAACGATACGCCCTTGACCCGGCAAAGCTGGCCTACGGCGGCTATTCGCTGGGCGGTCTGGCTGCGACTATGAGCCTCTGGGAGACGGACGCATTTTCGGCGGTGTTCTCCCTCTGCGGGTCGTTCTGGTATCCGGGCGTCGCGGACTTCATCGCGGAGACCGCACCGAAAAACCGCACCGCCCGGGTCTATCTGCTGAACGGTGCCCGGGAGGGCGCGGGCCACGGCAACCGGCTGGAAGAGGCAGCGGAGTATGCCCGGCGGGTCCACGCCGCATTGCGGGTCGCTTGCGGGGCCGAGACGGTGATGGACGACTACGGCCACCACGACCGGCAGAAAGAACGCTTTTCCGCCGCGCTGCGGTGGGTGGAGCAGGATTGGTGATTGCGCCCGCCTGTGTTCCGGCTTATAATGGGATCAGAAACCGGATTTCATGCAGAGCAGGTGAAGCAGATGAGTGAATTTGCACATTTAAAGAACAAACTCTTGGCCGAACAGGTCGAGGATCAGATCTATCATTATATTCTGGATACGCCCCTTGAGCCGGGGGCCAAGCTCCCCAACGAATTTGAGCTGGGCGAAAAGTTCGGCGTGGGGCGCAGCACCATCCGGGAGGCCGTCAAGCTGCTGTCCAGCAAGGGGATCTTGGAGGTGCGGCGGGGTTCCGGCACCTACGTCGTGACCACCACCAAGGGCCTGTCGGACCCGCTGGGCTTGCGCTCGGTCAAGGATAAGAACCGGCTGGCAATGGACTTGGTGAATGTCCGCCTCCTGCTGGAACCGGGCATTGCGGCCATGGCAGCACAGAATGCGACAGAAGAAGACATTGAGCGTCTGCGGCGGCTCTGCGAGCGGGTGGAACAGAAGATCCATGACGGTGAACGCTATATCGAAGATGATATTGCATTCCATACCTGCATCGCCGAGAGCAGCAAAAATACCGTGGTGGAACAGCTGATTCCGATCATTGACACGGCGGTCATGATGTTCGTGAATGTCACCCACAAAAAGCTCATCGACGAGACCATTATGACACACCGGATGATCGTGGAATCCATTGCGGGCCATGATCCGATGGGGGCGCAGTCCGCGATGGTGATGCACCTGAACTTCAACCGTACCTATATCAAGAAACTCTACGACGGCGAGGACCCGGACGACGGTTCGGTCGGCATCGCCGAATTCGTCAAGTGACCCGATCCCCTGCACCTGGACGGTGCGGGGGATTTTTTATCTGCAAAGTTGTCTGATGACTTATGAAAGAAAATTTGTAAAAAAGGAAGCTTCTGGAAGAAATGATGGGCGAAATCCCGGGGAATTGGTGGAAATGCTTCATGTATCCAAGATTTTTTGAACATAAAGTGGAACGAATCGGAGACGACTTGCAAAAAGACGTCTGCGGAATTACAATAAAGCCATAAGATGTCCGACCGAAAACGGACAATGCAAAGCAGGAAAAACGAGAGCATACAGGAGGAGATTTTTATGGAATTGCGTTCGCAGGCCGTCCGCACACTGGCCCCCGAAAATGACCCGCTGAAGATCGGCATGGGCTGGAAGGTCGAGGACCTTGGAAAGCCCCAGATCTTTGTGGAGAGCACCTTCGGCGACAGTCATCCGGGCAGTGCGCATCTGGATCAGTTCGTCAAAGAGGCGGTGCAGGCCGTCAACGAGCACGGCGGCAAGGCGGCCCGCTATTTTGCCACCGATATGTGCGACGGCATCGCACAGGGGCACGACGGCATCAACTACTCCCTGCCCCACCGCGACGCCATCGTGAATCTGGTGGAAGCGCAGGCCAACGCCAGCGTCTACGACGGCGGCGTGTTCATCGCCAGCTGCGACAAGTCGGTGCCCGCCATGCTGATGAGCATCGGCCGCCTGAAAGAGATGAGTGCCATCGTCGTCACCGGCGGCGTCATGGAGGCCCACACCCTGCCGAAACAGTATGTCGTCAACGACCCGGCCTGCGCCATCAACGAGCTGCTGACGCTGGAGCAGATCGGCAAGTTTGACGCATGGGAAAAGACCGGCGTCATCCCCAACAGCCAGCTGGACTACTACAAGCACAACGCCTGCCCCAGCTGCGGTGCCTGCTCCTTTATGGGTACCGCGTCCACCATGCAGATCATGGCCGAGGCACTGGGCCTGATGCTGCCCGGCACCGCCCTGATGCCGGCCACGGCCCCCGAACTCAAGCAGGCTGCCTACGACGCCGGTGTTCAGCTGATGGAGCTGGTCAAAAAAGGCATCAAGGCCAAGGACATCGTGACCAAGGAGAGCTTCGAGAACGCCATCATGGTCCATGCGGCCATCTCCGGTTCTACCAACGCCACCATGCACCTGCCTGCCATCGCCCATGAGTTCGGCATCGAGATCGACGCCGACACCTTTGACCGGATGCACCGGGGTGCGCATTACCTGCTGAACATCCGGCCCTCCGGCGACTGGCCCGCCCAGTACTTCTATTATGCAGGCGGCGTGCCCCGCGTGATGGAAGAGATCAAGTCCATGCTCCACCTCGACGTGATGACCGTCACCGGCAAGACGCTGGGCGAGAATCTGGAAGAGCTGAAAAAGAACGGCTTCTACGAGCACTGCGACGCCATCCTTGCCGAAAAGACCAAGGGCCTTGCCCGCCCCGTCACCCGGGAAGACATCATCCACAGCTTCGACCACGCCAAGGGCACCGACGGCAGCATTGCCATCCTGAAAGGCAATCTGGCCCCGGAAGGCTGCGTCATCAAGCACACTGCCTGCCCGAAAAATATGTTCCGAGCCACCCTCCGCGCCAAGCCCTACGACAGTGAGGAAGCCTGCATCGCCGCTGTCCTCCACGGCGAGGTCAAGCCCGGCGACGCCATCTTCATCCGGTACGAGGGCCCCCGCGGAAGCGGTATGCCCGAGATGTTCTACACCGGCGAGGCCATCTGCGCCGACCCGAAACTGGCGTCCAGTGTGGCCCTCATCACCGACGGCCGCTTCTCCGGTGCCAGCCGCGGCCCGGTCATCGGCCATGTCAGCCCGGAAGCTGCCGTGGGAGGCCCCATCGCGCTGGTGGAAGAGGGCGACCTGATCCAGATCGACGTCCCGGCCCGGAAGTTGGACATCGTGGGCGTCCACGGCGAGGCCAAGACCCCCGAAGAGATGGAGCAGATCCTTGCCGACCGCCGCGCCAAGTGGCAGCCCAAAGCACCCAAGTATACCCACGGCCTGCTCAAACTCTACTCCCAGCACGCAGTAAGCCCCATGAAGGGTGCTTACATGGAGTAAAACGCTCTGCTTAAAACCAAATGATCTGCACCGCCAACTGCCCGAGAAAAGCGATTTTCCGGACGGTCTGGGCAAGTGCAGCCAAAAATCAAAACGGAGGAACTTTTTATGACTGCTGTTGCGACTCCCGATGCGGCACGGCTTGTGATCGCGGCCATCGTCGGTCTGATCATTCTGTTGGTCCTCATCATCAAATTCAAGATCCACGCCATGATCTCCATCCTGATCGGCGCGGTCTCCATCGGTCTCATCGCCGGAATGCCTCTGGCCGACATCGTCAGTTCGGTCAACGAGGGCATCGGCAATACCTTAAAAGGCATCGCACTTCTGGTGGGCCTCGGCTCCATGTTCGGCGCGATCCTTGAAGAATCCGGCGGTGCACAGACGCTGGCCGTGACCATGGTGCGCAAGTTCGGCGACGAAAAAGCGGCGTGGGCCCTTGGCATCACCGGTCTGGTCATTGCAATGCCGGTGTTCTTTGACGCCGGACTGATCATCCTGATCCCGCTGGCTTTCTCGCTGGCCAAGCGCACCAAGCGTTCGGTTCTGTACTATGTCATTCCCCTGCTGGCAGGTCTGGCCGTCGGCCATGCGTTCATCCCGCCTACGCCCGGCCCCGTTCTGGTTGCTTCCATGCTGGGCGTGGATCTCGGCTGGGTCATCCTCATCGGCATCTTCTGCGGCATCTTTGCCATGATCGTGGCCGGTCCCATCTGGGGTTCCATCTGCGGCAAAAAGTATATGATCGCCGTTCCCGAGCACATTGCACAGCAGGAGGACATCGACGAGAGCAAGCTGCCGAAGTTCGGCACCATCGTCGGCATCATCCTGATCCCGCTGGTGCTCATCATTGCAAACTCGGTGGCAAAGGTCGTTCCTGCGCTGGCAGGCATCCAGCCGGTGCTGGCGTTCCTCGGTGAGCCGTTTATGGCCCTGCTGCTGGCGACCATCGCAGCGATGTATCTGCTGGGTACCCGCCACGGCTATTCCAATGCGCAGCTGGAAAAGATCATGACCAAGTCCCTCGAGCCCACCGGCATGATCCTGCTGGTCACCGCCTGCGGCGGCGTGCTCCGCTATATGCTGCAGAACTCCGGTCTGGGCGATGTCATCGGCAACGCCGTGGCAAACGCAAGCCTGCCGCTGGTTCTGGTGGCCTTTATCGTGGCCGCTCTGGTCCGCATCTCCGTTGGTTCTTCTACTGTCGCCATGACTATGGCCGCCGGCATCATCTCGGCCATGCCCGGCATCAGTGAGCTGAGCCCCCTGTATCTGGCCTGCATCACCGCTGCCATTGCAGGCGGTTCCACCGTCTGCTCCCACTTCAACGATTCCGGCTTCTGGCTGGTCAAGAGCCTTGTGGGAATGGATGAAAAGACCACCCTCAAGACATGGACCATCATGGAAACGCTGGTGGGCGGCGTGGGCTTCCTCGTCGCATTGGTCATCTCCTTCTTCGCCTGATCTTGCCCGGCCGGGGTTCCCCGCCCCCTTCAAGCGGGGTGCCCCGTTCCTTCTTCTCCTTACAGCATTCTCAAACATCTGCCAGCCCAGCCGCCCCGGTTTTTGCTTTGCCCGGGGCGGCTGGGCTGTTTGCACAAAAGCGGATGGATAAGATCATGGATATATACAGCTGAATTGCATAAAATGCGAATATATTTACAAAATACTGCATAAATATACAATGTGACCCAAATCGGCGTGCAAAGCCGGGTTCGATTTGGCGGTTTTCCGCATTGACGGAAAAGCCGCGCCGCGTATAATTAAAAGCGTGATACGGAACCGATGAATCGAGTCGCCCGGAAGGGATGTCCGGTGCGGAAAAACAAAAGTGTAAACAACAAAGGAGCATTCATCATGAAAAAGGAAAACATCAAGAAAGTCGTTCTGGCTTACTCTGGCGGTCTGGATACCTCCATCATCATTCCTTGGCTGAAAGAGAATTACAACAACTGTGAAGTCATCGCTGTCTCCGGCGATGTGGGTCAGGGCACTGAGCTGGACGGCCTCGAAGAGAAGGCCAAGGCCACCGGCGCATCCAAGCTGTACGTCCTCGACCTGAAGAAGGACTTCGTGGAGAACTACATCTTCCCCACCCTGAAGTTCGGCGCAAAGTATGAGGACTACCTGCTGGGCACCAGCTTCGCACGTCCCTGCATCGCCAAGGCTCTGGCCGACATCGCCATCAAGGAAGGTGCCGATGCCATCTGCCACGGCTGCACCGGCAAGGGCAACGATCAGGTTCGTTTTGAGCTGACCCTCAAGGCACTCTGCCCCGACATGGCCATCATTGCTCCGTGGCGTGAGTGGGATATCGAGAGCCGCGACGAGGAAATTGACTACGCAGAGGCACACCACATTCCTCTGAAGATCAACCGCGAGACCAACTACTCCAAGGACAAGAACCTGTGGCACCTGAGCCACGAGGGTATGGATCTGGAGAACCCCGCCAACGAGCCGCAGTACAACAAGGCCGGCTTCCTCGAACTGGGTGTCAGCCCCGAGCAGGCTCCCGACACCCCGACCTACATCACCCTCCACTTCGAGAAGGGCGTCCCCACTGCCGTCAACGGCAAGGAGATGGGCGCAGTTGAGCTGGTCGAGTACCTGAACAAGGTCGGCGGCGAGAACGGCATCGGCCTGCTGGATATCGTCGAGAACCGTCTGGTCGGCATGAAGAGCCGCGGCGTGTACGAGACTCCCGGCGGCGCCATCCTGTACAAGGCCATCAACGTGCTGGAGACCATCACGCTGGACAAGGAGAGCGCACACTTCAAGGAGCAGCTGGCTCAGAAGTACGCCGACCTCGTTTACAACGGCCAGTGGTTCACCCCGCTGCGTGAGGCTCTGGATGCCTTCGCCGACAGCCTCGAGAAGACCGTTACCGGCGACGTCAAGCTGAAGCTCTACAAGGGCAACATGATCAACGCCGGCGTCACCTCTCCGTACACCCTGTACGATGAGCAGACCGCTTCCTTCGGCGTCGATAAGGACTACGACCAGTCCGATGCAACCGGCTTCATCAACCTGTTCGGCCTGTCCATCAAGGAGCGCGCAAAGCTGTCCAAGAACTGGCCCGAGATCAAGTAATTTCACTCTTTAACATCTCCCCCTCGGTGTGTTTTTACACTTTCACACAGAGGTTTTCACAAACCGGCTTCGTTGCCGGCGGCACCGCCGCAGGAGCGTTTTCCCCTGCGGCGGCTTTGCCGTTTTATGGCCCTCTCAGTCTCGCTTCGCTCGACAGCTCTCCCAAAGGGAGAGCCAAGAAGCCTGACGGGAAAGTTCTTGCCTCCCACTTTGGGGGAGGTGGCATCGCGTAAGCGATGACGGAGAGGGTGAGCCACCTATAGATATAAGATAAAAAGGGATTTTACAATGGCAGAACAACTCTGGAAAGGCCGCTTCTCCAAGGCGGTCGATTCGCGCGTCAACGATTTCAACTCTTCCATCCGCTTCGATCAGCGGATGATCGCACAGGATATGCGGGGCAGCGGCGTCCATGCCGCAATGCTCGCCAAGCAGGGCATCATCTCCGAAAAGGACTGCGAAGACATCCTAAACGGTCTGGCTTCCATCGCCGACGATCTGGCCTCCGGCAAGCTGGAAATCGACCCCAACGCCGAGGATGTCCACACTTTCGTTGAGCAGACCCTGACGGCCCGGATCGGCGACGCCGGCAAGCGGCTGCACACCGGCCGCAGCCGGAACGATCAGGTGGCACTGGACATCCGCCTGACCCTCCGGGATTACAGCCACACCCTGCAGGCCTACATCGTCGAGCTGGTGAAGGTGATCTGCAAGAAAGCCGCTGAGAACACCACCGCCGTCATGCCCGGCTACACCCATCTGCAGCGGGCACAGCCCATCACCTTCGGTCATGCGCTGATGGCCTACGCGTGGATGCTGCTCCGTGACCTCGCCCGCTTTGAGGACGCCACCGCCCGGATGGACGCCCAGTGCCCGCTGGGAAGCGGCGCGCTGGCCGGCACCACCTACCCGCTGGACCGGCAGTTCACGGCCGAGAAGCTGGGCTTTGCCGCTCCCTGCCCCAACAGTCTGGACGGCGTGTCCGACCGTGACTTCTGCATCGAGCTGGCCAGTGCCATCTCCACCTGCATGATGCACCTCTCCCGCCTGAGCGAAGAGATCATCCTCTGGTGCAGCTGGGAGTTCAAGTTCATCGAGCTGGACGACGCCTTTACCACCGGTTCGTCCATCATGCCTCAGAAGAAAAACCCCGACGTCACCGAACTGATCCGCGGCAAGACCGGCCGGGTCTACGGCGACCTGAACACCCTGCTGGTCATGATGAAGGGCATCCCGCTGGCCTACAACAAGGATATGCAGGAAGATAAAGAGGCCATCTTCGACGCGGTGGATACCCTCGAGCTGTGCCTCAAGACCATCACCCCGATGCTGGATACCATGAAGACCCTGCCGGCCAATATGCGCCGCGCCGCCGCCAAGGGTTTCATCAACGCCACCGACTGCGCCGACTACCTGACCAAGAAGGGGATGCCCTTCCGGGATGCCTACAAGCTGACCGGCTGCATGGTGTCCGACTGCATCGCAAAGGACAAGACCCTCGAAGAGCTGACCCTCGGCGAGTTCAAGGGGTACAGTGACCTGTTTGAAAAGGACATCTACGAGGCCATCGACCTCGTCAAGTGCTGTGAGGGCCGCACCAGCTACGGCGGCCCGTCCGAGGCAAGCGTGAAGAATCAGATCGCGCTGGCTACGGCACAGCTGAATGCGTGGGAGGCGAAAAACGCATGAGCGTCAAAGTGTTCATTGACGGATCTTCCGGTACCACCGGCCTGCGGATCGCAGACCGTCTGGCCGCACGGCCCGAGATCGAGCTGCTGAGCATCTCGGCAGAGGGCCGCAAAGACGTGAACGAGCGGGCCAAGGTCATCAACTCTGCCGACCTTGCGTTCCTCTGCCTGCCGGATGCGGCGTCCAAAGAGGTGATGCCCCTGCTCCGACCGGACGTGAAAGTTCTGGACACTTCCACCGCCTTCCGCACCGACCCGGCATGGGATTACGGCTTCCCCGAGCTGAAAGGCCAGAAGGAGAAGATCCAACACTCGCACCGCGTGGCCGTCCCCGGCTGCTATGCGTCGGGCTTCATCAGCATCGCCCGGCCGCTGGTCGAGCTGGGGCTGGTGCCGGCAGCGTATCCGTTCAGCTGCACCGGCATTTCCGGGTATAGCGGCGGCGGCAAGAAGATGATCGCCGACTACGAAAGCCCGGAGCGTCCGGCCCACAGCAAGCTGGACGCTCCCAAGAGCTACGGCCTGACCCTCGCCCACAAGCATCTGCCCGAAATGCAGAAGATCAGCGGGCTGGCCCACACGCCGATGTTCGTGCCGGTGGTCTGCGATTACTATTCCGGAATGCAGGTCCTCGTCCCGCTGGATCTCAAGGCGGCGGGCACCACCGCCGGGGCCGTGGCCGCAGGGCTGGCCGATTACTACAAAGACGGTGCCACCGTCTCGGTCCACGGCCTGAACGAGCCGCTGCCCGAAAACGGTCTGTACTCCAACGCCCTGTCCGGCAGCGACCGGATGGAGCTGTTCATGACCGCAAATGCAGCGGGCGACCAGATGATGCTGGTCTCGCTGTTCGACAATCTGGGAAAAGGCTCTTCCGGTGCCGCCGTCCAGTGCATGAATCTGATGCTGGGGCTGGACGAGACAGAGGGCTTAGAGTAAAAGTGAATCAAGCAGCGGATGATGACACCTCATCAGTCAGCTGCGCTGACAGCTTCCCCTTGAGGGGAAGCCATAGGGGGATTTTCGATGCGTTATACAGAAGTTTCGGGCGGCATCTGCGCGCCCAAGGGATTTGCAGCGGCGGGCGTCCACTGCGGCATCCGCTCCAACCATGCGGAGAAGTATGATCTCGCCCTCATCAAGGCGGACGTGCGCTGTGCGGCAGCCGGTGTCTACACCACCAACAAGGTCTGCGGCGCACCCATCAAAGTGGACCGCGCCCACCTGACCGACGGCTATGCACAGGCCATCGTGGTCAACAGCGGCAACGCCAACACCTGCGCCGCCAACGGCGTGGCTTTGGCCGAAGAGTGCTGTGAACTGGTCGGCAAGGAGCTGGGAATTTCGGCAAACGATGTTCTGCCGGCGTCCACCGGCGTCATCGGCCAGCCCATGGTCATCGACCCCTTTGCCCGGGGCATCCCTGCCGCCGCCGCAAAGCTGGCTGCCACCCCGCAGGGCAGTTCCGATGCGGCGACCGCCATCATGACCACCGATACCCACAAGAAGGAATACGCCATCCAGTTTGAGCTGGGCGGCAAGACCTGCACTGTGGGTGCCATCGGCAAGGGCAGCGGCATGATCGCCCCCAACATGGCCACAATGCTGGCGTTCTACACCACCGATGCGGCGGTCTCCCCGGCCCTGCTGGAAAAGGCCCTGAAAACGGTGGTGCCCGGAACGTATAACCAGATGAGCGTTGACCTCGACACTTCTACCAACGATACCCTTATCATCATGGCGTCCGGTCTGGCCGGAAACCCCGAGATCACCGCGGAAAACGCCGATTACGATGCCTTTGTTGCCGCGTTGACCGCCATCGCCGAGCATATGTGCGCCGAGCACGCCGGTGACGGCGAGGGCGCGACCCACCTCATCACCTGCGAAGTCACCCACGCGCCCGATCTGAAGACCGCCCGCGCCGTCTCCCGGAGCGTCGTCTGCTCCAACCTGTTCAAGGCGGCGGTCTTTGGCCGGGACGCCAACTGGGGCCGCATCCTCTGTGCCATCGGCTACACCCCCGGTGATTTCTCCATCGACAAGGTGTGTGTTTGGCTGTCCAGTAAGGCCGGTGAGGTCTATGTCTGCGAGAACGCCGCCTACCATCCGTACAGCGAGGACGAAGCCGCCAAGGTTCTGGCCGAGCACGATGTGCTGGTCAAGGTCGATATGGGCACCGGCGACGCCTCTGCCAAGGCATGGGGCTGCGACCTGACCTACGACTATGTGAAGATCAACGGAGATTATCGGACTTAAAGGTGAGAAGGTTTCTATGAAAAACGAAGAAATGGCCCGCCTCTTTTCGGAGGCGACCCCCTACATTCAGAAATACCATGGCAAGACCATGGTCATCAAATACGGCGGCAACGCCATGATCAACGAGGACCTGAAGAATGCTGTCATGAACGACCTCGTCACCCTCACCCTGCTGGGCGTGCGGGTGGTTCTGGTCCACGGCGGCGGCCCGGCCATCAATGAGATGCTGAAAAAAGTCGGCGTTGAGAGCCATTTTGCCAACGGCCTGCGCGTCACCGACGACGCCACCATGGAGATCGTCCAGCAGGTGCTGGCCGGCAAGGTCAACAAGGATCTTGTCGCCAAGCTCCGCGGCCGCGGCGTGGGTCTGTGCGGCATGGACGGCCAGATGCTCCGCTGCACCGAGCTGGACCCCCAGCTGGGTCATGTGGGCGAGATCGTCCATGTGGACACCACCCTGATCTCCAGCCTGCTGGACAGCGGCTACATCCCCGTGATCGCCACCGTCGGCATGGACGATCTGGGCCGCGCCTACAACGTCAACGCCGACACCGCCGCCGCCCAGATCGCCATCGCGCTCAAGGCCGAGAAGCTGGTCTCCATGACCGACATCGCCGGTCTGCTCCGGGATAAGGACGACGAGTCCACCCTCATCCCCGAGGTGGAGGTCAGCGAGATCGAGGGCTACAAGTCCGCCGGCATCATCGCGGGCGGTATGATCCCCAAGATCGGCGGCATGGCCGACGCCATCTATCAGGGTGTCCACGAAGCCGTCATTATTGATGGCCGTGTTCCCCATACCGTGCTGCTGGAGCTGTTCTCTGACCGTGGTTCCGGTACCCGCTTCTACCGCCGCAGCCATCGGGAATAAAAGGCTTGCCCTCTCAGTCTCGCATTCGCTCGACAGCTCTCCCGGAGGGAGAGTCAAGATTGGACGGAGAGGGTGAGGATGCTAACAAGGAGGCAAACTTATGGATTCCGAAAAAGTCATCAAGCGGGACAACGAATACGTCCTGCATACCTATAGCCGCAATCCCATCGCCATCGAAAAAGGCCACGGCCTCTATGCCGAAGGCCCAGAAGGGCAGAAATACCTCGATTTCACCAGCGGCATCGGCGTCAACAGTCTGGGTTACTGCGACCTGACGTGGGCCGAGGCCGTCTCTGAGCAGGCCCACAAGCTGCAGCACACCTCCAACCTGTACTACACCGCACCCTGCGGCAAGCTGGCCAAGAAGCTTTGCAAGCGCACTGGAATGTCCAAGGTGTTCTTCGGCAACTCGGGTGCCGAGGCCAACGAGGGTGCGATCAAGGCGGCCCGCAAGTACAGCTTCGACCACTATGGAAAGGGCCGCGATGTGGTCATCACGCTGGTCAACAGCTTCCATGGCCGCACCCTCGCCACCCTGACCGCCACCGGTCAGGAGGTGTTCCACAACTACTTCGGACCCTTCAACGAGGGCTTCCAGTACGCTCCTGCCGGGGATATTGCGGCCCTGACCGAGATGGTGGACCGCCACACCTGCGCCGTCATGATGGAGCTGGTGCAGGGCGAAGGCGGCGTGGTCGCGCTGGACCCGGAGTATGTGCAGGCTGTCCGCGCCCTCTGCGACGAGAAAGACCTCGTCCTGATCGTGGATGAAGTCCAGACCGGCGTGGGCCGCACGGGTACCTTCCTCTGCTGCGAACACTACGGCCTCAAGCCCGACATCGTCACCCTCGCCAAGGGTCTGGGCGGCGGCCTGCCCATCGGTGCCGTCCTGCTCAACGAAAAGACCGCCGAGGGCATGGGCCCCAGCAGCCATGGTTCCACCTTCGGCGGCAACCCGGTGGTCTGTGCCGGTGCCAATGTCGTCGTGGACCGGATGGATGCCAGCTTCCTTGCCAATGTCAACGAGCGGGCCGTCCAGCTCCGCACCGGTCTGGCAAAGCTGCCCCGGGTCAAGAGCATTTCGGGCATCGGCCTGATGGTCGGCATTGAGTTCCTCGAGGGCATCAAGGCCGCCGATGTGCTGGCCGCCTGCCGCGAAAAGGGCCTGCTGGTGCTGACCGCCAAGACCCGTCTCCGCCTGCTGCCTCCCCTGACCCTGACCGAGTACGACGTCGAAAAGGCTCTGGACATTCTGGGTCAGGTGTTGGAAGAGATGCAGCCCAACGCGGAGGCAAAGGCATGAAAAATCTGCTGAAAATGAGCGACCTGACCCCCGCTGAGGTGGCCCACATCCTCGATGTGGCTGACCAGCTCAAGGCGGAGCAGAAGGCTGGCGGGAACCCGCCCCTGCTCAAGGGGAAAAGCGTCGCGCTGATGTTCTCCAAAAACTCGACCCGCACCCGCACCAGCTTTGAGGTAGGCGTCTACCAGCTGGGCGGCCTTGGCAACTACATGAACGCTGCCACCGAGCTGCAGTCCGGCCGGGGCGAGCCCCTCAAGGATACCGCCCGGGTTCTGGGCCGCTACTACGACTGCGTGGTCTGGCGCACTTACCGCCAGCGCGACCTCGAGGAGTTCGCCGAGTACGCCGGTGTGCCGGTCATCAACGGCCTGACCGACTATGCACACCCCTGTCAGGTGTTGGCCGACCTTATGACCATCCGGGAACGTCGGGGCACGCTCGAGGGCCAGAAGCTCTGCTTTGTCGGCGACGGCAGCAGTATGGCAAACAGTCTCATCGTGGGCGGTCTGCTGGCGGGCATGAACGTCACCTGCGTCTGTCCCCGCAATTACCGCCCGGCGGCGGATGTGGTGATGTTCGCCCACAAGTACGGCAGCAAGTTCCAGCTGACCACCGACCCCGCCGAGGGTGTCAAGGACGCCGACGTGGTGGTGACGGCTGTCTGGAACACCGCCGCGCCCGGCACCCGCGAGAGCGAGGATCGTCTGCGGGAGTTTGCGGGCTATCAGCTGACCGGCAGCCTCCTGCAGGGCGCAAAGCCGGACTGCATGGTGCTCCACTGCCTGCCCGCCCACCGCGGCGAGGAGATCTCCACCGCCGTGTTCGAGTCCCACGCCGATGAGATTTTCGCCGAGGCCGAGAACCGCCTCCATGTCCAGAAAGCCGTGCTTTCCATCCTGCTGGCGGGGAAATAACTGCATAAAATAAAAACAGCGTCCGTCAGGTTCCTGTGAACCCGGCGGACGCTGTTTCTGTATGGGAAAGGGTTACGCTCCCTTTTCCAGAATCTTATCGAAGCGGGTGAAGAAGGTGATCGCGGTGATGACGGCCGCGAGGATATCGCTGATGGGTTCGGCGAGGAAGACACCGAGGACGGGGTTTGAGAACAGATGGGGCAGGATGAAGATGAGGGGGATCAGCAGGATCAGCTTACGCAGGCAGGCCAGCAGCAGGCTGACCTTGGCCTGTCCCAGTGCCATGAAGCTCTGCTGGCAGGCGATCTGGACGCCGAAGGCGAAGATGCCGGCCATGTAGATCCGCAATGCCCACTTGGTGTAGTCGATGAGGGCGGCGTCAGAGGTGAAGATGCCGGCTACCACGCCGGGGAGCAGCATCATGACGATCCAGTAGAGGGTGATGTAGCCGACGCAGAGGGTCAGCTGGAAGCGGAAGGCTTCCTTGACCCGCTCCTTTTTACCGGCACCGAAGTTGAAACTGATGACCGGCTGGCCGCCCTGACAAATGCCCTGCAGCGGCATGGTGCCGAGCTGGGAGACGCTGGTGATGACGGTCATGGCACCCACGGCGAGGTCGCCGCCGTACCGGGCCAGACTGGAGCTGAAGCTGATGGAAAGCAGGCTCTCGGTGGAGAGCATGACGAAGGACGAGATGCCGAGGCCCATAACGGGCAGGATGATGGCTTTTTCGAGTTTCATCTTGCTGCGGCTGAGTTTCAGGTTGGTCTTGGGGCCGGTGAGGAACTTTAAAATCCAAGTTGCGCCGACGGCCTGACTGAGCACGGTGGCGATGGCGGCACCCCGGACGCCCATCCCGAACACAAAGATCAGGATGGGGTCGAGGATGATGTTGATGACTGCGCCGATCACGGTGGTCAACATACTGATCTTGGCAAAGCCCTGCGCTGTGATGAAGGGGTTCATACCCATCACCAGTAGCACGAACACGGTGCCGAGGATGTAGATGCGGCTGTACGCCAGACCGTAAGGCAGGGTGATGTCGCTGGCACCGAAGAGCCGGAGCAGCGCGGGCGCACCGATCCAGAACACGATGGTCAGGATCAGCGAGAAGATCAGCAGCATGGTGAAACTGTTGCTGAGGATCTTTTCGGCCTGCTCTTTGTCGCCTTGGCCCATGGCGATGGCGGTACGGGGCGCGCCGCCGGCACCGATGAGCATGGCAAAGGCGTTCATCAGCATCAGGATGGGGGCGAACAGGCCCACACCGGTCAGGGCCGATGCGCCAATGCCCTCAATGTGGCCGATGTAAATGCGATCGACGATGTTGTACAGCAGGTTGACCACCTGCGCCACCACCGCGGGGATCATGAGCTGGAGCAGGAGCTTTTTCACGTCTCCGCTGCCCATGTCCTGTTTTTTCTGTGCTGCCATAAGTGTTTCGTTCCCTCACTCTCAAATTGCTTCAAATTTGAACTAAATATAACATAGGCTGGCCCCTTTTGTCAAGAAGCGGGAAAAGTCGTTCTTTTTTGCGAAAATCCGTTGACGGCGGGGAGCCAATCGGGTATGATAAAACCGGTGTGCTGATCTTCTGCGGCGGCAACCCTTTTGCGGCAGTCCAGTCGATGATCGGCGACTACTTCTTCGTCCAGCTGACCGACTCCTACAACGCGGGCGTCATCGTCCTGATTCCCTTCATCGGCTGGGGTGTGTACATCATGGGCCTGATCCAAGCCGAGTTCGACAACCTTGGTGTGCCGGACTCGGACTACACCATCTTTGTGCAGGCCATCCCCTTCCAACTGTATGCCATCCTCGCCATCCTGCTGATCCCGCTGGTGGCCTTTACCAAGAAGGACTTCTCCCTGATGAAGCAGGCCGAGGAGCAGGCCGCCCAGCAGGAATACTCCTTTGAGGACGCGGTGGAGGACACAGCGGACGACGGTGCCTTCGTCTCCTTTGCCACCGGCAGTTCGTGGGGCACCTTTGCCATTATGATGCCCCTTGCCATTCCGATGGCTCATGCCTTTGAGATCCCCTTTGCCATTGCGGTGGGTGCGGTGCTGTCCGGCGGTCTGTTCGGCGACCACTGCTCCCCCATCTCCGATACCACCATCCTGTCCTCCACGGGTGCCGAGTGCGATCTGGTGGAGCACGTCAAGACCCAGCTGCCCTACGCGGTGGTCAACGGTGTCATCGCCTTCATCTGCTACCTCGTGGCGGGTGTGACCCGCAGCCCGCTGACGGTGATCCTTGCCGTCGCGCTCCAGCTGGCCGTCATCTTTGTCTGGAACAAGATGGACGTGAAGCTTTTCGACCAGAAAGCCTGATTTTTGCAGAACACAAGAGGGAGCCTCCCGGCCGGGAGACTCCCTCATTTGGTTTGTGAGGAAAATCAGATGCCGCACTCGTCCAGAATGGAGCGGAGGGTATCGGCGGACTTCTTGAGATCGGCGGCTTCCTTCTCGTTCAGGGAGATGGGAACCAGTTCCTCAAGGCCGTCTGCGCCCACGACGGCGGGCATACTCAGGACGACGTTCTCCACGCCGAAATCGCCGTGCATCATGGACGAGATGGGCAGGATGGATTTCTCATCCCGGATGATGACCTCACAGATCCGCTTGACGGCCATGGCGACGCCGTAATAGGTGGCGCGCTTTTTCTCAATGATCTCATACGCGCTGTTCTTGACCTTCTCGGCGATGTTTTCCTGCGACTGGTCGTGGTTGTAGTGGCCGCGCATCTCGCAGAAATCGTCCAGCGCGATGCCGGAGACGTTGGCACTGGACCATGCGGCGATCTCGCTGTCGCCGTGCTCGCCGATGATGAAGGCATGGACACTCTTGCTATCGACGGACAGGTGCTCGCCCAGCTGATACTTCAGGCGTGCGGTGTCCAGCACGGTGCCCGAGCCGATGACCCGGTGCTCCGGGAAGCCGGACAGCTTGATGGCGGCATAGGTCAGGATATCGACGGGATTGGCCACCACCAGCAGGATGCCGCGGCAGTTCCGCTTGGCGATCTCGGGGATGATGCTCTTGAAGATGTTCAGGTTCTTGTGCACGAGGTCGAGGCGGGTCTCGCCGGGCTTCTGGCCCGCACCGGCCGTGATGACGATGATGGAGGCATCCACGATGTCGTCGTAGGTGCCGGCGTAGATCTTCATGTTGCCGACGAAGGGGATGCCGTGGCTGATGTCCATGGCCTCGCCCTCGGCCTTGGCGGTGTCGGCGTCGATGAGGACGATCTCGGAAAACAGCTTGCTCTGCATCAGCGCAAAAGCAGAGGCCGAGCCGACGAAGCCGCAGCCGATGACGGCGATCTTGCGGAGATTGACGTTGTTCATAGGGGAAAATCCTTTCTTCTGTTACCTTCTGGGCTGCCGGGTGCAGCCGGTGAAATGGCCTTCCCGCGTGGAAGTGCCAACTTGTATCCCTGCTCGTTAAAAAAATACCGAACGCGATATAGATTACCGGAAAGCGCAGTTTCTGTCAAGTGCAGGGGCAACAAAAAGTGTGTCCGATTCCAAAATGGAATATACGCTCTCTGTTTTTTGAAATTAGTGATTGACAACAAAGTAACGGTGTGTTAAGATAAACACGATTTTGGAAGGATGAGATTTTTCAGGGTCTTTCCGAGAGCAATACACTGGGACCACCCGACAAAGCGGGTCGAGGCCATACGGACAGCCGGGTCCACTGCCGACCGGCGGCGTTTTCGCTGCCATTATTGATTGAGTTCGAAGCTCAAATTTTATAAGTTGGTTTACTTAAAACCAGTTGGTTTCTTACAAACCGAACGGCGCGTGTCGCGCTGACTTGTGAAACGGTCAATAAGAGTAGTAAAAGTAGTAGTTGCTATATAGACTCTGACATCCCTTCCCCTTCCTATATGTATGAGATTGCAAAAGGACGGCTTCTTTGCGCTTTGGCTGCAAAGGATCTTTGCCGCGCTTTTTGACAATAGGGGAGCACCTCACGGGCCAGCTGAAACAGTTTCGCGCTGTTCAGCTGGCCTGTGCTTTTTTCTGCCGGAAAACGGTTGGAAAAGCCTTGGGCCGTGAAGAGGTGAATTGGAATGGAAGAAAAAAAGCAGTCCTCCCTGTCGGAGCGGCAGAGCCATGCGCCCATCTACGAGGCGTTGGAGCGGTTCCGGCAGATGCGGGTGGTCCCCTTTGACGTGCCGGGCCACAAGCGGGGCCGCGGCAACCCGGAGCTGACCAAGTTTCTGGGCCAGCAGTGCGTGGGTGTTGATGTCAACAGCATGAAGCCGCTGGACAACCTCTGCCACCCGGTGTCGGTCATCCGGGAAGCCGAGGAGCTGGCGGCGGAAGCCTTTGGCGCGGCGCACGCCTTCCTGATGGTGGGCGGCACCACCAGCGCGGTCCAGAGCATGGTGCTCACGGCCTGCAAGAGGGGCGACGAGATCATCCTGCCCCGCAACGTCCACCGCAGCGTCATCAATGCGCTGGTGCTCTGCGGCGCAGTGCCGGTCTACGTCAACCCCGAGATGGACACCCGCCTCGGCATCTCTCTCGGCATGAAGCGGGAACAGGTGGCCAAAGCCATCGCCGAGCACCCCAACGCCGTGGCTGTGCTGGTGAACAACCCGACCTATTACGGCATCTGCTCCGACCTGAAAGCCATCGTCGAGATGGCCCACGCCGCCGGGATGCTCTGCTTGGCCGACGAAGCCCACGGCACCCACTTTTATTTCGGCGAGGGGCTGCCCATTTCGGCCATGGCCGCGGGCGCGGACATGGCGGCTGTCTCGATGCACAAGAGCGGCGGCAGTCTGACCCAATCCAGCTTCCTGCTGGCCGGCCCCAATGTCCACGCGGGCTATGTGCGGCAGATCATCAACCTGACCCAGACCACCTCCGGCAGCTACCTGCTCATGTCCAGCCTCGACATCTCCCGGCGGAACCTTGCCCTGCGCGGCAAGGAGATCTTCGCGCAGGTCAAGAAGCTGGCCGAGTACGCCCGGGAGGAGATCAACGCCATCGGCGGCTACTACGCCTTCGGACAGGAGCTGGTCAACGGCGATTCGGTCTACGCTTTCGACCCCACCAAGCTCAGTGTGCATACGCTGGACATCGGCTTGGCCGGCATCGAGGTCTACGACCTGCTCCGGGATGAATACGACATCCAGATCGAGTTCGGCGACATCGGCAACCTGCTGGCCTACATCTCCATCGGCGACCGGATGCAGGACATCGAGCGGCTGGTGTCGGCCCTCGCCGAGATCCGCCGCCTGTACCAGAAAGACCCCAGCGGCATGATGAGCCATGAATACATCGACCCCGAAGTGGCCGCCAGCCCGCAGGAAGCCTTCTATGCCGACAAGATCAGCCTGCCCCTCCGGGAGACCGAGGGCAAGGTGTGCAGCGAGTTTGTCATGTGCTATCCTCCGGGAATCCCCATCCTTGCGCCCGGTGAAAAGATCACCCGGGATATTCTGGATTACATCGAGTACGCCAAGGCCATCGGCTGCTCCATGACCGGCCCCGAAGACCCGGACATTGAGCGGCTGAACGTTCTGGCATAAGGGGGAACGGCTATGGAATTCTGGTTCAGTGAACTGCATACCCCGGATGTCAAGCTCAGCCTCCGGGTGAACAAGCTGTTGTACAGCGAAGAGAGCGAATACCAGCGGATCGATGTGTTCGATACCCCCGAGTTCGGCCGGGTGCTGGCGTTGGACGGCAACATTATGCTGACCGAGCGGGATGAGTTCATCTATGACGAAATGATGACCCATGTGCCGATGGCCGTCCACCCCAACATCCGCAAAGTCCTCATCATCGGTGCCGGCGACGGCGGCGTGGTGCGGGAGCTGACCCGGTTCGAGCAGGTGGAGCGGATCGACCTTGTGGAAATGGACGAGATGGTGGTGGAAGCCTGCCGCCGGTATCTGCCCGGCAACGCCTGCCGTCTGGATGACGAGCGGGTGCACATCTACTACGAGAACGGCCTGAAATTCATCCGCAAGAAGGAAAACGAATACGACCTCATCATCGTGGACTCCACCGACCCCTTCGGCCCGTCCGAGGGTTTGTTCACCCGGGAGTTCTACGGCAACTGCTACAACGCCCTGAAAGAAGACGGCATCCTAGTCAACCAGCAGGGCAGCCCCTTCTACGGTGAGGACGCCGAAGCCATGCAGCGGAGCCACAAGCGGATCGCGTCCACCTTCCCCATCAGCCGGGTCTATCAGGCGCACATCCCGACCTACGCGGCAGGATACTGGCTGTTCGGTTTCGCCAGCAAGAAATACCACCCCATCGACGACCTCGACGCCACCCGCTGGAACGGCTATCATCTCCGCACCCGGTACTACACCACCCGCCTCCATGTGGGTGCGTTCTATCTGCCGGCGTTTTTGGAGCAGATGTTGAAAGAAGTAGAATAAAAATATAAAGGAGTATCACCATGAGCAAAGTTCTGATCATCGGCTGCGGCGGTGTCGCATCCGTCGCCATCCACAAGTGCTGTCAGGTTCCGGAGGTCTTCTCCGAGATCTGCATCGCCAGCCGCACCAAGTCAAAGTGCGACAAGCTGGCCGCAGAGCTGGCACCCAAGACCACCACCAAGATCACCACCGCACAGGTCGATGCCGACCATGTGGAGGAGGTCATCGCCCTCATCAAGAGCTACCAGCCCGATCTGGTGATGAACATTGCCCTGCCCTATCAGGATCTGACCATCATGGACGCCTGCCTCGCCTGCGGCGTCAACTACATGGATACTGCCAACTACGAGCCGGAGAACACCGACGACCCGGAGTGGCGTGCCATCTACGAGAAACGTTGCAAGGAAGCCGGTTTCTCCGCCTACTTTGATTACAGCTGGCAGTGGGCTTACGCCAAGAAGTTCGAGGAAGCTGGCCTGACCGCCCTGCTGGGCAGCGGCTTCGACCCGGGCGTGACGCAGGCATACTGCGCCTATGCCAAGAAGCACGAGTTTGACACCATCGACACCATCGACATTCTGGACTGCAACGGCGGCGACCACGGCTATGCCTTCGCCACCAACTTCAACCCGGAGATCAATCTGCGCGAAGTCTCGGCTCCCGGCAGCTATTGGGAGAACGGCCACTGGGTCGAGATCCCGGCCATGAGCATCAAGCGGGAGTACAACTTCGACAAGGTGGGCGAAAAGGATATGTATCTGCTCCACCACGAGGAGATCGAGTCGCTGGCCAAGAACATCCCGGAGGCAAAGCGCATTCGCTTCTTCATGACCTTCGGCCAGAGCTATCTCGACCATATGCGCTGCCTTGAGGATGTGGGAATGCTCTCCACCACCCCCATCAACTTCAACGGGCAGGAGATCGTCCCCATCCAGTTCCTCAAGGCCCTGCTGCCCGACCCCGCCAGCCTCGGCCCCCGCACCAAGGGCAAGACCAACATCGGATGCATCTTCACCGGCAAGAAGGATGGCAAGGACAAGACCTACTACATCTACAACGTCTGCGACCATCAGGAATGCTACAAGGAAGTCGGCTCGCAGGCCATCAGCTACACCACCGGCGTGCCGGCCATGTGCGGTGCGCTGATGCTCCTGACCGGCAAGTGGACCACCAAGGGCGTCCACACCGTCGAAGAGTTTGATCCGGATCCCTATCTGGACGCTCTGGACAAGTACGGCCTGCCCCGCTCCGAGAGCCACGACCCGGCTCTCGTGGACTGATGCAGCTGCACGATAGCCGCCCGCCCTTCGCGGGCCTTGCGAACCTTGCACCGGAGAAACTCGCCCAGCTGCCGACGCCATGCTACCTGCTGGACGAAGCCCGGCTGAAGCGGAACGGTGAAATTCTGCTGGGCGTCCAGCAGCGCACCGGGTGCAAAATTCTGCTGGCGCAGAAAGCCTTCTCCAACTTCAACTGCTATCCCCTGCTCGCGCCCTATCTCGCAGGCACCGAGGCCAGCGGCCTGTACGAATCCCGCCTTGGCAAAGAGGAACTGCCCCAAAAAGAGAACCATGTGTTCTGCGCGGCTTACCGGGAAGATGAATTTGCAGAGCTGCTGGGCTATGCCGACCACATCGTGTTCAACTCGCCCCACCAGCTGGAAAAATTCGGTCCACGGGCCAAGGCTGCGGGCAAGAGCATCGGCCTGCGGGTGAACCCCGAACACTCGACGCAGGAGGGCCACGACATTTACGACCCCTGCGCACCGGGAAGCCGCCTCGGAACGACCCGCGCCCAGTGGGATGCCGCGGTCGAAAAGAACCCTGCTCTGCCTGAGCTGCTGGATGGTCTGCACTTCCATACCCTGTGTGAGCAGGATTCGGACGCGCTGGCCGAGACGCTCCCGGCGGTGAAAGCAGCCTTCGGCGACCTGCTTCCCCGGATGAAATGGCTGAACTTCGGCGGCGGGCACCACATCACCCGCCCGGGTTACGACCTCGGCACGCTGGAAGCCTGCATCCGTTCGGTGCAGGAGAAATACGGCGTGCAGGTCTATCTGGAGCCGGGCGAAGCGTGGGCGTTGAACGCCGGTTATCTCGTGACCACCGTGCTGGATGTGCTGAAAAATGGCGAAACGAACCTTGCCATTCTCGATATGTCGGCGGCCTGCCACACCCCGGACGTCATCGAGATGCCCTACCGCCCGCCCCTGCTGGACGCCGGGGAACCGGGCGAAAAGGCCGTCACCGTCCGCCTCGGCGGGCCGACCTGCCTTGCCGGAGACGTGGTGGGCGATTACAGCTTTGATGCGCCCCTCACCGAGGGCAATCGGCTGGTTTTCGGCGACATGGCGATTTATTCCACCTGCAAGAACAACACCTTCAACGGGATGCCCCTGCCGGACATCTGGGCCTTGACCGAAGCGGGTGAGACCGTCCGGCTGGCGCACTTCGGCTACCGGGATTTCAAATACCGTCTCGGGACGGAATGACGAAAAAAATCGACCCATTTCAGCAGTTTTCCCAATTGACAACGAATGCCAAACAAGGGTACAATCAAACTGAGCAGATTTCTGCAATTTTATTTTTGGCATTTTGGCGTACTGACAAAAATCGTTTGGGAGGAATGCACCATGAAACAGTTGAAACGATTCCTCGCCCTCGTTCTGGTGGGCGTTCTGGCTTTGACCGTGCTGACCGGCTGCGGCGGCACGAACAGCCTTTCGGAACAGATGGAAAAACAGATCGTTGCGGGAATCAATAATGCCCGCAGTGACAATGCAGTCCCGTTGACAAATGATAGTGACCTGCAAGCTCGATGCGTATATGCGCTGAAGAGCATCGGCAGTGATGGTCAGATTTATCTGAAAGATACGATTACGTCGTCTTTGGTATCGGGCACACCAGCCAAGCTTATTATGGTCGCAGTCGAAACAGAACCGAGCTATAAATATGACTATGTGAAGCTGCACCCGGATTTGAAAGTGAATGCCAAAGTCTTTACAGCCAATGATTTGGGCGATGCAACACCGACCATTAAAACGGAAGCAGATCAGGCGTTCTACGACTCGATCACTAGAGTTGGTGTAGCGACCCGCACCATTGACGGAAAGATTTATCTGGCAATGGCAATGGAAGTTCCGCTCTAAAATAAAATCAGCGCAGTCGTGGCCCCTTCCGGAAGTTTCGCCGGAAGGGGCGTTTTTTTGCCAAAAGCGGCATTCTGTGGTACAATAAACACAGCAACCTTCCGGCGAAAATGCCGGAAAAGAAAGGATCGTTTCGATGCAGCTGTTTGAACTGGTCAGCCCCCGTCTGTTCCGGCCTCTGGCCGGGCCGAACCGGGCCTTTTATGCGGAGCTGCTGCTCCTGCTCTGGGAAGAGTGCCGCCACACGGCCGATTACAGCATCTCCCGCGCCGAGGCTGTCTCCCGGGCGGAGGATTACTTTGCGGCGTTGGCGAAACCCCTCGCCCTCGATGCCGACGACGCAGGCGACGAGGCCGAACAGCCCACTCGGGACCCGCATCTGCTGGCGTTGGGCTTTCTGCTCCGGCTGCGGCGCACCGGCTGGCTGGAAGAGCAGCCCGGCAGCTACGAGGAAGAACCGTCCCTCGCCTTTGTGCCCGAGGTCACGCCCCTGCTGGAAGCCCTCGAAGAGATCCTGAACCCGCGGGTCGTCACCTACACCGGCAAGCTCTACAAGGCGTGGCAGCTGCTGCGGAGCGTCGGCGAGGAAAAAAGCCCTTATGAGAACGTTCTGCGGGAGGTGGCCGGCGACCTCGACGCGCTGAACAAATCGCTCCGTGCCCTGAATGCTTCCATCGGCCACTACATCGACCGGCTGACCCGCAACCGCACCCCGCAGGAGGTGCTGGAACTCTTCGATCAGTACGAAGAAAAGGTCGTCGCCGCGGCCTACCACCGGTTCAAGACCAGCGACAACCTGTTCAACTACCGCGCCTACCTCGAAGAGGGGCTGGATGCGTGCGAGGCAAATTACCTGCCGCAATTGGCCCTCGATTACGCCCGGGTGGAACGCTGCGCCCCCAACGAAGCGGCCCCGGCGGTGCGCGCCCTCATCCAGAAACAGCGGGACGCGCTGGAAGAGATGAGCGACCTCATCAAGCAGATCGACCAGAGCCACATCCGCTACCGCAAGCGGGCCGTCCAGCGGGCGCAGTTCCTGCTGCTGAGCGACCGCTCCGCGCAGGGCAGCGTGACGGCGTTGCTCCGCCGCTATGCCGAGGAGATCAAAACGCCCGACCAGCTCTTTGAGCCGGACGATGGGCCGGTTGCCTCCCGGCTGCGGCTCTACCCGGTGCAGACCTTCGGCGCAAAGTTCCTCTATCCGCCGGCGGCCCCCCGCACTGCCGAGCCGCTGGCCCCGGTGGAGACGGTACAGCTTGACCCCGCCCAGCTGCGCAAAGAACAGCAGCTTCTGCTGGATTATGCGCGGATGGCCGTCACCGAGGAAAACGTCGATCTGCTGGCGCGGCAGGCCCTCGCCGCCCGCCCGCAGGCGGCGGCATCCACCCTTGCGGCCGAGTATCCGCAGGATTTTGCCCGGATCATCGGCCTGCACACCTATTCCCGCTCCCCCCGCCGGAAATACGACATCACCCTCACCGGCAGATGGGTCGAGCAGAACGGCTTCCGCTTTGAAGACTTTATCCTGACGCCGCGCAAGGAGGAGAACTGACCATGCCCGAAACGAATCAAATGCTGGAGGAGACCGCAAACTACCTGCTCAACCACTGCTTTCTGTTGGGCGGGGTGGAAGATCAGCGGGCCAAATACCTCTATGTGCAGGACCATCTGAACGAGGTGCGGGCCGTGTTTGCGCCGCTGGGCTATGCGGTGCTGCTCTACCCCGCGCCCCTGCAGGCGGCGGCTCTGGTCAACGAGCACGAGGGCAGTCAGGCCCGGCTGCTGAAATACGAGAGCATCCTGCTGCTGGTGCTGCGGCTGCTCTATTTACAGAAACGCGAGAGCCTGTCCGCCAGCGCGGATCAGGTGCTGGTGACGGTGGAAGAAGTGCAGGCCGAACTGCAGAAGATGAACCTGCCCCGCCGCCTCGACCAGCCCACGCTGGAACGGCTGCTGCGCACCCTGCGCAAGTACAACCTCGCCCGGCCGGTGGGCCGTCTGAGCGGGCTGGACAGCCGGATCGAGGTCTTCCCCACCGTGCTGCTGGCCCTGCCGGACGCCGACCTCGCGGATGCCGCCGCCGAGAGCAGCCGCACCCGCAGCGAACTTTCCCTTTACGAACGGCCTGACGAGGCAGCGGAGGCAGAAGAATGATCGAACTGAAACGCCTGAAACTCATCAACTGGCACAACTTTGAAAACGTCACCTTCGACTGCGCCCGCCTGACCTACATGATCGGCGTCAACGCGGTGGGCAAGACCACCATCCTCGACGCCATCCGCTACTGCCTGACCACCAACCGCAACTTCAACGCTCTCGGCAACAAGAAGAGCGGCCGCACCCTCCAAGGCTCGGTCCACGCCAAGCAGCGCGGCGAAAACGCCTACCGCCGCCCGGGACACACCGTGGCCTACATCGGCGCGGAGTTCTGGAACAGCGTCAAGCGGACCAATTTTGTCATCGCGGTCCGGGTCGAGTCCGAAGGCCCCATGCAGGAGCTGCATCCCGGAGACCAGACGTGGTATATCTCGGAAGAAGGCTGCACCCTCGAGATGCTGCCCTTCATCGACCCGCGCACCGGTGCCCCCAGTGCGAAGGAGGACTTCAAGCCCAGCGTGGGCCGGCTCTCCTACACCCGCAGCCCCAGCGAAGCCCGGGACCGGATCTGCCGCGCCCTCGGCATTGGCCGCGCGTCCAGCCCGCTGGGAAAGAAGTTCAATGAGGTGTTCCAGATGGGCACCAGCATGGACGAGATCCCGAACTTCCGGGAATTTCTATACCAGTACATCCTGCCCCAGCCGGAGCTGGATCTGGATGCTTTGCAGGGCGACCGGGTGGAGCTGGAAAACCTCCACGCCATCCTCGCCGAGGCCCAGACCCGCGCCGCCGCACTGGAAGAGATCGTGAATGCGGGCCGGGAAGCCGCATCAAAAGAGACCGAAGCCCTCGTCAACCGGGGCGCGGCACTGCTGGCCCGGGCGAACGCCGACGCGGGCGAAGACGATGTCTGGAAAGACCGTCTCGACGCGGGCAGACGCCAGCTTGAGACTCTGAACGCCCAGTACGAAGCCGCCAAGAACGCCGAGGCCGAAGCCCGCCGCGCCTATCTGACGGCTCACGGTGCGGCGTCGGCCAGCGGCGAGGGCCGGGCACTGGATGCCCTCACGGAGGAAGCCGCCCGCAAGAAGAGTGAGGCAGATGCCGCCGCCCGGAAAGCCGCCCAGAGCGAGGAAGCCGCGGCCAAAGTCACGGCCCTGCTCAGGAGCCTGAAACGGAGTGGGCTGGACGTGCCCGCCAAGCTCTGGCCCGAGAGCCTGACCGCCGACACGCAGCCCCAGCTGACCGAGGCCCTGAACGCCCTCGAAAAGCCGCTGGAAGAGCGGTATTTCGCGGCGCGGCAGACCTCTGCAGAACTGGCGAAAGAGCAGTCCGACAAGCGCACCGAACTAGACGCCGTGAGCGGCGGCAAGTGGGTCTACCCCCACGGCGACGCAGCCACCCGGGTGCGGGATGCCGTCAACGAAGAACTCAAGAGCCGCGGGATGCAGCCGGATGCAAAAATTTTCTGCGAGCTGCTGAGCGTGGCCGATGAGAGCTGGCAGGACTGCGTGGAAGCCTGCCTCGGCGACCGCCGCTTTGACATCTTGGTGCCGCCCGCCCACTACGCCGCCGCCAAGAGCGCGTTCGTGGCGTTGAAGGATAAGGTCGGCCCCATCAGCCTGCTGGACACCCCGGGCATCCGGAGCGCGAACCGCCGGGCAGAATCGGCCCCGGCCGACAGTCTGGCCGCGCAGGTCACCAGCGAAAACCCGCTGGCGGCCCAGTATGCCGACACCATCCTCCGGCGGATTGTCTGCTGCGACACGCCGGACACCCTTGAAAATTACCCCGACAGTGCCACCCGTGATCTGCTGCGGCACCATCCCTTCCGGCTGGAACGTCTCCGCACGCCCCAGCGGTACATCGGTCTGGACGCCCGCCGCGCCCGCGCCGGCGCACTGCAAACGGAAATTGAAGCCCTCGGCGACCGCCGCAAGGCCGCACAGCAGGCCGAAAGCGGCCTGAAAGCCGCCTACGATCAGTTCCAGAACATCCTGCGGGGCAAGGCCCTCGACGAGCTGGCCGCACTCTGGGCCAACCGGGAAGCTCTGGCCGCGGCCAAGGCCGACTACGAGGCACAGGAACAAAAGCTGGCCGACTGCCGCGAAAACCCGATGCTGCAGCAGCTCTACCGGGAGGAAGAGGCCCGGGAAGCTGCATGGGATACCGCCCGCGCCGCCGTGGAGCGGGCCGGCGGCGATGTCCGCGTCTGCGAAAAGCAGCTGGCTTCCTGCGAGGCAGAGCGGGCCAAGGCCGTCGAGACGGCCCGGCAGAGCCGGGAGAACGCGGACGGCTTCTTTGCAAAATATCCGCTCCTCGAGCCGCTGGCCCAGAAGCGGTTCACAGAGCTTTCGGAGGGCAAGAATGCCCGCACCGCCGCCCAGACCGCCGAAAAAGCGCAGGCCAAGCTGGATGACGAGCTGCAGGCTTATCTGACCGGCACGCTGGAACCCGCCCAGAAGAGCTACAACGAGCGGTACGTCTGCGATTATCCGCTGGGTCTGGCCGGGGTCGAGCAGTACCGCGCCCAGTACGAGAGTCTGGTCCGCATCGACCTCGAGCGGTACGCCGCCCGGCTGGAACAGGCCCAGAAGGACTGCAAAGACCGCTTCCGGAAGGACATCCTCTTCCGGATGAAGGACGACATCTTCAACGCCCGGCGGCAGTTCCGGGAGCTGAACAAGGTGATGGAACAGCTGACCTACGGCGAAGAGGTCTACCGCTTTGAGCTGGAACCCAGCCGCGACCCGCAGCTGGCGGCGTTCTATCAGGTCATCGTGGACAAAGGCAACCAGCAGATGACCGCCGGCGACTCGCTGGACAATCTGGCCGCCACCGCCGACCCTGTCTACGAGCGGCAGGTGGATGAGCTGATGGAAAAGATCATGGCCGACGTGGACGAGAACACCCGCGCCCGGCAGGAGGGCCGCCGCCCCGAAAACGTGACCCTCTCGGATTACGTCGATTACCGCACCTACCTTGATTACGATATCAAGGTCACCAACACTGTCTCGGGCCAGCAGGCGTATCTCTCGCGGGTCAGCCGGGATTCCTCGGGCGGCGAGAATCAGGCCCCCTTCTATGTGGCCATCTGCGCATCCCTGCTGCAGATCTACCAGAAGAGCGAGAACAGCATCCGTCTGGTGCTGCTGGACGAGGCCTTCAGCAAGATGACCAGCGACCGCATCCGCCCCATGATGGAGCTGTTCCGCCGCCTGCAATTGCAGGTGCTGCTGATCTCCACGGTCGAGAAGAGCACGGCCATCCAACCCTACTGCGACATCACTTACTCCATCGTCCGCCACGGCGACGCCAACGCCATCGCACCCTTCTACCGCCTGCGCGACCCGGCGGAGGAAACTTCCACAAAGGAGACGGAACCCGATGAATGAACACTTGGTAAAATTCTGGCTCTTCTGCACCCACTGGACCGAGCTGGATACCTTCGACAACGAAGAAGAACTCAACGATGAGGTGGAGCTGCTCCAACGCCAGAACCTCCCGACCAAAGTCCGGGAGCGCGTCAACAAAGAGGGCAGCCACGAGCTGGTCCTCTACGTCAAGCAGGCTGACCGCGACTATGCCCGGTACTGCACCGGCTGGCGTCCGCCGTTCTAAAAAGCTGCTTTTTAGAGTCCGTGTATTTCATCTTTTTGATGGATGCACGGATTTTTTGTGCGCCGAGACAAAGCGTGCGAGGTTCGGCATTTGTGAAAGCTGCACAACGCAGAAACGTGATTTTCGGCGAGATGCTGGGTTTTCTGGGATACATGGAAAAATAGCGAGGGTGTTTGTTGTATAACCTGCACAAAACATTTTTTACCATAACTTCAGGTTATACAAAACGGCAGGGTTGGCATTAGACATTTATACTCGCGGAGACTATAATCAAGCCATCAAAACAAACCGCGGTTTTTGATGGACGTAAATCCCTCTTGTAGTCAGTGAAAGGAAGAAGTGTTATGTCGTTGTTGGGTGTCGCAGGCTTTGCCCTGATGATCTTGATCGTTGCCCTTCTGCTCTGGGGCAAAAGCACGCCTGCGGTCGTGTTTATCCTGCTGCCGATTTTGGTCGGCTTTGCCGTCGGTTTCAGCCCGGCGGATATGAGCGAGTATATCAAAACCGGTGTGTCGAGTGTTTCGACCACTGCGATCCTGTTCATTTTTGCGGTCCTGTTCTTTGGTGTGATGAACGATGCCGGTGTTTTTGACCGCATCGTGAATAAAGTGCTGAAAGTGGTCGGCGGAAACATCCTGCTGCTCATGTTCGCAACGGTTCTGATTGCCTTTATCGGCCATCTGGATGGCTCCGGCGCGACCACCCTGCTCATCGCCATTCCGCCGCTGCTCCCCATCTATAAAAAGCTGAATGTCCGCCCCATCGTTCTGCTCTGCATCACCACCCTGACGATGGGCGTCATGAACATCGTTCCCTGGGGCGGCCCCTGCGGTCGTACCGCCGCCGCTCTGGAAGTAGGCACCGCCGATATCTGGAAATACTGCATCCCGGCGCAGGTCTTCGGCATCGCGATGATTTTGGTCTTCTGCGTCTTCTTCGCCAAGATGGAAAAGAAGCGCGGCGCAGGCTATGTGGAGAACGCAGCCGTTGAGGAAACGGCCGAAGAGGTCAAGGCCGAAAACGAGCTGCACCGCCCGAAACTGTTCTGGTTCAACATTGCCCTGATCGTTGCGGTCGTCCTGATGCTGACCCTGACGAAGGTTGCAACCCACGTCACCTTCATGGTTGCTCTGGCAATTGCCCTGATGGTAAACTACCCCTCTCAGAAGATGCAGACCGAGCGCATCAAGGCTCATGCGACCGACGCGCTGACCATGGCATTTACCGCTCTGGCGTCCGGCGTCCTGATCGGCATCATGGGTAAGAGCCCGATGCTGGACGCCATGACCCAGATGGTCCTGTCCGCAATGCCGGCAAGCATGGCTCCGCACCTGCACATTCTGTTTGCCGCCATCAACAGCCCGTTGAGCATGGTCGTCCACGGCGATGCTCTGACCTACGGCATCCTGCCCATCGTCAACCAGATCGTTTCCGCTTACGGTGTTCCGGCTGCTGCAGTCGGCGCGGCCTTCCTTATCACCTTTGGCCCGGCGATTTACATCATGCCGATGACCGCCGCCACCTACATGGGCCTCGGCCTGACGAATGTGGAGCTGAAAGAGCATATCGCCTTCTCTTACAAGTGGGCGTTCCTGCTCGCGGTCGGTATGCTGGCGTTCGTGGTCGTGACCGGCATCATCCCCTTCTAAGATTCAGACCTGCTAATAAAAGTCAAGCAGTAATTTGAGAAAATTTCTGGAATTCAGGC